>CAVJUB010000197.1:0-4046 GCA_963652545.1 Hallella faecis | reverse complement strand
CGTCCGCAAAGAGCAGCGCTTCGAATTCGTGCATCTGCACGTAGGGCAGGACGAAGCGGGGATCCAAGTCGGGGTTTCGCTCCACCACGGCCGCCCGAATGTCGTCTTCCAAGGCCGCCTTTCCGCGGCCGGCGGCATCCTGAAAGCCGTAGAAATCAACGAGCGTCGTCACGCGATCAAATTGAAAGCGATCGCAGTAAACCGCTTCCGCCAACCGCTCCACCGTCACGCGGCCGCCGCGATGACGTCCCGAGCGCGCCGCTAGGAGTCGCGGAATGATGTGCTTCAGGCGCTTCGAAGGCGCCGTCTCCGGGCTGTTGTTGATGGCTTCAGGGTTGGGAAATTCGTCTGCCACCGCCTGAAGCCCCGACTGCACCGCCGGCGTCCACCGATCGCAGAGCACCAGCTCAAACATCGCCACGTCCGCAAAGAGCAGCGCTTCGAATTCGTGCATCTGCACGTAGGGCAGGACGAACCGCGGATCCAAGTCCGGGTTGCGCCCCACCACGGCCGCCCGAATGTCGTCTTCCAAGGCCGCCTTCCCGCGGCCGGCGGCGTTTTGAAAACCGTAGAAGTCAACGAGCGTCGTCACGCGATCGAACTGAAAGCGATCGCAGTAGACCGCTTCCGCCAAGCGCTCCACCGTCACGCGGCCGCCGCGATGGCGTCCCGAGCGCGCCGCCAAGAGCCGCGGAATGAGGAGCACATTCGCCTCTTGCAGGCAGTAGGGCGCAAGACACCGGTTCACAAAGCCGCTTTCCGTCTGCCCCTCGCAAATCACGCCGATGCGAATCACTGCAAGCCTCCGACGGTTCGCGCCATCCACCAGTCGGACAAAAGATAGTCCTCCGCAAGCCAGCGCTCGTACTCGGGCTTTTCGAGGCGCTTTAATTCCGCCGCGCCGCCGCGAGACTCCGCCACGATGATGTTATCCGGCTGAAAGCAATCGAGCATCAGCGGCGACTGCGTGGCGATGATGACCTGCTTCACGGCCGCCACGCGCTTCACCATCGCGGCCACCAGCTCCACCGCCTGCGGATGCAGGCCCAGTTCGGGCTCGTCAATGAGAAGGAGCGACGGGAGGCGCTCGGCGGGGAGATTCAAGAGCGTCACCAGAAAGAAGAGCCGCAGCGTGCCGTCCGACGTGAGATACGGCCCCATCGTCTTGTCGCTGAAGCGGCTTCGCCAGCAAAAGAGCACCTTGCCCTTCACGGGCTCCAGCACAAAGTCGTCCAGCGCCGGGAACACCCGCTGAATCTGGCTCACGATGAGGCGGTAGCGCGGGACGTCGTTCATTTTCAAATCCAGCAGCACCGCCCCCAGATTGCCGCCGTCCGTCCGCAAGCAGACGTTGTCTGCGACGTCCCAGCGCTTGTTGACGGACGCGCTCACCGACGTGTCGTGAAAATGGAACACGGCGCATTGTTGCAGCAGCCGGCTGATCGTCTGCGCCGCGGGATCCGGCTGGTCCTTCAGGCGTGACTCCATCGAGGGCGTGGGCAGCGTCTGATAGGGCGCTTGGGCGTCGGTCAAACTCAGGCGATACTTTTCTTCGGCGATTTTGAGCGCGTCGCCTGCGACGTACGCGAGGCGCAGCGCGTAGTCGCAGACGCCCGCCCCCGCTTCCCAGCCAATATGCGCCGTGATTTCCGGCGTGGTCTTCGCGCCCATGAAGAGCTGATCGTCCGCGCCGCCGTGGTCGAGCACGAAGTCCTGCAGATGGCCCGAGCGGTGCATCGCGCCCAGCAGTTCAAAGAAACGGAGAAAGGACGACTTTCCGGCGCCGTTGCCGCCGATCAGCACGTTGAGCCGGGAAAGCGCCAGCTCATGCACTGCCTTGAGGTTGCGAAAGCCGGCGATGGAAATGGTCTTGATGAGGCGGTCTTCCCTGGTCATGGATGTCCAATGGTGGTTGTTTTGCTAAAAATCAATGGGAAACTTTCAAAATTCGTTTAGAAGGCTTGGCTGCCTTCCGGTAGTTGTCAAGTCGATGTTCCGATTTTTTTAACAAATCGATGCTCGCTTTGGTCGCCTTTCGGCAAGCATCGGACCTATGCCGTAGCGGGTAGCTACGACGGTGAGGCTATCGCCTCCTGAGGGCTCGCCCTCAGACTCTGAGGATATTTGAAGCCCAAAATCTGTAGGGCGCAAGCAGGTCCCTCGAGATCCCACTATCGAAGCCCGGCGTGCTACAGTGCCGATGCGGTACAGGGAGGGATCCCGATGACCGCGCCCGAAATCCCCCTCGCAGCGATGCGAGGGGTACTGCTTTTGGGGCCCCGCATCGTCTACGGCTCCACCACAGTCATTCCCGCGGAGGCCCCGCTGGACGTGGCTCCGACGGCTCCTGACGGTGCCGGCCTATCTGGGTTCAGCCAGACGCCGCCGACGGGTTCGCAGTTCATGGTGCGGCCTTGAATCCAGCGGTTCGGATGCCGGGCGCGCTCGCGTTCGATTATTGCCTTGCGTGCTTTCAGCACCGCCTCATCCTCACCCAGAAATCTTGATTTCGGTGTTACAAAATTAATGCCGCAATGATAGTGTTCGTTGTTGTATTTGTTTATAAAATTCTTCAACCATTCTCTTGCTTTATCAATGGATTTAAAGCCATCTGTTGGATACTTCACCATGCCAGTGTACTTCAGCGTTTTAAACAAGGCCTCCGAGTACGGGTTGTCATTGCTGACGCGTGGACGACTGTGCGAAAACTCCACAGCCCGCGCCTTCAACAACGCCAGCGTGCTTGCAGCCTTCATCGACGAGCCGTTGTCGGAGTGCAGCACCAGCTGGCGCGGCCTGATGTGATGCTTCTTGAACGCAGCATCTAGAAACTCGGCTGCGTACGTGGCGTTATCCGCGTCGTATACCGCTGAATGTACTACATATCTACTAAAAATGTCCACAATAACATATGCGTAGAAGAACCTTCCCGTATATCTCGAGTCCTTGAAGTACGTGATGTCCCATGTCCATACCTGGTTAGGCCCCGTAGCCTCATAGCTCGTTGGTTTATAACCACCGGTGCTCGGCGCACGTGTAGCGTTGCGACTTGCGTTCAGCCCCTCAGCCTTCATTACACGGTACACCGTGCTCAAAGAGCCAAAGTATTCGCCGCCATCCAAGACCCGTAAAAACGCTTGATTTAACGTCAAATTTACGACGTCTGGTTGGTTATATCTTCTTACCAAGGCCGCTATTTCCTCTGGGGTAAAGCTGTTGGCAGGGGCCTTCCGCGGAGTGTCCTTGCGTCCTTCCTTCGTGCGTCCATCAACCAGCGGATCCTTGTGCGATTTCCATTTACGTAATGCACGACTCGAAATACCTACAACCTCGCATGCCTGCTCAATGCTGAGGCCCTGGCTCGTGCCTTCTTCGACCAACGCGAAAATTTTCTGGCGATCTGAGGTGTTGATCAGCTTCGACGCGCCCCCCAGATCGCCTCGGCTTTTTTTGCGAGGACGAGCATAGTAGCCGCATCTGCTAGTGCCTTGTCTTTTTTAGATAATTCGGCGTCACGACTAGCTAACTCCTTCTTTGTCCGGTGGAATTCGACCATGCTTTCCTGATGCTGCAGAACCCCCATGACACCGCCATTGTCTTTCACCCATTGATCAATGGCATCAACTTCAGTAGTACGTATTCCAACCCTGCGGCAGTATGCCCCATACGCATCCGTATCATCACCAAAGGCGTTGCGGGCTCCTACGGCCTCAATACCCTGAGCCAACGACCAGCCGTTCGGCAGAGGCGGCCTGGTAGCTTTGACGGTGGCTTTGACCGCCTTGGCGGGCTTCTGAGCATCCGTGGGCTGGTACTGCGCCAACCAGCGCGTCACGGAGTGCTTGCTGCATCCGTATTTCGCCGCGGCTTCGGCCGCATCACGGCATTCCTTGCTGAGCACCGAGCGCACGACGGACTCGCGGAATTCTGGGGTGTAGGAAGGCATCTGTCTGGTTCCTTATCTTTGCGGAACACCATTCTGCCATAGAGGGAACCCAAGCTATGACTGATCTTTCAGCAACCGATCCGCATCTTGTTGACGAACG
>CAVJUB010000196.1:0-4060 GCA_963652545.1 Hallella faecis | reverse complement strand
CATTGTCGTAACGCCGGCGGATGAGGAGGATCCATACGATACGGACCTCACGACGAATACATTCGTGAAAGTATCGAGCACCGAGCAAGACAACACGGTTTTTGATGGTGAATTGGCGTTGCTCCACATCGAAGACGACTACTTCGGTCCGTTCCGTCTGCGGCGCGACGTGAATGATCGGCTCTACATTCCGAAACTTCCCGCGAAGGAAGTCATGAACTTGGTGAGCAAGCAGCCGGTTCGGGCGGAAAGCCTCGTAGACCTCTTTTCGGAAAGTTCCGTCGGGACGCTGACGTGCCAGCTGGCGCTGATCCACACGCCGAATGCCTTCATAGAAGAGACAGTGGACTTCCTTCAGGACGCCGCCCTGCTACGCGCCGCGGCGGTGGAGATTCCGTCGTTGCCGTCCTTCAACGACATTGAACCGGCGATTGATGCAGCGACGATTCTGGCGGATCCGGAGGAGTGCAAGCGCTTGAAGGAGCTTTTGGACCAACTCGCGTCGGGCGACGGCCATCTCAAGGAAATGCGGGCGCTGGCGGTGAAGTCGCTTTTGCAAGCGCTCAAGCAGGAAGAAACGGCCAAGAATCGGCCGCTGACGCAAGCCGTCGCGGACGCGGTGGAGAGCACGCCGGAATTGACAGAGCTTTCTCAGCGTCTGCGCCAGAAGCGCGAGACCCTGAAGGCGGAGCATGAGGCCGCTATGGCGAAAGAAACGGCCCAGTTTGAAGCACAGAAGACCGAGCAGTCTCAAGTGCTCGCCGCGCTGAAGGCGGACATCGAAAAGGCGGAAGCCGAGGGCGCGGCTAGGAAAGTCTTCTGGCAAGCGGAGCTTGACAAGATCGTAGAGGCGGCGAAGACGCGGTACGCGCGCTTCAAGATGTCGCCATACCTTGATCTCAAGGGCACGGGGCTGACGCCGATCACTGAGGAGCCATCGACGCCCCCGAAAGAGAAGGGCATCCAATATCAGGCCCGAGCAGAAGCCATGTGGGATCTGCCGGCGGCAAAGGGACATACGTCGGCCATCCGGGAGCGCCTCATCAAAGGCATTCAGGATCGACGCTCCTACACGCATGACGAGGCAGTGAACCTGCTTCTCTCAACGGCGCTCAACTTCCTCACGATCTTCTCGGGCGAGCCGGGAAGCGGCAAAACGTCTGTGTGCCAGATTCTGGCGGAGACGCTGGGCCTCACGAATTTGGGTCGTCATTTGAAAGACGAGCCGGCATGGAGCGGCGCGGCGACCTATGACCGATTCCTTCTGGTGCCCGTGGAGCGCGGCTGGACTTCGAAGCGCGACTTCTTGGGGTACTTCAATCCGCTGACCCAGAGCTTCAATACGAGCGACCGCCGACGCTACGACGCGCTGCGTTTGCTCAGCGTGGAGGCGAAGGCGACGCACACCGACAGCTTCCCGTTTTTGTTCCTGCTCGACGAAGCGAACTTGAGCCCGATGGAGTACTACTGGGCCGACTTCATGGGGATTTGCGGCGGGGCGGAGAATGGGTCTCGCGACATCATGCTGGGGGACAACCAGCTTTGCACGATTCCGGACCATCTGCGATTCCTCGCGACGATCAACATTGACGACACGACGGAACCCTTGTCGCCCCGACTCTTGGATCGCGCTTGGATTGTTCGTCTGCCGGCGCCGAAGTTCTCTCCCGCGGCAAAGAACATCCCTGAGCTGAACCCCGTGTATTGGAAGGACTTCATGGCGGCGTTCGGCGACGGACTCCTCACGAGCAACAACCTTCAGGAACTCTCACAGATGCAACCGTTCCTGAAGGCCATGAACGCCTTGGGCCTCAACGTGTCCATCCGAAGCCGCCGGGCGATGACGCGATTTGTGGCGGCGGGCACCGCTCTCTTCAACGGGAAGCAGAAGACGGCTATTGACTACGCGGTGGCGCAGAAGCTGCTTCCGCTCATTCGCGGGAGCGGAACGCTTTTTAGGGAAAAGCTCATGGCACTGCGCACGGTCTGCGAAGGCTACCCGGTTTCGTCTGGGATCCTTGACGAGATTTTGGTTCGCGGCGAACAGAACTTGAACTTCTATCAGTACTTCTAGTTCCGATGCCTGCTGAAATCTCTGGAATTTTGTCCTTCCGGCCATCGACGGGCGGCGAGCCGGTCTGCCTTGCTGTGGCGGGCGACGAAAAGCCGCCTGTCGGCTCGGCGCCCAGCACCCAAACCTTGCGGGCGACGGAGCGTTGCCAGATCACGCTGGAATTGGAAGGGAATGCTTTCGCGAAGTCGCTCGTCAATCACCCCGCGCAGGTGACGGTGGTGGCGGACGGGACAAGGATCTTCCGACACCTTCTCATGGCCTCGGCTCACGGCGAAGCCGTTCAGCTAGGGCCGCTCACCTTGCCGAATGATGGGTTTGCAGACTTCATCGGCACCGTCTCACTGATGGTGACGGTGGAGAATGAGTACGGTGTCTCTGCCGTTGGGTGGAGCGAGCCCGTCTACCTGCAGCCGGCGCCCTCTGAAGACAACCGCCGGTTGCTTGAGATGCTGAAGGCCGTGAAGGACTCCGCTTCCCTGCTCACGCAGCCCGTCGGCGTCCCGGAATCTGAAAAGACCGAGGCCAAAGGAGGAGAGAGTGATGTCGCAGAGTACTTCCAACTCATGGAGCGCATCGTCGGAGCCTTCGCCCGTGACATCCACTATTTTGAGAAGAGCGCCCGCTTTCGTCTGCAACAGAGCACCCGCCTCACGGCCTTGTCGCGGGTTGAGAACGTCACGCACCGGACGCTGGAATTCATTGCCACGCACCCCGAGGAGCTGATTGAGACTTCAAACCCCGCAGGCATCCTGTTTCGAGGACGGCACTATCTGCCGGGCCGCACTCTCGACGAGATCAACAAGAAGTCCTTCGACATCTACGAGAACCGCTGTCTCATCGGGTTCTTGAAGACGGTGCTTCAGACGGCACAGCAGTTGCAGGAAACGATTGATGACCTCACCGCGGACGACGCGGCAGAGGAGACGGCAGGGCTTCCGCGGGCCGCAATGCTCGCGCCCTTGCAGGGCTTGGTGGCGGCCTACGCCCGATGTTTTGACATTGAAGATGCCGCGCCCTTGGCGGGACTGCCTCAGCCGTCGGCCATCTTCATTTCCTCTATGGCCTACCGGCCGCTCTATGAACTCATGCAGGCTTGGTTCAAGCTCAAGCCGCCTGCTTTTGAGTCGTTGCGTTTCTACGTGTCCGTTGCGAAGTCGAGTCGCCTCTACGAGTACTACGTTCTTCTTCAGCTCGTGAAGGCCATGGGCGAGCCGCAGGCGAAATGGCGCATCGACTGGCCGGCCATGGGCGGGCGCGTGGAGCGCGATTCGATCTGCAACGTCTTTCACTTCCAGAAGGAAGCCGCCGAGGTGACGATCTACTACGAGCCGCGCCTTTCGTCTGGGATGGTGGAGGAGGTCAACGACATTGGCTTGGTTCGGACCATGGTGGCGGAACTTGATTCCCACGGCGAGTTTGTGAAGGATCCGAAGGGCGCCTGCTATTCGCCAGACTTCGTGATCCGCGTGAAGGAAGCCAATCGCACTCGCTACTGGATAGCCGACGCGAAGTACGCCACATGGCCGTCTGCCGTTCGCTTCTACGCGAACGACGCCATTCGAAAGTACCTTCTCCAAACATCGCCTCGGCGCCCCGAGGACGCCATTGAAGGCTTGACGCTCTTCTGCGGCAAGAAGCTCGTCAATGAGGCCGGGCCGAAGTCGCTGAGGAACGTTGATGCGGACGTACGGCGCACTCCCGTTATGGAGACGTTCGTGTTGGGCGGGGAGGAGGATGCCGACACGGTGGTGCAATGGCTGAACGAAGTGGTGCTGGCGGGCGCCGGGCAACCTACTAACTGACTATAAGGAGATACCAGATGCGTTATCCCATTGCTATTGAACCGAGCGGCGACAAGACCGCCTATGGCGTTGTTGTCCCCGATCTTCCCGGCTGTTTTTCTGCGGGCGACACGTTGGATGAAGCCTTTGCTAACCTGGATGTTTCACGGCCAGAATCTGTCGGATTCCACAGTAGAAATTTGGC
>CAVJUB010000195.1:0-4062 GCA_963652545.1 Hallella faecis | reverse complement strand
ACGCACGGCTGATCCCAATCCGCCGCAATGCAAAGGCGCTGCTCCCCGCCATGAGGAACAGCGCCTTTTTTGGGATTCAACGCCCGGCGCAGGGCCGGACGCTGCCGCGATCAGACAATGAAGAACGCCCAGTTGCAGACGAGCGTCACCGCCATGCCCACCAGCATCGGGAGCCACGTGCGGCGCACGACCGCCATCGGGGACACGCCCGCGGCGCCGGCCACCGCGATGATGACGCCCGCCACAGGGCTCATGGCGCGAAGCATGCCGCTCGCGAACTGCATCGGCGTCACGAGAGCCGCCGCGGTGCCGCCCAGCCCCGTCGCCACGTCGTTCGCCAGCGCCGCAAAGCTTGAGAAGGCGCCCACGCCGGAACCCGTCAAGAACGTCACGGCGCCCACGATGGCAGCGAGCACCGTCGTCATGCCGGTCATGCCGAGCCCCAACCCCTGCGCGGAGTTGATGAGCAGATCCACGACGCCCGTCACCTTGAGGCCCGCCGCGAAGAATTCAGCGCAGATGATGAGCGCCACAATCGACGTGAACATCGTGCCCATCTTCTTGAAGAACGCCATGGCGTCCGTGAAGACCTTCTTCGGATCCCGGAAGCGCACGAGCTCAATCAGCACCACGACCACCCACACCATCATCAGCGCGGAGATGGTGTCAAGCTTCACGTCGGCGTAGACGAGCTTGGAGAAGATCACCATCAGCACGATGGGGAGAATCGGAAAGAGCGCGTACCACGCCGGAGCATCCGGCGCATCCACCGCCTTCACTTCCGCCGCTTCCGCGTAGACATCGTCGCCCTTCGCGTCATAGTGCTTCTGCACGAAGTAGTGCGTCACCGCCACCGCAACGAGCACGAAGGCCGCGATCGGGAGCTGGTACTCCACGAGGTAGATCACGGGATCAAGCCCCGCCACCTTCGCCGCGAGGTTTGCGGTGCCCGCCGTCGGACCAAAAGTCATGCCAGCCGAGGTGCCGATCACGGCGACAGCCGCCGCGGGACTCACGCCCACGCCCTTCAGAATCGGGAAGAGCGCGACGAGAAGCAGCATCGCGAGGCCCGCCGCCGAGGGAATGACGGAGACGAGCACCTGGCCGATGACGTAGCCCAGCACGAGAACGAGGTAGGGCTGCGAAAGCTTTTTGAGCGGGTTGATGCAGACGTTGACGAGCGCCTTCGCCGCGCCGATCTTGTCCATGTAGCCCGCAAAGCCCCCGGCCGTCATGATGATGAGGCCGATGCCCGAAATCTGCTTTGCGCTGATCGACTTCAGAAGGGCGAAGATGTCAAAGAACACGAAGCCCGTGGTCTTCACGCCCTTGGGCAGGAACCCGTAAACGCCGAACGCGATGGCGGCGAGGATCATGACAAGGCCCGCGAAGAGCAGCGTCATGTGCGTCTGCACGCGCTTGATGAGCATCCATCCTGCGATGATCACGACGAGGATGGAGAGCCATGGAAGCATTGCTTGCATAGTGAAACTCCTTTGATGTTTTGATGGTTACTTGAGGTGCGCCTCAAATTCCGCTTCCAGCGCCGCGAGCGCCTGATCAATCCGCTGCCGCGCCTTTTCGCAGAAATCGCGAGCCGCCTTGATCGTCTGGCGACGTGCCTCGAAAAGCGCATCGAGACTTGCCTTCTGCGGGCCGCCCTCGGTGGCGCGGTTCTCCACGATGCGCCGGGGATCGAGCGCCGCGCGGAATTCGTCTTCGGTCATGGGGAAGGCTTCTTCATGCCACTCCTTCGCGGTGACCTCCCGGAAGAGCTCCGCCATCTTCGCGTAGGGGAAGGTCAAGGGCGTCAGGTTGTTCGCACGGGCAAACGTCACCATGGCGCTTGCGGCGTGGTGCCCCACGCGGAACGGCACGTGATGCGTGCGCATCAGCTCATCGGCCACTTCCTGCGTCGCCGTCCAGTCAGAATTCAATTCTTCAAGCGCCCGGTCAGGATTCACCTTGAGGGCCTTCAGAATCTTGCGCATGCCAGCCAAGAGCGCGAGCGCCTTCTCTGCCAAGGCGCGGCGCGGCGCGACGTTCTTGGCGTCCTGCATGCCGGTCACGGTGTTGTGCATGAAGAAGGCAGCCTGCACAGCCCCCGCCGCCACGTCGCTTGCAAGCGTCCGGGTGTTGTTCATGAGGCCGGGGTTGCGCTTTTGCGGCATGGCCGAAGAAACGTACGTCGTGTCGTCGCCTTCGGCAAGAATCATCCAGGGGCGCGGCTCGGCGTACTGCTGCATCACGTCCTGAATGAAGGCGGCGCAGTGAAGGGCCGCCGACTGCAGCACCTGCGTGAATTCAAGCGGCAGGTCCGCCGTCACGCCCTGCGTCGCGTCAAAGGCGTTTTCAACGATGCCGTCAAAGCCTAGCTTTTCCGCCATGAGACGGCGGTTCAAGGGCCAGCCCGTGCCATTCAAGACCGTGGCCCCCATCGCGGAGCGGTTGGCGCGCCGATAGAGCTCGGACAAGCGATCCAGATCACGCACGAGGCCGTCGGAAACGCCCAGCAGGTAGTGTCCGAACGAATTAGGCTGCGCCGCGACGCCGTTCGTGTAGTTGGGGACGATCACCTCGCGGTTCTTTTCGGCGAGGTTCGTGAAGTCCTCAACAAGGGAAGCCAGACTCTCCGAGACTTCCAGCACATCGTCCCGAAGCATCGCGAGACGATACGTGGCGTGCATGTCCTGGCTCGAGCGGCCGACATGCAGCTCCGTGATTTCCGGCCCCGCCACTGCGATCAACTGAGGCTCCAGCTTGATCACGCGATCCGTTCTCACGCCCGTCTTCGTCACGGCGTCGATCGCCTTCGCGTAGACCGCCGCCTTCTCCGGCGCCACGAGCCCTGCGGCGGCGTTCGTGACGAGCGTCGCGCGGTTGATGGCGCAGAGGTAGAAGAATTCGTCGCGCCGACCGTCCGGATCGAGCCCCGGCAGCACCGACATTTCCTGTGTCGTCATGCTTTTCTCCCAAAGTAGTGAGCATGACGTCATCATGAGCGCCGGCCGGAAAAAACAAAAATGAAAACTGCCGCCGCAATTTGCATTTTTGCAAATTACAATGTCCTCGTTCTGCGGCAAAATGGATGATCAGCGGCTTGTTTTCGGAGGAACTATGGATCAGCGATTCAATCTGGAAGCCTGGCAGGCGCTGCTTGCCGTTGAGGAAGCCGGCGCCCTCACCGCAGCCGCCTCCAAGCTCGACGCCGAACCCTCCACCGTGAGCCGCCTCATCGCCGGACTCGAAAAAACGCTCGGCCGCGAGCTCGTGCACCGCAGCGAGCGCCCCATCACCATCACGGAGGACGGCCGGCGAGCGGCGCAGGGCATGCGCCCCATCCTCAAAGCGCACGCCGCCTTTCTCGCGAAGTTCACAAGCGACGCGGGCGCCATGTCAGGCATCATCCGTCTCTCCGTCGCGGGCGGCCTTCTGCACGACAAGCTGATGCCGATCCTCGCCGACTTTCAAGCGCTCTACCCTGACATCAACTTTGACATCACCTCGGGCCGCGAAGTGGCCGAGTGTCTTGCGGGCGCGATCGACATCGCCAGCGTCTCCTCCGTCGTGACGGAGTCGGGCGTGAAATGCCTGCCGCGCGGCCGCTCCGTCTTCCTCCCCGTCGCCTCCCCCGAGTACCTCGCGCGAAACGGCGTCCCCCTGAAGCCCGAAGACCTCATCCAACACACGGGCTTTGCCTACACGGGTCCCGTGCGTTCGATGACGGAGACGCTGGAGCTGCACGGCGAGATGCGCGCCGTGCGCTTCAAGAGCGTGATTCACTCACCCGACATTCTGATGATCAAGCAGGCGGTTCTCGACGGCCGCGGCGTCGCCGTCGATCTGCCGCTTCTGCATTGCGCCCAGGAGATTGCCGCTGGACGCCTTCAGGTGATTCTCGGCGGCTGGCACCGCCCGCCCATTCCGGCCTTTGCCGTCTGCTCCGTCGCCGGCTGGCACATCCGGCGCATCCGCGTCTTCATGCAGTGGTGGTGCGACCGCTTCCAGAAAGCGTTTGAGGCGACAGAAAAAGAGCTGCAGTCCGCGCTGGGCGAAGACGCC
>CAVJUB010000194.1:0-4075 GCA_963652545.1 Hallella faecis | reverse complement strand
AATGACTTGCGTGCGGTCCACGCTGTAGAGCATGGCGACCCACTCTGAGTCGCCCGCGGCCATGCGCTCCAGCGCCTTGTCGTACATCTGGCTGAAGAGGTTGACGCCCTTCGGCGTGCCGATGAAGACGGCCCAGCCATGGCGGTCAGCGAGTGCCGGACGCAGAATCTCGCCCCAAACTTCGGGCTTCATCTGCGCCACCTCATCGAGCACACAGCCGTCGAAGTAGGCACCGCGCAACGCGTCCGGATTGTCCGCGCCGAAGATGCGAATCGCCGCGCCGTTCGGGAGCGTGATCTGCAGCTTCTGCTCGTTCACCTTGAGCCCTGGAATCGGCGCCGTGTAGTGCTTGAGGTAGGACCAGGCGATCTGCTCAGCCTGATTGCGGAAGGGCGCGAGATAGGCGTAAAAGCCCCGCTCCTTGCCGTCCACGATCGCGCGCTTGATGAGATGATTGACGCTGAGCACCGTCTTGCCCATGCGTCGATGCGCCACCAGAACCGCGAAGCGATGCGACTCGAGCTGAGAGTGAATCTCGGTCTGCGGATAACGCGGCTTGTAGGGGATGATGACCTGCTGCATTACTCCTCGCCCCACTTGATGCTCATGGCGCCGTCGATCTTTGTCTCGGCCTTCTCGACCGGCTTTTCGCCCAGCGTGTCGCGAATCGCCACAAATGCCGGCGCACTGCCATCAATGGCGGCCTTGATCATGCCGGCGACGATCGACTCATCATTCGGCTCGCCCGTGTCCGGATTGACCTGCTGCATGGCGATAGCGAAAAGCTCTTTGAACTTCTTGCGCTCGCGGCGAACCTTCCCGGAAGCGATCCCGCCTTTTTTGGCAATTTCTCTTTGTTCGCTCTTTGTTCGTTGAGACTGCGGCTTGAGATTCTTCGACCGCTTTTCCTTCTCTTCCGGCGTCAGTTTTTGCATTCTCGCTTCTCCCAATGATCGACGACCTTCCCCCGCATGAGCCCTGCCGCCACAGCCCAGACGGTGGAACGAGGCATATCCAGCATCGTGGCGATCTGCCGGTAGCTGTAGCCCTCGTCCCGCAGAGCAAAAATCTGCTCGATCTCGGCGTTAGTGTACTTCGCCACCTGCGAGTCCTCCCCGATTCGGCATCCCCGCGAACCGACGGCGACCAGGCGTGTAGAACTCCGGGCACTGTTGGCGGACTGCGGCGACCGCTTGCTCGAGCGTTCGAGTTCTGATGACGGAGTCGGCGGGGAGTGCTCGAGCTCGTGCGGCCGCGGCGACGAGGCTTTCAGCAGCACTTCGCGGCAAAAGGTCTGCAACACCAACAGGCGATTCATGATTCATCCTTGCCTCCTATGAAAATGTGGACGCGAACATAGCCGACGCGTTGCCGGCCGGAAAAACGGTACTTGTGCTCGAGGTAGTGGAACTTGCGATCGTTGATGCCGAGGCGATCAGCGATGCCGTCAAAGCCGGATTTCATGGCGGCGACCAGATTGTCCTCATCGCGCTGCCGGCGATCGGGAGCGCAGAACTCGCACTGAATCTCGGCCTTTCCCTTGTACGAGAAGAACTGCAGCGGAGTGGCCTCGCGCGTGAGCAGACAGGCCTCCTTGCGGTAGCGCTTCACCTTGCGAGCTTTCGGGGCCCAATGGCCGCGCCAGTTGGGCTTGAGCTCCTGGGGCGGCCACGGCAGAGTGACGACGATCTCTGTCATTTCTTCTCCTTTGCCTTCGAGAGCATGCCGTCCACGACGCCGCGCTTGAAGGCCTGGAGCTCCTCCGTCTTCATGCCGATCGTGTACGTCGAAGGCGCGTCGCCCTTGCGTCCGCACTCGTAGCCGATCCGGCGCGCGTTCTTGACGGCCATCGCCTTTTCGCTTGTCTTATCGCTTGCCATGCTTCTTCTCCTCTTGAAGTTCCTGAGCCCAGTCCTGCGCCAGCGCCGTGAGTTCCGGCGGGAGCCTGGCGGCCTCGCCGTTGACCATCGCCGGCAGGGCAACCATCGCCGCCGCGGAGCGGCTGGAAGGCGTGAAGCAGTTGACCATCGCGCATGCGAGCCCGATCACAAAGCTCCACTTGAAAGCCTTCCGCAGAATCGCCGGCGCTCCTTCGAAGAGGCTCACCCCGAACATGAAAGCCGACGTGCAGCAGAGAATCGCCGCGAAGAAGCCGAGAATCATCTTGAGCCCATCGAGGCACGAGACCCAGTAAATCGCCCAAGTCATGCCCCCTCCTTTTCAGCACGAGCGCTAAGAATCACTTGCGCAGTCGCCAGACCAGTGGCGAGAGTTACTTCATTAACAAACTTTCCCGCCGCATCAACGTCAATATCCACACTGCGGGATGAGCCGTCTTCGGCAGTGATCGTCACGCGGACGCGCCCATCAACAGCCTTAGCATTAACGGCTGTGTTTTCCTCAGCCATCACTTGCCCTCCATCACATCGCAAGCCGTGCGAATCTGCCGGCCGAAAGTGCGCAGTTCCTCCACACCCACGGTGCAGACGCCCACGGGCAGGAGCACCATGCCGCCCCCATTGCGGACGCTATCGGTCTGGAAGACATCCACGCGCAGGATATGGCGGCCCTTCTCGTCCACCTGCGGGAGCTGAGCAACCTTCAGGCGGAAGCGCTTTGCATCGATCACGAACGGCTTCATCAGAAATCCCCCGTCGCGACGAACGCGAAGAAAATCCAGCACAACACGGCGGCCGTGAAGCCGGCGAACGTGGAGACAATCCCAGCGCCGAAGAGAATTGCGACAGCCCAGCTGACAACGTACCCCACGGCGCACACGCAGATGACCGCGGCCGCGATGCCGATGACGCAAGCGGCACAGCGTGCAATGAGCCCTATCATTCCTCTTCTCCTCGTCCCTGCGACCGGCGCACGACGGCGATCTCTTTCTTAAGCCGATCCTCAACGAGCGCCAGGCCATCCCGGTGATAGCGACAGTTCTCGTGATTGTTGCGGTACATCGGCGTACGGCGCAGGTCAATCACAATGCCGAAGAGCTTTTCGGCGTCCTCGAGGTCCAAGTGAACGTACTTCCTTTTCATAACATCTTCTCCACAAGCCAATAGCAGGCGACGAGCAGGGCGACCGCGATGAGCGGGTATGCCACGCACCAAATCAAAAAGCTGAGCATTCCTTCCTCTCCTTTCACATCCGCCGTGAGATGATTGAAGCGTTCTCCCCAGAACGACCATCAACCACCTCACGGAGGAAACCTTGTCTTATTCCGATGTAGTTGCGACCCTTGCCCTCATAGGAACCATCCCCGGCATCCTCAGCCTTTTGGAACTCCACAAAAGAGCCAAAGCCAAAATCTGCGTTGACGTCACCTATCCCATGTTCAAGAACTCGCCGCCGGGACGATTGTTTTTGACGATCAGCGTTACTCCAGGAGCCAGGCCGATCCGCATAACGTCCGTCGAAGTTTTGGGGTCAGGGTTGTCCTGCATAGCCCCTCTTTCCACGGCCCCGAAAGACGCGGCAGGCATGGCGACAGACGCTCCAACGGCAGACGGCCCGCTGGCCGTAGCCTGGCTCGTGCCTTCGCGAGACGTTTCCGGGAACGCCTTGTCGGCGATCTTGTTAATGTCAAACCTCAACAAGTCGAGCCTGTCAACAATCCAAGTCGTCGTGAAATGGGAAGCCGCCTCCGACAGACGGCTCAAGTACACCCACAAAATCACGATGCCGATCGTGTTGATTACGGCAAGCCAGGAGAGGATCAAGAGCCCCCACGCCGAAGCGCTGGTTTGAGAGTTCATTTCTCCTCCCGCAGCCTCAGCCAGCGCAACAGCGTCTTGACCCACTTCGGCGGCTCACGACCGCCGAGCTCCTGCACGCTGGCCGTGTTGAAGATGAGCCCGATCGCCAGCGTGAGAATGGCGAAGTCCTGAATGAGGTCTGTCATGCCGCCACCTTGAAGATGTTTTTGTTCCGCTTAAAGAACGCCTTGAGCGTGGCCATATCCGGGATGCCGCGATGACTCGGCACGAACGCAGGGGTGGACCACTCGACGAGCTTCGACATCAGGGCGTGATGAACGCGGAGGCCGTAGGTCTTCGGGTTCTCGTGCTTGGGG
>CAVJUB010000193.1:0-4080 GCA_963652545.1 Hallella faecis | reverse complement strand
GGTCGCCCGCGATCAGTGCGGACAAGGCTTTGAGGTAGTCTTTGGCGACAAGTCCGCCAGCGCCGATGCCCAATGCATGCTTCAGGAAGTACTCAAAGAACTGGATCCGTATGGCTCGATTGGGAATGACGAGCGAAAAGGCATCATTTTGTGCGTACGTAAGATAGCCGAGGTAGAACATGACGGAAAGCAGCGACTCTTCGTCCAGTTCTGCCTGCTCATTCAAGTTAAGCTCCTTGAGGCTTCCGGAAAACGGAATGGGTTCTCGACGCAGTGCTTTCTCGACGGTTTGTCGTACGAAATCGGTGTCGCCTAGCCGGAGGATGCCTTCGATTTTTTCCAGGTTTTGCCCGAGGTTGGAGTCCAGAAGTGACAGAGGCTCCCGCCCGGTGCGCTGCAGAGCGTTCAGGTAGTAGAGGCACAACGACGAATTGAAGACGGTGTCTTTGCTGAAGGGACTGAAGCGGTAGCCGTTGTACCAATCCCGCATGCGCTGAATGACCTCATCAATGGACAGGCCGCAGAGAGACGCATCCAACACTTGCGGAATGAATCGGCGAAGCTCCGCTTCCGTGAATCCGACATAGCTTGCAAAGGCCGGATCAATCGTCAAATTGCTGGCGATGTTGAAGCCAGACGTCATGGAATCCAAGGAAATGGAGGTTACGCCGGTGATGAATACCCGAGCGATCGCTTTGTTTGCAGCTGATTTAAGGCAGGTGTAAAAATCCTTCAAGAAGCCTTGTGATGACGTGATCGACTGAAACTGCGTCAAATTTCTTGACAGGATTTCATTGGAAAATTGGTCGTATTCGTCAATGATGACGTAGATCTTTTGGTAATACTCAACGGCAAGCAGTGCAAAAAAGCTGCTGATGAGAGAGGCGGCGGTGTTGAACGGACGGTCGAGGATTTCCGACTGGCGCGGATGTGGGTACTTGGAGAAATATTCAACGAGGCTGTCGCGGACTCGATTTTGAAAATCCGCTGCGATGTTGCTGGAAGAGGTCAGTCCGGAAAAATCAAAATGAAGTACGCGGAACGAGCTGGCAAGCGCTGTTTTGTGGCTTCCGATGTAGGTGTCGGCGAAAGTCTCTTCAAATTGGGATGACGCCGCCTCGTCATAGTACGCGGCCAACATGCTCACGGTGAGCGACTTGCCGAATCGGCGGGGACGGACGATGAAAGGATAGTCCGAGCCGCAATTTTCCAGTGCTTCGATGAATTGCGTCTTGTCGACGAATGCCATGCGGCGTTTGCAAATGACCGGAAAATTGGCCTTTCCGCAAGGCATTGTCTTGAGGAGACTGGCGTTGTTTGGCATGGCGGAGCAGGTTTCTGAAAAATGGATTCAGAAAAGCTTAGGCAAGAGAAATGGCAGACAGCACATTACGGCGCCAGACGCAAATTGACGGCAATGCGTTAAACATTTTGACCATCGAAATATGTATTACTGGTGACTTATGGGCTAGGCGTCGATGATGCCAATCCTTTCGCCTTTCAAAGGCACGGTGTACTTCTTCGGCCGGGTGCCGGTGCCGACGATCTGATAGCGCTTGTAGAGCGCAACGGGCAGCACTTCCTTGAGCCTGCGATTGACGGCGGACTTCTTCTCATCGAAGAACTTGTGGAAAGCTTCCTTCGTCGTGAGAAGGTTCTGGGCCGACTTGTCGCGCCGCGAATTCTTCACGGGATTCTTCACGGCATAGTTCAAGACGTATTGCCGCACCCAGAGAAATTCCAGCGCGGCGTTTTCGTCGGTCGGATGAATTCCGGGCTTGAGCTGGGAGGCGCGCGAGGCGAGCCAGTAGTAAAACGAAAGCTGTGAAGGCTCGAGGCTCACGCGGTAGCGAGAATGGATGACCACTTCGCAGTCCAGGAAGTTGAAGGCGAGCGCCGGCTGGCCGCCTTGCGCGAGCTGCCAGGCTCTTACTCGCGGCACGTTTTTCAGCTCTTCGCAGAACGCCATGTACTGTGAGCGGAGGAGTGCCGTGTGCACCTCAAGAAGGCTGCACTTCTTGGCAAGCGGCTGGCAGGCGGCCAGATCGAAAAAACAGTCGTCAATCCAAAACTCAGCCGGCGTGATGAGGAGCGAGAAACGGTCCTGCGGCCGCGCGAAGTAGGTCATCGCGAGCGTTGCAAAGCTGGCGAGGGGACTGTTGGCGGGAATGATGATGTGCAGCGCTCTCGCGTCATCCTGCGTGAGATCGCGCACCGTCGTGAGGAAGCTGTCGCCCGCGTTGCTCAGCGCCGCCTCGCTCTCGAGGTCGTGCACCGGCTCGCCCGCTTCGTCCGTGAAGAGCTCGATGTCGTCGGACGTGACCGGGCGCTGGCGGGCGGTGTAGCGCGACATGTCGTTGCGAAGCGGCGTCGCAAAGTCGAGAAGACGACTGCGACCAGAGCGCGTCGTGAGAATCTTCACGTCGGAGGGCGGCGGCAGACCGGCCTCCTGATGAAGCATCAGCGCGACGGCGAGCAGTTCGGGACGACGGTCGGTGACGGTGAGAAGCGTCGGGCCGAGGTCGTCGGGGACGGAGGATTTTGAGGTGTTCGTTGTCATAGCAAAAGACTCCGAATGAGGCAGTGCGGGAATGCGCGGATGATAGAATCTGAGCCGTCAGAAACGGAGGTGCTAACGATGAAAATAGCACAAAGTTTGACGAAAAATGAATGATGATGAAATTATTTCCGTCAAACCTTGCGAAAATCGGGAGCGCCGATTTTTTTGTGAAAGAATCGACGCGGGAGCGGCGTCAGCGCGCGATTTTTACGGGTTTAGAGGATGCAGGGAAGCGATGAAGACGACGCTCGGCTGGCGGGATGCTGAAGATCGGTGAACGAGTCGAACGGGCGGAGCGTCGGCTGACGGCGGCAAAAAAGAGCCCGCCGCAACCGCCGATCCCAACGCAGTGCAGGCAGCAGAAGCATCGGGACGTCAGCGGCTCCGTGCGGCGGGCCAACGGATGAGGAGAAAACAGGGACAATTGTGTCCGTCGAGGTGCCCAGGTACGTTGGCTCAGATCAAGAAGCTGGCTGAAACTGAGGATTGGCGATTTCTCTTGAAGGAAACGCAACGACATGACTTTGAACTTTTCACGACATTTGACGACGGCGCTGCTGCCGTTCGCCGCTCTGCTGGCCTCGCAGGCGACAGTCGCTTCGACTGCTGAGTTCTCTCTGGTGACGCCGGTGTGCCGTGCGGCGACGCTGGAAGAGGCGGCGGCCTGCGAGCGGAATGACCAGATTCTGTTTCTGCCGGCAAAGGCGGATCGCCGGCGCATTCTCGAAGCGACGAAGTACTGCGACCTGCACCATGCGGTGGTCTGGAACGACGCGGGATTGAGCTGCATCGCCGCCGGCGCACGGCGCGTTCTGAAGCGAAAGGCGGCGTCGGTCGAAACGTCGGCTCCGTGAGCGTGGTCCGGCCGGGCGGCGGCTGACCGTCGATTTTTGGAAACGGCTGCCAGCACTGCCGTAAAATCCGCCGCCTGCTGTTCGATGTCGGACGGCATTCTTTTTCTACGACACCATCATGGTCTTCTCGTCGCTCACCTTTCTCTTTTTATTTTTGCCACTCTATCTTTTGGCTGAAAAATCAATAGGTTGCGTGTTCGGGGGGGGGTACTCGCGCCCGTAATCTCCTCCTCATAGCCGCCAGTCTTCTCTTCTATTTCTGGGGCGAAGGGCGGGGTGTTCTGCTTCTCATCGCGCTCGCGTTCGTCAATCTGGCGTTTGGCAAGGCGATCCTTCATGCGGAAGGTCGGGCCCGCAAGACGGCGCTCATTACCGGCATCGTCCTGAACCTTCTGGCGCTCTTCTTCTACAAGTACCTATTCTGGCTGGCGAGCTCCGCGTCGGAATTCTTCAACCTGCCGCCATTGCCGCATGTGCATGAGCGAGCGCTGCCACTTGGAATCAGCTTCTTCACCTTCCATGCCGTGAGCTATCTGGTCGATCTCTACCAGTCGAAGATCGGCCGCCATTCGGGTTGGGACTTCCTCACGTACTATTTCATGTTCCCGCACCTTGTCGCGGGTCCCATCGTGCGCTTTGAGGACGTTCGCGCGGACCTGCAGTCCC
>CAVJUB010000192.1:0-4106 GCA_963652545.1 Hallella faecis | reverse complement strand
TGAACTCTGAAGAGAAGATGCTCGTCTGGTAGAGCTTGGTGATGCCGGTGACGAATACGAAGCGCCAGCAACCGTCACAGGATTTGACGATGGCATAAAAATTGGCAAGTTGCCGCTGCACCTCGTCAAAGCGCTCTTTGTCGTCTAGACACGCGGTCAGAGGTGCATCGTATTCGTCAATCAGCAGAACAAGGGAATTTTTAGTGTGTGTTTTGAGCCAGAAGGAGAGTTGCTGTACGAGACTTTTTTCGCTTGTCGGATTCCGGTGAAATCCGACAAGCGTGAAGGCATCTTCCAGTGCGCTATCAAGCTTCTGAGCAAATTCATTGAAATTTCTGAAGTTTTTTATTTCGGAAAAATCAATCTGAACGACGTTATAGGTCTTGTCTGTCCACAACTTATCAATTGCCAGCCCCGAGAAATACTTCAGGCCATTGCTAAACAACGAGGCAAATGTACTTACGAGCAGCGACTTACCGAAGCGACGGGGACGGGTCAGGAAAAATTTCTGTCGCAAGGAGGCGAGCCGGTAGATCAACGCTGTCTTGTCCACGTAGATCATATTTGAGAGTCGAAGCGTCTCGAAGTCAGACGTGCCCAATGGAAGGGCGGGTAAATTATTGATTTCTGTCATGATTTCATCCTCGTAGAGGCATTATGACGCACCCGTTGAATTGACTTGTTGCCAACGCACAAACGACCGTTTTTCTTCCGAGAACACAGCGGCCACGCGGATCAGCAGCTTTTCCGACGCAACTTCGCATTGCTTCTCAGTGATTTGCTCCACAGCCTTCGCAAGCAACGCTTCTTCTGACTCATCCTTGCTCTGGTATTTGAGCCCAAGCACCCAGTGCACCTTTGGCGCATCGATTTCAAGTTCACTTCGGCCCAGAGGGCTGTGTTGTTCGGGCACGATGCAAAAGCCGAGTCCTGCAAGAAAGATCTGCAAGAAAGCTAGACAAACCTTCTCGCTGGAGACGGGGTGCTGCTGGCGGTCAATGCCGGCGAAGGCGTGGTTGGCTTGATCGAAGAGCAAGGCCACATTGCCCGCGCACACGGCGTCCCCCAGTTTGCCAGCGCCAAAAGAATTAAACGAACGATTGTGCAACAGCATGTCGGTGTAAAACTCCGCCATGGAAACCGTTACTTCTTTATTCGGGTAGCCGATGTAAAAGACTTCGTGATTCCGGTGCTTGATGGTGAGGTAGCCTGCTTGCGTGAGCAAGACGACATCACGGAGATCGTCATAAGTCGAGGAACATGCCAGTTCATCGATGAAGGCGTACGTATTGCTGGCATAGTTCTCCGGCTCTTTGAGCGAATGAGGCTGCAGGTACCGTAGCAGATTCGAAATGTGGCCGCCGCTCTGCACCCAATAAGGCTCAAAGCCTTCTTCCGGCCAGCTCAAGAAATTGAGAACAGACCACGGCGCATACAGATGGGTTGAAACGTTCTCATCAAAGCAGTAGCCGGCGTAGTTTTCCCGCAGCTGGCGGCGCAGCGCCTCGCGCGGCAAGTTCAGCGCCTTGGCAGCTTCTTCGATGTGTTCCGAGAAGTACTGCTCAACGTCTTCTTCCGTGAAGCCCGCGAGCGGCGCAAAGAGCGGATCGAGCGAGATGTCGGTGTATTGATTGAACTCAGACGAAAAAATGCCGGTCGGGTAGACCTTGGTGATGCCGGTGACGAACACAAAGCGCCAGCAGCCGTCGCAGGATTTGACGATGGCATAGAAACTAGCAAGCGCTCTTGCGACGTCTTCAAACAGCGCCTTGTCACCAAGACAAGCTGTCAAAGGGGCGTCGTATTCGTCGATGAGCAACACGAGCGAGCCTTTGGGCTGACTTTCGAGCCAGTCGGCGATCTGATACAGCCACTCCGATTCGAGTGATCGGTCATAAGCAAAGCCACATCTGGCAAAGGCTCGAACGAGAGAAGATCTCAAGAATTCCTTAAATTCCGCCAAGTTGTTGAAGTCTTTGACAGTGGAAAAGTCAAGCTTGATGACGGTGTAGGTCTTGTCCTGCCACAGCTTTTCAATGGCGAGTCCCGTGAAGTCTTTCAGCCCGTCGCGAAAGAGCGAAGCGAAGGTGCTCACGAGCAGGGATTTTCCAAAACGGCGAGGACGAGTGAGGAAAAACTTTTCAGAGCGACTGGCAAGCTGATAGACCAGCGCGGTCTTGTCCACGTAGATCTTTTGTTGAAACCGAAGCGTCTTGAAGTCAGACGTGCCCAATGGCAGCGCGGGGAGTTGATTCATGCAAGTCATTGTTTCCAGCCTCTCACACGGTCTTTTGAGAAAATCTTGCCGAGGAGCTAATGATGGCACAGGCTGGAGGAAACAAGCCAGAGAACCGGCCGCCAAGCGGGAGCGCCAGGCAGTCTGACGCTCTCGACGGCTGCGCGGAGAATCGCGCCGAAGACGCGGTCAGTCGTCCGGATTCATGGAGGCGAGGCTCTCCGCCACATCCTCCCAGGTGGTTTCCAGGCATCCGATGTCGGCGTGATGCTCGGTGACGATCGTCATCAGCGTGTCTTCGCCCAGCGTCTGATGCACGGTGTGCGCGAGCTCGCCCTGGTTTGTTTCAACGTGCAGCGGCCCGTTGTCCGTCACAAAGACGCCCGGAAGCTTCACCGCGCATTCATTCATGCCCCAAGCGCGGTAGAACGCATTGACGGGATCGTCCGCAATGAGCGCAAACTGCTCCTCGCCGTAGAGGCGCTTGTAGAGGCCTTCGACGGGGCGGTCCTTCGAGATGACCTCCAGGTCGATCGCCACCGGGCAGGACGCGACGCCCACGCCCACGAAGGTGCCGGTGTGCGAGATGGTGGAGTGAAGCGGGGTGATCAGGTCGCCGTCGCGGCCCACGATCAAGGGAGAGAAGGGCGGGCGCTCCTGCAGGATGGCGCCGTACTCAAAGAAGCGGCGCAGCATGTAGCGCAACATGAGGCGAACCCAGAGGTAGTCCGCGCGGCGCTTCAGGCTCGCGAAGGAGGCGGCGCGCTGCTTGGCGGTGTCGGTGAGCCACGCTTCCACCAAGTCCGACGGCGGCAGTTCGGGGTTGCGGGGCATGGTGAGGACGAGTCCGTGAGCGTCTTTCATTTTTTGCGTAGCCTATGCAGTGCGCCGAAGCGGCGAAATCACGGGCGCAAGACTATCACGGAAGGCCGGGCGGCGCCTTCCCCGAAGGTGGTACCAGCCGCGGGAGACTGCACTTTTTCGGTGCACGGGACTAAACTCGCCCGCTTTCTTTTCTTTGGCAGTCAGTCATCATGATCGGACTTGGCACGCTTCTCAACGCCGCCGGCATCGTCGCGGGCGGCCTCATCGGCGTTCTCTTTCGCCAGCGCCTCACGCGGACGCTGCAGGAAAACCTTGTGAGGGCGCTCGGGCTCGTCTGCCTTTTCATCGGCATCAGCGGCACGATGGAGAAGGCGCTCTCCGTGGCGGACGGCGGCCTGCACGCAGGCGGCACCTTCATGGTGATCGCGTCCTTTGTGATCGGCACCGTGATCGGGACGTGGCTCGGGATTGACGCCGCCATGCGCCGGCTCGGCGAATTCCTGAAGCAGCGCTTCGGCGGCAAAGACGACGCCCGCTTCGTGCAGGCCTTCGTCGTGACGTCGCTCACGGTGTGCATCGGCGCCATGGCGGTCGTGGGATCGATTGAAGACGGCATCAGCGGCAACTATTCCATCCTCGCGGCGAAGTCCGTGATGGACTTGGTGATCACGGCGGCCTTTGCGGCCTCCATGGGTCGCGGCTGCCTTTTTGCGGCGCTGCCCGTGGCGGTGTTTCAGGGACTCATCACGGTGCTCGCGCGCGGGATCGGCCCGTACCTCACGCCCGAAGCCATCGCCAACATCGGCTACACGGGCGCGATGATGATCTTCTGCGTGGGCGTCAACCTCATCTGGGGCGAGAAATTTAAGGTGGCGGACATGCTCCCGGGGCTCATTGTGGCGGCGGCCTGGGCGTACTTCGCGTAGGAGTTCTCGCTGGCGAGCGAGCGCCCGGGCGGATGGAGCGAAGCGGCGCTCTCTCTTAGAATGAGGAGCCGTCGAATTCCTCTTCTGTCAGGTGTCGCTATGCAATCCCTCTGGATGGT
>CAVJUB010000191.1:0-4119 GCA_963652545.1 Hallella faecis | reverse complement strand
GTATGGTGGCGCGTGAGGGGTTGAATTTATTATTTGCGCTTGTATTATTAAATAGGCTTTATTTGAGCTTTGGTTTGCCTTTTCTATGTTTTTCTATAGAAGCACTGGACTCTTTCGCATTTAATTCGTGAGGAGTTGGTGTTGTCTCTTTTTCTTGCCCATTTTCTTTGCTAAGAATGTTCAACAATTTGAAGAATTCTTTGCTGGTTGCCTCGGACATCCCGGCTATTTTCTTGGGGGCTTTTTTAAGTTTTTCAGGCATAGGTGCTCATTAAAATTTAAATCTATATTAATCTATTAAAAGATGCCGTTGCAAATATCAGTTCGTCCTTAAAATATTTGCTTGGCGAACTATCGAATGTCATAAAGCTCATTCGCAATTAACATTTTTTTTGGAATAACCGTTAGAAAAGATGATGACATCCGGGTAGTGTTCGAAATAATAGCCATAACTATCGCACGTCACCTCGTATCGATCGTCAATGAAAATCTTTCGGCCGTAGTCACATCCTTCGAAATACTTGCTTTTTGCCTTGTCTTTGTGTTCTTTATCGTACCAGCCTGTTACATTTCCGACATATGCAATTTGATAATTTAATAATTTTTTAAATGTATAGGCATCAAAGGCAAATGCGGGAGAGGCCAGGCTTGCGGCGAGTAATAGGGAGAGAAGTGTTTTCATTAAGCGATCCGATAAGAAAACTGTTTGGCCTGAAAGAAATTTTTTCTTTGGCAAGAAAATCAACGAAGTTTTTGGCATCGCTTAGATGTTAAAAGTAAATGCGCAAAAACCTTTTTGTATCGGCATCATACAAGACCGATAGTTGGTTTTCAAATCGGTTCGAATTTACTGCGTTTCCCAAAACACTCGCCCAGCGCCTCGCCAAAACTGACGTAGCGCCGGAGTCGTCGGCTAGAACCGGAACTTCAAGCTCGCCCTGCCGCCCATGACGGAGGCGCCGTCACTGCCGGTGCCGATCAAGAAGTCCAGATTGAAGAGCGTACGGCCACGCGCGGCGCGCAGACCGAAGTTGCCCTGCAAGGGCTTCGTGTCGATCACGGTCTGATCGGTGCCGAGGATGTCAATCTCCTTGTCGCCAAAGGTCGGCACGTAGCTCACCTTCGCCTTCGGCGCGATATACCACGTCCCGAGCTTCGTGGTGAAGCCCGCGAGCGTCAGAGATACCGGCGTCTGGATGAGGTTCTGCGTCTGCTTGTCGATGGTGACGGAGCCCACGTGCATGGCGTCCGTTTCCAGCCGGGAGAGGCGTACGCCCACGGCGGGCACCAGCTCAAAGTTGCCAATGGCAAGGTGATACTGGCCGCGCAGGCCGACGGAGTACATCTTGGAGTCCACCTTCTGCGTGAGTGCAGAGTAGTCGGAGGACGAGATGTCGTTCTTGTTCCAGCTGTAGGCCGCGTCCATCACAAGGCGCACGTCCCCGAAGTCCGCCGAGCCGTAGAGCGAGAAGGCGTTGCCGTCCACCTTGTTCTTGGCGTCGGAGAGGTCGCTCTTCACCGTCCCCTTGGTGTACTGATAGGCGATGCCCAGCTTGCCGGTTTTGCCCACGGGC
Source organism: Hallella faecis (assembly GCA_963652545.1). Lineage (GTDB taxonomy): Bacteria > Pseudomonadota > Gammaproteobacteria > Burkholderiales > Burkholderiaceae_F > Duodenibacillus. The sequence continues at coordinate 2,545 of CAVJUB010000191.1, read as the reverse complement.
GCGTCAAAGCCGAAAGCGCCGTAGGCGGTCGTCGCTTTGAAGGCGCCGCCGTTCTCCATCTCGTCCATCTTGTAGCGCTCGGCGGAAACGTCCACCCACAGATTGCTACCGCGGCGATCGCCTACGATGGAGAGGCGATCTGCGATGGACTGCGAGAGCACCAGATCGGCGCGGCGCTGCATGGCCTGCATGCCCGTGGAAGCGATGGAGGCGAGCCCCGCCGTCTTGGAAAGCGAATTGGTGACGGAACCGTCGCTGTTCACCGATGCCGTGATGAACGGCGTGTCGGTGCTCACCGTCTTCAAGCCTTCCACCTTGTCGGCGATCTTGATCGTGCCGGGCGCGGCGTTCACGATGCCCACCTTGCCGTCATCGGTGACGGTGAGCGTCGTCTTGCCGGAAGAGGCCGTGAAGACCTGCTGGCCGACGCTCGCCTGATCGATGATGAGGGCGCCCTTGGAGCCCACGGTGACGTTCTTGGAGCCGATGTCCGTCTCTTCGGTGAGGCCGTCCCCAATGGCAATGGAGCCCGAGGAGAGGTCAAGGGATTCACCGACGTACGCCACGGCCTGACGGTCCGTGAACTCAAGTTTCGAAACGGCGGCCTTGGCGGTGTCTTCAGAGGCGCCGATGGAAACGAGAGAGCCGGAGCCCGCGATCACATCCACCTTGAGCTTGTTGTTCTGCACCTCGTCCACGGTGAGCACAGAGTGGCCGTAGAGGGGATCCACGAAGATGAAGCCGTCTTCCATGGCGAGGGTGCCGATGTGGAGATTCGCGCCAGCGCCGTCCTTTTCACCCACTGTCACGAAGCCCGCGCCCTTCAGATTGTCCACGTCCACCGTGGTGTTGTTGGTGAGCTGAAGGCTCGTCATGTCCGCGCCGTCCGCGGCCTTGGTGAGCGTGATGGTTTCAAGCTCCGTCGTAGCGTCCTTGCCCGTGAGCGTCAGAGCATGGCCCGCATCCACCACGGCGGACGTGAAGCCCGACAAGCTCAGCATCGTGGCGTCCGTAGAGAAGGTGATGGACGAGGAATCAGACGACGCCTTCTTCAGATAGGCGTTGAGGAAGTTGACTTCGGAAGCATTGCTCTTGTCGAGCACCTTCTTGTAGAGGGAGAAGGAGTATGACCCAGTGTCCGTGATGTTCAGCGCACTGCCCGCTTCAAAGGAGAAGCCGTCCTTGAGGTTCACGTCGGTGCTTGAGAGTGAAGCATCAGCCGTGCCCTTGCCCGAAGCGTCCGTGAAGACGGAGCCGATCTTCGTTTGCAGAAGACCGTCGGCCTTCACCGTGAGGGTGCCCGTGGTGACGACGAGCTTGCCGTCCCCTTCTTTGTAGCTGTCGCCATTCCACGTCAGCGTCTTCGGAGACGTGGTGAGCGTGATGTTGTCGGCGATGAGCGCGGCCTCGGCGCCCGCACCGCCGACGGTCACGTCGTTCATGACCTTCCAGCTCTTGGCAACGGTCAATGAACCTTCCTTGACGTTCACCTCGCCGTAGAACTTGTCGAGCGAGCGGTTGATGTTGAGAGCGCCGGCGCCCGTCTTCACGAGCACGGACTCATGGTTGGTGCCGTCATCATTGAGCGAAATCGCCGAGGCGATGGAGTCCATGTTGCCCGTGGAAGCTTCGGTGCCGATGTTGAGCGTGGCGCCTTCACCGATCTTGAACTCCGTCGAGGTATCGCGGTCCATGAACAAGAAGCCGCCCGCGGCGGTGGTCACGGTCCCGTAGAGCGCGTAGTAGGTGTTGGGATCCTTCACGGAGATGACGTTGTTGCCGCTGTAGGTGAACGTCTTCCCGTCGCTGATCTCAATCGTGAGCGCCGAAGGAAGCGTACCGTCATCGTTGTTGATGACCGCATCTTGATAGATCGCGCCGCCCGCCACCAGCGCCTTGCCGGTGGCCTTCACGACGTTGTTCGTGAAGAGCACGTCCTTGAAGGTGTTGGTGCCGTTTTTGAGAATGACGGCGCCGCCGGAAGCGGACATGTCCCCCGTGTCATCTGCACTCGCCGAAGCGGCGTCGCCGTTGAGGATCAAGGTGTTGCCCGAGAACACGGCGTCCGAGAACGTCGTTTCCGCGTGGTAGAGATCCATCACGCCGCCGTTCAGACCTTCGTCTGCGGTGATGGTGTTGTTGATCGCCTGAAAGCCTTTGGATTCGCCTGAGACGCGATCGATGTCATAGATGCCGCCCCAGCCGTTGCTGCCCGAGACATCGGTGATGGACTGGTTCTGGACGCTTTTGAGGTCGTCGAGCGAACTGATGGCCGTGTTGGCCTGAGCTGAACCGAGCGTGGCGGCAACAATGGCCGCGGCGACCGAAAGACGAAGCGCCGTTGAATGGTGCTTGCCGTTGAAGTTGTGCATGAGTTTTTCTCCGGAAAAAGGGATGCCGCACAAAGCGGCAGACGTCCGGAGCAGGCTAAAAGGCGGAAGCACTCAACCCTTCCGCCGTTTTAGCGGTTTTCGCGATAAGGGCGGCCAATGTCGAAATGACAAAGTGACTGCGTATACGCCCGTGTAGATGCTCAGGCTGGCTG
>CAVJUB010000190.1:0-4151 GCA_963652545.1 Hallella faecis | reverse complement strand
AGGCGTTTCCTTCTGCTAAGAGGATCCGCACAAGACTTCTATCTCCACGCTCGTGGAGTTGTTTCAGGGTCGAAGCGTGATGTCCTCAGAAGGAAAGATTTGTCCCCACGCTTGTGGGGCTGTATGCTAAAAATTAGCCCGAGATCAGCGAGAACAATTCCAGCGTCATCGCTATCTCCTATTTTGTAGACCCGCCCGTGAGGGCGGGTTTTATTTTTTCCTGCATTTCTCGGCAGGCACCCGCGCGGTCTGGCGCCGCGATTCTCAAACAAAAAATCTTGAAGAATCAGCGCGTTTCTTTACGGGCAAGGAGGCGATGCAACAGTCTTCCTAGTCTGCAATCATCCCGAAAACCGATTTTCCAGAACAGTAGCACACTCATGCGTCATCCCGTGACGCATGCAAACATCTTCTACTTCTTGTGCTTGATCCAAAGCGCACAGACAAACGCCGCCACTGCAATCGCCGTCAGGCCGAAATTCACTGACCACGCGTAGTGAACCGCTCCTTCCGTAATATGAAACATAGGGAACTTCGTCTAACAAGAGCTCTTTCTTATTTTTAGCAGGACATATCTGTTGTTACTTGATTTTTCTGGCGATGAATATAATCAAGAAACACACTGCCATGGCGATAGTGACACCGATATTGATGCCCCACGCATAGCGCATCGCCTCGTCGGTGATCTGAAACATCACATCCTCCTGCCAATATTGAGTGCCGCTCTGATTTTCATTATCGCGCAAAGCTCGGCGCCCCGCGCAGGCAACAAAAAACCCCGCCGTTCCAGAGCCTTGCGGCTGAGAAACTGACGGGGTTCTTTTCGAGCAAACTTGCTCAGACTACTTCACGACTGGAAAGGCTTCAGCGCCGTCCTCACGAAGGATGTCGTTCCAATCCAGACCTTTGGCCTCGGTTGGAATCGGCTTGTCAATCGTCATGATGACGCCGAGCACTCCCATCGTGCGCAGACGATGGGCCAAAGCCTTGGCGGCCTTGGCGCCGGTTTCGGTGCGGTCCTTGTCGGCCCAGATGAGCACCACCTTCACGCCCGCGGGCGGAACAAACTGTTCCATCCCGTTGGCGCAGATCGTGCTCCACGTCGGCAAGCCCGTGGCGCTGTAGACAGACAGAGCCGTCTCAATGCCTTCGGCCACGCCCAAAACCGACCTCGCCTTCCCGAAGCGAATCGCCGCCCCGTTGAGGGAGGTGTCGCTTGTGAGAGACGTGATCTTCTTTGGAACCGCCACCGCCGCCTTCTTGCCCGCCTCAGACAAGTACGTCCGATGCAGAGCAATGAGCTTGCCGGCGGGATCCCGCACCGCAGCTACCATGGCCGGCATCCAGCAGGACTGCACGGTGTCTTGGTAGTGCGTCTTTGGCAGAAACCGCAGGTCCGACAACGCGCCCGGACGCTTCACCTCAATGGCGCGTCCCGAAAGGTACGTGCGCACGAGACTGGCGTCTTCGGCATCGAGCGGCTGGGCCAGAGACCACAGCTTCTCAATGCCGTTGCGAATGGCTTCATCGCGTTCCTGCACTGCCTTGGCTTCGGCCTGTTCTTCTTCAAGGCTTGGGAGCTTTTCAGCGCCCCAGAGCTTGAACTTGAACTGACCGTGCTGATTCTCAACGGTCTGCGTCGAGATGAGCGTCAGCTTCGCGCGATCTCCTTCACGGAGACCAGCGACATTGACGGCTCGCAGAAGATCCTTGCCCGAGAGAGCGAGAACCTTCTTTTCTGACTCCTCGCAGATCTTGACCGCGAAGAACGATTTCCCGTTCTTCTCGACCTGACCCACGAAGACCAGCTTTCCGACGTAGACGGTGCCGTTCTTTTCCTCAGCCACCACCTGACCGGGGCGCTTGAGATTCAAGAAACGGCCCACAGCGGCAACTGTCTGTCCAAAGGACGTTCCGTTGAGCCACTGCAAGAGCGCAAAGCCGTCACGGAAGTTGCCGCAGGAATTGCACACGCCGGCTCCGTTGTACTTGTAGTTTGGATACAGACGGAAGCCGTTGGTGCCGCCATGCACCGGGCAGGCAACATGCTTGCCCGGACGATCCATGGCTTCGCGCAAAGCGGGAGCGAGCGAGCTGTAGATCTCGCCCCAGCGATTTTCCGCCGCCTTGCGAACGTCGGCAACGGAGTATTTGTATTGATTTGTCATCGAAAAACTCCAATCCCGACGGAAACCAATTCCCCGAAGGGAATCAATTCCCTCCAGGAAAATGGTTGAAATTTAGTGATGCGTGGCGTCAGCTTTCGCCTTCTCCAACGCAGAAATTACTAAGACCGACACCCTCCAATCGCCGATGCGCGAAGTTCCTTTTCAGAAAACTCGAAGACATCGAACACTTCTTGCAAGATTGCCATCTGAGCATCCAAATCCTCTTCACCCTCGTCCGCGAGAAAACCCAGCACAACTTCGTGCGGGGCGGCTTCTTCGCTGGACTTGAGCAATTCGGGAAGATTGGACACCAGAACATTGATGGAGGTGCCGACCCATGCGTAGTGCGTCACGGACGAGTCCGCGAGCACCGCATAGACCTGCTTGTCATGCGTCTTCAAGCGATTCTGGAAGGTCACTCCAAAGAGATGCCCCAGCCGTTCACCAACGACCGTTTCCGCAAAGCGAAAGCGGCGTTGATCGGTGACAAGCTCCTTCAGAAGGGACAGCTTGTCCGCTGACACCTTCTTCTGAACGGCCTCTATGTCAAGGTCAGTCGCGACGCTCAAAGCAACGTCGGCGGCATTCCAAAGCGCGCCCACCACGGCGTCATACTCCAAAGCGGGATCGAGCCGACGGCGGGATGAAGACTGGCAGGTTTCCACTCGATCTTTTTCCTCAACATCCTCGTAATTGTTCGCAAAGTTATACAGGGCGAAAGCGAACTCACGAACGGATGCGGTCTGTTCTGCGGAGAACGGACCAAAGCGGTAGTTCCGCTGTTGCGATTCCGTTGGATGGGTGGTGAGGCTGAGCCAGCCGTCTTCGGAAAGGTGTCCCTCCTCCAAAGCGGCGTTGAAACGAGTGAGATGAGTTTGATTCATGGTTTCGCTCCTAAAAGAGGAAGGATAGCCATGTCTTCCCGAAGGAAGGCGAGCTCCCTCCGGGAAGTTGACAAAAATTGCAGAACTGGCCGCGGCCAGCCTGTTGGGTTTTCGACCTCAGAGCTTGGGCACGTGAGGCTCAACAACCTTCAGAAAGGCGTTGATGACCTCGACGTGGCGCTTGAGCTCCTTGCGTTTCGAGACCACGGCTTGCGTCGTGCAGCGTTCGGCCTGCATCAGCAGGATGTCCCACGAGTTGACGAGGAACTTCAGCTGATCCAGTTCGAAATACCACGCGTTGGCAATGGCTGGATGGAACTGCATCTTGTCGCTGTTCCATGCCGCATGGACCGGGAACGAGTCAAGGTGCAGATCTTTGATCCAGTGATTCGCCGTGAAGTCCGCCGCGGCAAGCATGCTCGCCACAGTCGAAACCGAGCCGGAAAGGAGATCATCGAGATGGTCTCTCACGCCTTCAACGAAACAATCGATGGCTGAATAGTTTTTCAGGAGGTCAGCGAAGCGGGCATTGAGACTTTCGTCCTTCTGCACCATCTCCAAACTGCCGATCCCGCAATCCAGCAAGCCTTCAAGGAAGCCCATGACCTTCAAGAGGGCGTTCCAACGGTCCACGTCCCAGCGCTGGCTGAAGACAGGATGCTCCTTCACCTCCTCCCACGAAGAAAACTTGGCGGGAAAGGTGTCGAGCTGGCAGTGCTGTACCCAGTGCTGCGACCGTTCGAAACCATTGATGATGAGGCGTTCGATGCGTTTCTGATCGATTGAATTCATGGTTTTTTCTCCTAAAAAGAAAGGTTCTCGGAGAAAAAGCTGTCCCCGAGGGAACAAGCTTCCCTCCGGGAAAATTGATAGATGACGCGACCGCGACTACGGCGTCAGGACGAACTCTTCAGCGGGCACCATGACTGCGATGCCGGGTGCTTTGGAGTCCGCCGCAACGACGAGCGCTTCAGGATGCTTGTAGGCAAGTTCAGCCAATGCCAGAAGAGCATCGACATCCGAATTGTCTTCGCAAGCCTGCATGCGCTTGACTTCCTCCGGGTCAACAGAAAGGATGTCCTCGCAGTTGTCGTACAAC
>CAVJUB010000189.1:0-4199 GCA_963652545.1 Hallella faecis | reverse complement strand
GGCCGAGGCCGCCCGCCGCATGCTCCTGGCGGGCGACGTGACGACGGCGGCGCTCGCGTGCCCCGTCTACGTGCGAAACCGCGTGGCGCTCACGATTGAAGAGCGCCGCCGCGGCGAGCGCCTCTAAGGATCGAGCCATGCAGCGCCTCACGATTTCTTTGGACGATGACCTCACCGCGGCTTTTGACGATCTCATCAGCCGCCGCGGCTACACGAACCGCTCCGAAGCCTTTCGCGACCTTCTGCGAAAGGAGCTCGCCGCGGACGCTGAAGCGACGGCGCCGGACGCGGGCGACTGCGTCGCGGTCGTGAGCTACACGTACGATCATGAAGCGCGGCAGCTCTCGCAGCGCCTCACCAACCATCAGCACGGCCACACGGGGCTTGTGATCTCCACCATGCACGTGCACGTGGACGAGGCGCAGTGCGCCGAAGCCGTGGTGCTTCGGGGGCCTCGAAGCGACGTGCGGCGGCTCGCGGAAAACCTCATCGCCGAAACGGGCATCGAGCACGGCGCCGCAAACCTCATTCCGCTATCGCACGCCGCCCGTCACGGTCATGACCACGGGGCCGCTCATGATCATGACCACCATCATCACGCTCACGCGCACGAGGAGGCGAAGTGACGATCTCTTTTCGACCGGTGACGACGCAGGACCTGGAAGTCGTCGCGCCCATTCTGGGCCGCGCGGATCCCTTCGGCTGGACGATGAAGCACTTGCAGGGGGCGTTGTCCGTCGGCTGGACGCTCACGGCGGCGGTCGTTGACGACACCATCATTGGCTGCGCCATCATGATGCAGGCGGTGGACGAAGCGGAGCTTCTGGAAATCTGCATCGAGCCCGACTATCAAGGGAAGGGCTACGGGAAGGCGCTGCTTCAGGACATCATGGCCTCGGCTCGCGCGAGCGCCGCGCGCGTCATGCACCTCGAAGTGCGCCTTAGCAACGAGAGAGCCCGTACAATGTACGAAAAGGCGGGCTTTCGCCGCGTCGGCCTTCGCCGCGGCTACTATCCGACGCTCGCCGGCCCCCGGGAGGACGCGGTGCTGATGACCGCGGAACTGAAGGCTCCCGCCTCGTAATCAATCAGGACGCGAATGCCCTTAACGAAGGAACAAAGCCGCCTCTGGCAGGCCATGAACATCGGTCCGCAGTGGATTCTGAGAAGTTCGGAGGATCCGCTTGCGGAGGAGGAGCCTGCGCAGGCCCCGGCCGCCGCGGCGAAGGCCTCGCCCGCGCCGGCGGCCGCGCTTCATGCGCAGCCCGCGCGCTCCGCCGCGCCCGCGAGAGCCCCGGCGCGCCCCGCGCACGTGGATGCCTCCGGGGGCGGGTTCCTCGTGAACGAGCCGGGCCTGAGAAGCCTGAAGCCCCTTTCCCGCACGCCGGCGGCGACGCAGGCGCCCGCGGCCCCCAAAGTCATCGCCGTTGTGGACGAGGCGCTCGCCGCGAAGGTGAAGACCGCCTCCTGGGAGGAGGTGAAGGAATTGATCGCGTCCTGCCACGCCTGCACGATGAGCAAGGGCCGCACCCAGACCGTGCCCTCGGACGGCGCGCCGGGCTGTCCGCTCGTCTTCGTGGGCGAGGCGCCGGGCCGCGACGAGGACCTGGAGGGCGTGCCCTTCGTGGGAAAGAGCGGCCAGCTGCTGACGAACATCCTGAAGGCGGTCGCGATCGAGCGCGGCCGCGACGCCGCCATCATCAACGTCCTCAAATGCCGGCCGCCCAACAACCGCGACCCGATGCCCGAGGAGGCGGCGGCCTGCCGGCCCTTCCTTCTGCGGCAGCTGGAGCTTCTCGCGCCCAAGGTGCTGATGCTGCTGGGGCGCACCGCGGTGACGGCGCTCCTGCCTGACGTCGCCGACCAGTCGATGACAAAGCTCCGGGGCCGCGTCTTTGAAGTGACGATTGCGGGGCGGCCTGTGAAGACGATGGTCTCCTACCATCCGTCCTACCTATTAAGAAACCCCGTCGGCAAGGAGGCGAGCTGGCACGACCTGCTCGCCGTGAAGAAGCTCGTGGCCGACGTGCTCGCCGCGTCGAGCTGACCTGTTTTGGACTGCACCATGGATTTTGACTACTGGTATCTCGTCTTCGTTCCGCTGCTTTTTGCCGCCGGCTGGTGGTTCCGCGGCCTTGACGCCCGGCAGCGGCGCCTGGAGACGCACGGGATCGATGAAAACTACTTCAAGGGGCTTTCGCTCTTGATTTCCGACAAGCCCGACATGGCGATCGACCACTTGATGGAGGTGATGCGCCTTAATTCCGAGACGATCGAGCTGCATCACGCCCTAGGGAACCTCTTTCGCGAGCGCGGCCAGTTTGACCAGGCGATCCGCATTCACACGAACCTCGTGAACCGCGCCGAGCTCACCGACGCCGAGCGCATGCAGGCTTTGTCCGAGCTCGCGCAGGACTTTGTGAAGGCGGGGACGTTTGACCGAGCCCAGCAGTCTTACGAAATGCTCCGGGACAGCAGCCCCGAGCGCCGCAGCGAGGCGCAGGAAGCCTTGATGCGCATTTTTGTCACTGAAAAGGACTGGCAGAAGGCGATTGACGTTGCGGAAGCGCGCCGCCGGGAGTTCGGGACGGACCTCTCGCATGAAATCTCGCATTTTTACTGCGAGATGGCGGCGGCCGCGCGCCGCGCGGGCGACGGCGAGCGCGCTGATCAGCTCGTGGGCAAGGCGCTTGAAGTGAATCCGAAGAACGTGCGCGCCCTCATCATCGCGGCGGACATGGCGCTCGCTGCCGGCGACATTGAGGCGGCCCAGACTCGCTGGACCGCGATCGAGCAGGGGGCCCCGAAGTACGAGCCCCTCATCGCCGCCAAGAAGGCGGACGTGCTCGCCGCGCGGGATCCTCAGTCGGCGGTGGACTATCTCAAGGGCGTTTTCGAGCGCACGGGGAGCGCCGACGTGCTTTCGGCCGTCGTGCAGCGGATCAACAACTGGAAGGACGCTCAGGCCGCCGGCCGCTTTGCGATGGAGGCGCTGCAGCAAAAGCCCAGCCTCTCCGCCTTCGCGGTGCTCTGCAGCGTGAGAAAGCAGAGCGAGCCTGAGAACAAGGAGGCGGCGCTTTTGGCGGACCTCACCGCCCGGCAGTCCAAGCGCACCGGCCGCTACCAGTGCCGCCACTGCGGCTTTCTTTCGCACACCTTCATGTGGCAGTGCCCGGGGTGCGAAGCGTGGGACGCGTTCCCGCCGCGGCGCATTGAGGACAAGTGACAGCGGCCTGAGGAAGGGAGCGGGGAGGAGAGAGTGGAAGCCGGTCTGAATCTTCCCGTGGGCGTGGGTTCGTTCGAGCTTCTGCGAGCCGGACGGCTGCGATACGTTGACAAAACACGAGCGATCGGCCGTCTCGCATCGGTTCCGAGCGGGCGGTTTTTTCTGACGCGGCCGCGCCGTTTTGGAAAGTCCCTGCTGGTCTCCACGCTTCTTTCGCTCTTTCGTCATGGCTTGCGTGATTTCGACGGCCTGGCGGTTTCGTCGTTCTGGAAAGACAAGACGTACGACGTGCTGAGGCTTGATTTTTCGCAGGCCCGAGGCACTGGCTCGCTGCAGGACTTTCATGCTCGGGCGGCGAGCCTGTTTCAGGACGCCCTGGCGGAAGCCGGCCTGCCGGGACTGGATCCCGCGGCGGTGAAAGCTGCGCCGTTCGCCGCTTTTTCGCAATTTCTGGCGAGCCGCTCGGCGGGTTCTCTGGTCGTGCTGATCGACGAATACGATGCGCCGCTCGTTGAAAATCGGGACAAGCCGGCGCTCTCTCAAGCGATTCTGGATGACCTCGCCGGGTTCTATGCCGACCTGAAGGCCTGCGAGAGCCGTCTTCGCTTTCTCTACATCACGGGCATCTTGCGGATCCCGCCCGCGGGCCTTTTCTCAGGGCTGGCGCTGGCGACGGACATTGCCTTTGATTCGGAAGCCGGCGCGCTGCTGGGCTTCACGCAGGATGAAATTGAACGGCATTTCGGCGAGGCGTTGAATCATGCTCAGGAGGTTCTGGGACTCGGCCGGGATGCCTTGATGAGGGAGCTTGCTCGTCAATACGGCGGCTATTGCTTTGACCCGATGGCCGGAATCACGGTGTTTTCGCCGTGGTCTGTCCTGCAGTTTTTGAAGAATCCTGCGCTGGGATTTGAGCCTCATTGGGTTGAGACCGCTGGCACGCAGCGGGTGTTGTTAGCGGACGAATGAAAGT
>CAVJUB010000188.1:0-4202 GCA_963652545.1 Hallella faecis | reverse complement strand
TAAGACCAACTATAATTAGACGCATGTTGATACGCAAAGGTTTTTCATTCAAACTCACTCCCGACGGAGCCCAGGCTCGCAAGATGAGCCGCTTCGCCGGGTGTACGCGTTTTGTCTACAACAAAGGCATTGCGTGGAATGAAGAACAGCGTCAAGCCGACCCAAACTTCAGGATTTCCTACAAGGCACTGTCAGCCCAACTTCCTATTTGGAAGGAGACTCATCCTTGGTTGACAGATACCTACTCGCAGTGCCTGCAGCAGGCGATGAAAGACCTCAGTCAAGGTTTTCAACGGTTCTTCGCCGGTGATGCAGGGTTTCCAAAATACCACAAGAAGTTTGCATCGACTGATTCCTTCCGCTTTCCCCAGAATTTCAAGATCAACGAAGGCAACAAGCAGATCTTGTTGCCCGGCATCGGTTGGGTGAAGTACCGACGGAGTCGGTTCATTGAAGGAAAGCCTAAGAACGTCACGGTGAGCCGTCAGGCTGACGGGTGGTACGTGTCCATCCAGACGGAGTTTGAATACGTACCGCCTGAAAACCAAGGAGACGCTGTCGGCCTGGATATGGGTGTCAAACGGTTCTGCACGTTGTCAGACGGCACTTTTGAAGCACCGCGCAATGCCTTGAAGGAGAATCTGAAGAAACTCAGTTTCGAGCAGAAACGCCTCGCCCGGATGACGAAATTTGGGAAGAATTGGCGCAAACAGAAAGAACGCATCGCAAAACTCCACCAACACATCGCCAACATCCGCAAGGACTTCCTTGAGAAGCTCTCGCTCAAGCTCTGCAAAAACCACGCAATGATTGTGCGGGAAGACCTCAAGATCAAGAACATGACGGCATCGGCGAAAGGAACGGCGGAAGAACCGGGCACTCATGTGAAGCAAAAGAGCGGACTCAACCGAGCCATACTCGATCAAGGTTGGGGGCTCTTCTTTGCCAAACTCGACTGGAAAGCTCAGTTGTATGGTGTAACCGTCATAAAAGTGCCGCCGGCCTATACGAGTCAGACCTGCCCGATCTGCGGACACTGCGAAGCGAAGAATCGTCCGACACAGGCAAAGTTCAAATGCCTGTGCTGTGGACACACGGATAACGCCGACCATGTGGCGGCGTTGAACATTTTGGCGCGTGGACTTAATCGCGTTTCAGCCTGTGGGGAGTCCGGGGGTAATGCTCGGACTCAAGTGAATTCGGGGCGTCTCTCTGAGACGGGCTCGGGTCAGCAGCAGGAACCCGCCGAAGAGATCACGGGGCTTGCCCCGTGACTCAGTAGGGAATCCTCGTCCTTTAGGGCGAGGAGGAAGTCAATATTGCGGACACGTCGGCTGACAAGCCGGGCATCAACTTGAACTTCCGGAATTTTTTACTCTCGATGAAGTGAAATTATCATTTAAACGGAATAAATTTGATAAAACAATCGCATGTTGCCGGCGATAACTTTACTGCAACGAGAGTAACTGTTACTCTCGGCTGACGGGCTTAAGATCTTGAAAATGGCATTATTTTTCAAATGCCTGTCCGCCGCCCTGGCAACGAGAGTAAAAATGTCAGGAAGTTGAGGATCAAGGATAGGAAAAAATGAATCGCTCAAAGAATCATCTCACCGTCGCGGCAGTGGTTGTGACGCTTGCTTTCGGGGCCGCCTCGGCCATGGCGAAGGACGTGACCTTCACGCTCACCGCGGACACGAAGATTGCGTCCAGCGATCTTGTGGATGGCATCTATTTCAAGCACCTGGAACCGTCAGAAGAGCACAACGACTTCGTGGTCACCGGACTGCCTTCGGGACAGACGAAGTACAGCCTTTCGGCGGCTTCTGGTCTCAGCAATCTCTCGGTCAACTCGCTCACCTTGAACGGCGTCACGCTTTCGGGCAAGGATGCCGTGCTTCAGGTCTTTGGCGCTTTGGAAAAAGAGGGCACTCGAGCTCTTGAGATCACCAACAACTCGGTGTCGGTGTACCAATCCACGCTGACGGGACCGGGGGGCGACGACGCAGAGGATGACGCCGCCATTTACATTTCCGGCGCCGGGCAGCTTGTTTCCAATGAGGACTACGCGGATGTCGGCAATGTCCACAAGCTGAACAAGGTCTACCTCAAGGACTCCAAACTCTCGGGCTACATCGACATTGTGGGCGCGGCGGGCTACAACGCAGAAAGCAATGAGGTGAACATCAGCGGCGACACCGTGATTTCCGGCTGGACCGAGGGCGTTTTGACGGGCGGCCACGGGCACAGTGTTTCGCGCAACTCCGTGATCGTCGAGGGCGGCACGATCAATGTGCAGAACCTTGACGAAGACAACACGGACATGACGCTTCTCGGCACCGTTTCCGGCGGTCTCGGTTTGGAAATGGCGAACTACAACCAGTTCATCATCACGGGCGGCGAGGTGAAAGGCACCATTGTCGGCGGCTATTCACTCAATGAGTCGAGCTACAACAGTGTCCGTGTTGAAGGCGGCGCTGTGACGGGGTCGTTGATTGGTGGTGCGGCCGAGGCCAAGGAGAAATCTTTGGGTGACACCTACACGACGATGCGCGTGTACGGCAACAACGTCAATATCGCTACTGGCGTCACGACGGATCCTGAGCTTGAGGTCTACGGCGGCATGGCGATCGTGAACCGCAAGAACGTGACCAAGGTGACGGTGGGCGACAATCGCGTCACGCTGGGCGCCGTGAAGGTCGGGAATGTCTACGGCTCCGTGGTTTCGATTCTGCCCGACAGCACGGCTGAGATTCAGGCCTCCGCGACGATTGAGTTGAACGGCACCACCGTCAAAGAAAACGTGGCGGCTGTGTACGTCGTTGAATCGTCCGGCGAAGACGAAGCCGCTCTGATGCTCGCTGACACGACGTCTGATTCGGCTTCGACGCGGACGGCGGCACGAACCGTCACGGTGGGCGAGAGCACCATCAAGCTCACCAACGCCACGGTGAATGGCACGGTTGGCGGCGTGTCAGGAGCTTCCGCCGCTAAGAACAATACGTCGATTGAGGCAACCGGCGTCAATTCGGTCGGGAGCATTTCCAAGGACGTTTCCTCCATCACGCTCAATGTGGGCGCCGCCAATGTGGACAAAGCGGTGTTGACGCTTACCAATGGAGAAACGAAGCTCGAAAACGTGACGGTGGAGGTCAACGGTCTGGATGCTGATGCCGCCAAGGCGAAAGTTCTTGCGACGACGAAAGACGCAAAGGCAACGGTTTCGGGCACGATGACGTACACGGGCACCTTTGAGGAATCGACGAAGACGCTCAACGGAGAAACGATTGACGAGGACCATCCGCTCACGGCGGAATCCGTCACGAAGGCGACCGACGCGGTGACTACGCTCACCGAGAACACCAAGACGCTCTCTGAGTCGCTTCTGGGCTCCGTGGCGCTCATCAATCAGGGCGCGGAATTCATGGCCTCCGAAGGTCTCGCGGCGATCAATGCGGCGGCCTCTGCGGACTCTGTGACGGCTTTCGGTGCGGTCTCCGCTGGCTCCTCCCGCTACGAAACTGGTTCTCATGTGGATGTCGATGGCGCCAACTACGTCCTCGGCGCGGCGACGAAGGTAGGCTCCATGACCCTCGCAGGCTACGCTGAAGTGGGTTACGCCGAATCCGAAGCGCATGTGAAGAACACGAAGGCCGACGGCGAACACACCTACTATGGCGTCGGCGTGGCGGCTCGCTATGACTTTGAAGCGCCGTTCTACGTCGAAGGCTCGGTGCGCGTCGGTCAGGCGAAGACGGAGTTTGACGGCTACTACGGCTCCACCAACGAAAAGGCGAAGTACGACGCTCGGTCGGTCTACACGTCCGCTCACATCGGCGCTGGCTATGTGTTCGATCTCACGGACAGCCTGAAGCTCGACGCCTATGGCCGCTATCTCTACACCTACCTCGGCTCCGACAAGGTGACGCTCACCAACGCGGCGCATGACAAGCTGAAGCTCGACGCCACGTCGACGCACACCGTTCAGCTCGGCGTGAAGGTGCGCGGCAAGGTGAGTGAGAAGTTCGGTTGGAACGTTGGCGCGGCCTACGAGCACGTCTTCGATGGTGACGCAGATTCGTGGCTGAACGGTCAGAAGATCGTCTCGCCGTCTGTCTCCGGCAACTCCGGCATTCTCGAAGCGGGAGCTTCCCTGAAGCCGTCAGCGGCCTCTCCGTGGAAGTTTGACTTCGGCGTGAAGGG
>CAVJUB010000187.1:0-4213 GCA_963652545.1 Hallella faecis | reverse complement strand
CTTCCGAGGAGATCGTCGCCTTCATGTACTGCGCGGGGCGGCCGAAGGCTTCGTCCTTGCCGGCTTCGACGTACCGGTTGTACTGAGCGACGGTGGCCTTCAGGTTCTTCGCGTTGATGCCGGCGATCTTCGCCACGCCTTCAATGGTGTCCGCCTTCGCAAAGAGCGGCTTCACCTTGCCGTTGGCGGCGAGATAGCGGTCGGCGTCCTCGTGGGACACGCCGGTTTCAGGCAGGCGCTTGTAGAAGCCTTCCCAGGACTTCTGGTCCATGAAGACGTAGGCCTGGCCGTTGCGGTTCTTCAGCATGGGCTCGAGAATGTGGCGGTTCGAAGCCTTTTCATTCACGAAGCGCTTGCCGTCGATGTTGACGAGGATGCCCGCCTGATCGAACGCGCCGACGTTGGCGTAAATGGTGGACTTCGCCTTGCCGGGTGCGACTTCAATGCCATTGGGATAGCGCTTGCCGTACTGCAGGAGCTGCGTTTTGACGCCCAGCTTCTGAGCCATCTTGAGGCCGTCGCCTGTGGAGGAGACCGGACCATAGTAGAGCACCTTCTTCATTGTGGGCGAGAGAAGCGACTTGTTGTTGCCGTAGCCGCCCGTGGTGAGCAGGGTCTTCTTCGCGCGGATGGTGTAGGTCGTTCCAGTCGTGGAGTCCACGGCTTTGACGCCCACCACGGCGCCCTTTTCGACGATGAGCTCCTGCACGCGGGTGTTGTAGAACACCTTGGCGCCGTTGCCGGCGATCACTTCGCGCAGATGTTGGGCCATCGTGCCCGCGCCGCCTTCAAATTCAAGCGCGCGGCGATGCGAGTATTCGGCGAGGTAGGGAAGGTCGTTCGGGATGAACTTCACGCCGACGTCGTCATGGAGCCAGTCGATCGTGGCGCCCACGTTGTGGGCGTAGAGGGAGAGCTTCGAAATGTCGTTCTTGCCCGCGCCGTTCTTCTTGAAGTCGGCGATCATGGACTCGGGGGAGTCGTCCGTGACGCCGAATTCCTTCTGCAGCTTCGAGCCCTGGGAGACGACCTGGCCGCCCGAGATGGAGGCCGCGCCGCCGATGAAGGGCATCTTTTCGACGAGAACGGCGTTGAGTCCGTTCATGCGGGTGCGGATCGTGGCGGACATGCCGGCGCCGCCACCGCCCACGATCACGACGTCGGTCGTGATGTCTTCATGCTTGGCGGACTTTTTGAGCTTCAGGGGCACGAGCGTCGCGGGATCAACGCCTGCCTTCTTCACGCATTCGGCCACCGCGTTGCGGATGGCGTTCGAGGTGATTGTGGCGCCCGTGACGCCGTCAATCTTCGGAGACTGAGCTTCCACGATGCGGCCGGGGAGAACCTCGACAGCCTTGCTGCCGATGCCTACGGTCTCGTGCTGCTTCGTCACCTTCACGGCGGTGATTTTGTCCGCGGAGAATGTGACTTCCACTTCAACGTCGCCGTGGATGCCAGGCGCTGTAGCGGTGTAGACGCCCGGTGTGTAGGCCATGGCGCTTGAAGCGGCGAGGGCGGCGATTGCCGAGCCGATGAAGGAGAGCTTCGTAGTTTTCATAAGTGAATTCCTTGTCTTTGGTCAGAGATCGCGGCGTCTGAAGGAGCTGAAGCCTTCGACGCCGCGTCAGCGCAGCAATCAGGCGCCCTGCGGATACATGGCCTTGTGCAGAACCTGCATCGTCTGGTAGGCGTCTTTGTAGGGAATCTGGCCCGGAGCGGACGGAACGCCGCCCACCATGGCGAACGTAAGATCGGAGCCCGTGAACTCGCCGCAGGCGCGCGTCAGAACGCCCCAGCGTCCCATGGCCATCGTGAGGAGCGGCTTGCCGCAGAAGTAGTTCTTCACCTTCCACGTGGCGCTCATGAGGCGAAGCGCGTCGCCGGTGTCGTGGGCCATGACGGCGAGCTTCAGAATGTCGCTGCCCATCGCGTCCTGCAGAAGGAGACGGCGGATCATTTCGTCTTCGGAGGGCGTCCAGCCGAATTCGTGGTCGGAGAACATCACGACCTTCTTCTTCGCCTTCGCCTTTTTGACGAGCTCTTTTTCCATTTCCTGATCGCGGAATTCTTCAAAGTCGATCCAGTCAAACGAGCCGCGCTTGATGATTTCGGTGTAGAACTGGCCGTACCAGTCGTCGTCCACGTGGCGGGCGCCGCCGTCGAGCTTGTCGCGGAAGGTGAGGAGGACGGGCTTGCTGCCCGCGAGCTTGTAGGCGTCGCGGGAGATGTCCGCGAATTCGCGGCCGGTGAGTTCGCCCAGGAAGTCCACGCGCCACTCGATCACGTCGAGCTCGGGCATCTGGGCGTATTCCTTCATCTGCTTCATGAAGCCGTCCACGCTGCGCGCGGTGGTGGAGGCGATGATCTTCGGGGCGCCTTCGCCGATGCGGCAGTTCTTGATCTGGACGATCTTGCGTTCGGGCGTCTTCCAGCCGCCGCGCGCATTGCGCGTGTCGACAGGCATCATCTTTTCGTCGCCCTTCAAGATCGTGCCGGCGGAGGCGGCGCCAGCGGCGGCGGTGAGGAGTCCGGCGGCTCCGGTCATGAGAAAGCTGCGGCGGTCAGTCATGTTCTTTTCTCCCTGTGCGGTTGATGTGTCTTTGGGTTTGATTCCGCCGGCGGTTTCTGGCGCCGGCGGTGTTCTTCAAACGTGAAGCCGATGCTAGAAGTCGGGGCGTCGGGCCGATACCTCATTTGTGAGGTAGCCGAAGGAGAGGGGCGCTGGGCGGCACCCCCCTTCTTTCTGAGGTAGACGAACGGGGAAGCCTTTGCAAAAATTGGCGGCATGAAAGCTTTCGCCCTTCTTTCCGCTCTCTTCTGGCTTCTTGCGCTTCCGGCGCCGGCGGCCCGCGCTACTGCGGCGGATGATGTCGTGACAGTGGGCATCATTGACAACAACGAGCCGGGCTATCGGTCGGAGACTGTGACGCCAACGATCGAGCGGCTGCGCTGGCTGCTGCCGGAATTTCGCTTTCGGACGGTGGAGATAGCAGCCTTTCAGGCGATCGATGACATCAACCGCACGAAGCCCGATTTTGTGGTGGCGCCGAGCGACGTGTTCCTCAGCCTCATCAACGAGTACGGCGCGCAGGCGATCGCCATGCGAAAGACGAACTACGCGCAGGACGCGACGCGTTCGACGGGCGCGGCGATCGTGGTGCTGAAGTCCCGCACGGACCTGCAGACGCTTGAAGATCTCAGGGGAAAGGCAGTCGCTGCGTCGCTGCCTGACTCGCTTTCGGGATGGCTGGCGCTCGCCGGCGAACTGAAGTCGCAGGGCAAAGATCCGCAGGCGTTCTTTCGCCGGGTGGACTTCATGACCTTTCAGATTCCAGACGTGGTGAACAGCGTCTTTGCGGGCTTCAGTGACGCGGGCGTGCTGTCTGCGTGCCAGCTGGAGACGGCGGAGGAGCGGGGGATCGTGGAGAAGGGGCAGTTTCGGGTGCTCAACGCTCGCCGCGACGACGGACTGCGCTGTCGGCACTCCACGGCGCTCTATCCCGATCAGGTGTTTGGCGTCCTCAACTTTCAGCGGCCGAAGCTTCTGAAGCAAGTGAGCGTGGCGTTGCTCACCATGCCCGATCAGCCGTCTTTTTCGTGGCAGGTGCCGGGGAAGTTTGACGCCATCACGTCCCTTTACCGCACGCTTGAGCTTGGACAGTGGGCGCCCGTGAAGCGCACGATTCTTGACTATGTGAAGCTCTTCTGGAAGGAGCTCGCGCTGCTCGCGGGCGCAATCCTGCTCTTGATCTGCAACGAGTTTCGCCTGCGCCGCCTCGTCGCTGTGCGCACTGCGGACCTGAACGCCTCGCTGGAAGCGCAGAAGGCGCTCATTGCGCAGGACCGGGACATGAGAAACCGCATCGCTCGCATGGAGCGCAATTCGCTCGTCGCGCAGATGTCGTCCCTCATTGCGCACGAATTGAAGCAGCCGCTCGCGGCCATCATCAACTACGCCACGGTTCAGCAGATTCGGCTTGAAAGCCTGGAGACGCTGGATCCGACGCTGGAGCGCACGAGCAGCGCCATTGACCGCGAGGCGCATCGGCTCGCGGACATCGTGGATCGCGTGCGCTCCTACATTCGCGCCACGCCCACGCGCCACGTGCGCTGCTCCCTGTCGGGAACCGCTCGCAAGGCCCTTTTGAGCTTCAGCCACTACGCGGACTACAACCCGAACATCGATTGCGCGATCGAAGACGACGTCTTTGTG
>CAVJUB010000186.1:0-4232 GCA_963652545.1 Hallella faecis | reverse complement strand
AAACGGACGTCATCACCGCCGACGGCGAGGGGCTTTTTGCGGGGCTTCCTGAGACGTTCATCGCAGCCCGCTACCATTCGCTCGTGATCGAGGAGGCGACCTTCCCCGCCGAGCTTGTCGTCACAGCCCGCAGCTCCGACGGTGAAATCCAGGGCGTGCGCCACCGCACGCTCCCTGTCTTCGGCGTGCAGTTTCACCCCGAAAGCGCCGTGAGCGAATACGGCCACGAGATGCTCGCCAACTTCCTGCGGGTCAAGGCCGGCTGACGTCCGACAAACGGATTAGTCCGCCGCACTGAACGGATTAGTCCGTCTCGGCGCAGGGTGGGGTTCCTCAGCAATTTTCGGGCGGTTTTCCGCCCGATTTCGTCATCAGAATGCCCCTCAACTTCCGCGGCTCGCCGTGAGCCGCGATCTTGAGACATTTCAACGAAAGGAACCCCGCATGTCCTCCGCTTTCACGAAATCGCTTCGTCTTTCAGCCGCTGCTCTCGCCGCAGCGGCCGCCCTGTCGGCTCAGACCGCCTCCGCCGCGGGCTTTCAGCTCACCGAACAGTCCAGCCTCGGCGTGGGCCGCGCCTACGCCGGCGCCGGCATCGTGGGCGACGACCTCTCCGCCGTGCACTACAACCCGGCGGGCATGACGCTCCTGCCCGGCACGCAGCTTCAGGCAGGCACCGTGTGGATTGAAGTGAACGCGGACTACCAGGGCGTCGACGGCTCGTCAGAAAACGGCCGCTACAAGGGCCAGGCCATTCCGGCGGGCTACATCACGCATCAGCTGACGGACGACGTGTGGCTCGGCCTCGCGCTCACCGTTCCCTTCGGCATGGGCACCGACTACGGCAAGCACTGGGAAGGCGCGGAGCGCGGCTACACCTCCACCATTCTCACCTTTGACATCAATCCCAACGTCGCCTGGAAGGTGAACGACTGGCTCTCCGTGGGCGGCGGCGTTTCGCTGCAGTACGCCAAGGCCAAGCTCGCGGAAAATACGCAGCTGGGATACGGCAAGATCGACGCCGACAGCTGGGACTGGGGCTGGAACGTCGGACTCATGCTGCAGCCCGCCGAAACGCTGCGATTCGGTCTTGCCTATCGTTCCGCCATCACCCATGACGCGGAAGGCGACTTTGAATTCGAGCCCAACGCCGCCGCAGCGAGCCTCATGAAAATGAGCGACAAGACCTTCAGCTCTCAGGCGACCGTGAAGACGCCCGACACGCTGATGTTCACAGCCACTTGGGAAGCCACCGAGCGGCTGCGTCTCTCCGGCCTCATTCGCTGGGCGAAGTGGTCCAACTTCAAGACGCTCACCATCAAGAACAACACGGCCGGCGAAAGCAATCCGCTCTACGGCAAGTATCTTTCCAGCGTTGAAGTGAAGAACGACTGGGAGGACACCTGGCTCTTCTCCGCGGGCGCCGACTACCAGCTCACGGAAGACTGGACGGTGCGCGCCGGCGTCGCCTATGAAAAGGATCCCGTGAGCGACAACACGAAGCGCATGGCGGTCATTCCCGACACCGACCGCCTGTGGCTCACCGTGGGCGCCACGTGGCATGCCACGAAGAGCCTGCAGATCGACGGCGGCTTTGCGTACCTGCGCGGCATCGGCAACCGCGACCTCTACAACAACGCCGGGCAGAAGATCGGCAAGTACGACAGCCTCGACGCCACGATCCTCGGCCTTCAGGCCCAGTACCGCTTCTGATGGATTTCACCCGGGCCGAACGCGCGTCTTCTCAGAGCGCGCTTCCGGCCCGCAAGCCAGAGCGAGCGCCAGCGTCACTCGCCCGTGGTCTCCTTTCGCCCGCCTTTCCTTCGCCGGAAAGCGCGGGCCTTTTTTCATCCGGTCAGTCCTTTGCCAGAAAAGACCGGAAGTTCACGGCGTACAGCACGAACACATACCCGATCACGACGGCCGCGACCACGAGCTCCGCCGTTCCTAAAAGCCAGAGCGTGTGCGCGTAGTCCGCCGCGCCAAGGCGCGCCACTGCGTCCGACGCCTTGTAGAGCGCCGTCGCGCCGATCGCCATCGGGAACGTGAAGGCGGCGTAGCCCGGCGAGAATTTGAGCCGCAAGAGATTCCAGAACGCGAAGTAGATGACGATCGTCATCAAAAGCGCAATCCCCAGGAGCACCGCGCACAGAAGGTAATTGGGCTCCTCAACGACCGTGAGATAGCCCGCGAGCGACAGACTCGCCGGCGCCGCCATGATGGCAAGCGTCGGGCGCGCGCCTTCCGCGATCGACGTGCCGAAAAAGAGCCGGTAGAGCATCAGCGGCAGGAGCACCGCGTAGCTTGCAAGACCGAACGCCAGGCAGCCGAGCGCCAGCGGCTGCAGCCACTCGACGCTCGGAAACGTCACGTCCGCCACCACGATTCCCACGGGCGGCACGAACCAGCTCGGCACCATCTCCTTCATGACGTCGCCGCGAAGGCGGTGCCAGAAGAAGACGGCGAGCACCGCAAGATGCAGCGCCACGGCCGCTAGCCACAGCGCCACGCCCGCAGCCTCAGAAGCGTACGAGAGCGAGCGCGAAATCACCATGACGCCCATGGCAAACGTCGGCACGATGGAGCCCGCGACGGGATGCCGCAGATCCGCGGTGATGGTGTCAAAGTGAAAGACGCCGCGCACGACCAGCATCAAAAGGAGCCCCGCCGCCGTCACGGCGCCCGCCGTCTGAAGAACGCCGTTCGCGCCGACCGCGCCGTCGGCGCACCACGCCAGGCTCGCCACGCCCAGCGCCAGCCCCGCCATGGGCGTGGGCAGCGTGCGAAATCGTTTGGGCCAGGAATGAATCATCGTCACATCCAAAAGAGAGAAAAAGGCGCTGCGGACTTTACCCGATCCGCAGCGCAAGGCTTGCCGCCATTGAGGGGAAACAAAAGAAGAAGCTAGTTCGAACGCGGCTCAGGCCGCCAGAGCGGCACCGTGAGGCTCGCCTCCGGCATGAGGATGATGCGAGGCTTCTCGCCCGCGTACGCCGCGGCGATCGCAAGCGCCTCGGGCAGCGTCTTCACGGCTTCCGTAAACAGCATGTCTTTGACGAGCTGCCGGTCGGCGTCCGTCACGAGGATGTAGCGCGCGTGCTGCATGTTGCGGGAAATCGCGAAGGCCTTGTTCGCGCCCATGCGAAAGTTGGCGCGCAATTCGGCTTCAATCGCCTCAAAGGTCTTCAAGCGCCGGAACGTCTCCACGAGCAAGTCGTTGCCGGCGCCCTCGGGGCACTGGGCGACGACGATCACGACGCCCCCTTCCTTCACCGCGCAACGCGCGTTGTCCATCGTCTTCTGCATCTGGTAGAGGTTGATGTCCTTCGGGTAGCCGCCGCAGGAGGCGATCACAAGATCGGCCTTTTCGGGAATCGGGCAGCCGTAGGCCTTGTCCGCAAAGGCCGCGCACGCGAGATGCGCCTTCACGAAGTCGCCCGCAAACATCGCCAGAAACTCGTGCCGGGCGTTCAGCACCGCATTGAAAAGAAAGAGATGCCGCCCCCGGGCAAAGAGCCGGACGCCCTCCACCTGATCCTCGTAGCAGGGATTTCCCGTCGTGACGCCGAGGCCGCAGGCCGGATCCATCATGTGCTTGTGGTTGGCGGTAATGGTTTCAAGCGACGAGCACCCGGGGAGCACCGCCTTGCGGCCGCCGCCGTAGCCCGCGAAGTAGTGCTGCACGACGGTCCCCGTGAGAAACACGTGGTCCACGTGGCAAAGCTCGCGGTGCACGTTGACAGGCGTGCCGCGGCTTGTAGTGCCGATGTACTCAAACTCCTCGGCGCGCCGAGCCTGACTGTTGAAGCACTTCACGCGGCGAAAGACGTCTTCGCCCACGGCCTCCGCCATTTCTTCCGGCGTCATGTCGCGGTGAGCGCCGAGCGCAAAGACGATCTTCATGTTGTCGTCGGGCACGCCCAGCCGATTCATTTCGTCGAGCAGCACGGGCATGAAGTCGAAGCTGTTCGCGACGCGCGTCAGGTCATTGCAGATGAAGGCGGCGGTGTCGCCGGGCTTCACCGTTTCGTCCAAGGTCGGGCAGCCGATCGGATGGCGAATCGTCTCAAGCACTTTGGCGCGCACGGTGTCCCGCTTCATCGGCGGAAGGTCCGCCGTGTGCAGCTCCGCCGCCACGAGACAATCGTCCAGCGCCGCCCGGTGGCAGCCATGGCCATAAGGGAATTCATAGGTTTTCAGCATGATTCAATCTCCCTGAGTTCAGTAAAGCG
>CAVJUB010000185.1:0-4309 GCA_963652545.1 Hallella faecis | reverse complement strand
TGGGAAAGCTCGAGCCCGACGATGACGTGAAGATGCACCTCACCGCCGCCGGAGACGACGACCAGGCGATCTACGGATTTCGCAACGCAAGCGTCGAGTACATCCAGCGCTTTGAAGCGGAGTACGAAGCCGAACGACGCTACCTCTCCTACAACTACCGCTCCACGATGCGGATCATCGAGGCGAGCAACGCTCTCATTGCAGAAAACACCGAGCGGCTCAAGACGGGGCGCCCCGGCGTCATCGCACCCGACAAGGCGTTTGAACTCCCGGGCGGCCTGTGGGAGAACCTCGACGACACCCGCGGCCGCGTGACGCTCCTCGAAGCCCGCGACGTCCGGCATCAAGCCGCGCTCGTTGCGGCGGCGATCGAGGACATCCGACGAAAGGACCCCGCCTGCGCGCTTTCTGACATCGCCGTCTTGTCACGCAACGGCCTTGCGCGCGACGAACTCGCCGCCGTGCGCTCCGTGCTCGAAGACGCGGGGATCCCGTGCCGTCGGGCGCTCCCCAAGGAAAACGGCTTTGCCGCCTCGCAGATTTTGGAAGTCGTGCGCTTTCGCGAAGCGCTCAAGCGAGCGGGCGCGACGCTTCTCACGCGAGAAGCGCTCGAAGCTTTGATCCCGACGGGCGACACCCGCTGGACGGAGTGGCTGAAAACGCTCGTCGCCGACTGGTGCGACGCCTCGGGCGCCGCCGCCACGCCCGCCTCGTGGTTCGCGGAGGAGTTTGCGGAAATGCTCGCCGAAGAGCGGCGCAGCATCCGCTTTGGCTCAGGCGTCCTCCTTTCCACCGTCCACGGCGTGAAGGGCGAGGAATTCAAGATCGTCATCCTGCTCGACGGCGGCTGGGACAAGGCGACGAATGCGAAGGCGCTCGAAGAAGAGCGCCGGCTCTACTACGTCGGGATGACGCGCGCCATGGAGCGGCTCCTCGTCCTGCGGCGCCGCGACGTGAAGAATCCCTTCGTGAAGTCCTTCTCCCGGCTCGCCGCCACCGCCACCTTTGAGACGCCGCCCGTCACCACACTGAAGCACTACCGCGTGCTCGGCATGCCGGACCTGTGGCTGAGCTGGGCCGGGATGCGCCCTGCCGTCACCGCCACGCACCGGACGCTTGCCGCGGCGGCCGCAGGCGACCCCGTGCAGCTCAAGACGACGCGCCGAGGCGTCGCGGTCGCCAATAAGGACGGCGTCACGCTCGGCGTGCTCTCGCAAAAGGCGAGCGCGGAATGGCTCCCGCTCCTGCCCCACGTCATTGACGCCCGGCTTCTCGGGTTGGTGGTGCGCACCGCGGCGCAGTCCAAGGCGGCGGGCGCCGACTACGCCTACGCCGTAGACGAGTGGCTCGTGCCCGTGGTGGAAGTCGTGCTCGACGACACCATTGCGAAGCCCTCGACCTCCAATCCCACTGTTGTTGAGCCCTCATGACCGACTGCAACGATCTCATCTTTGTCGCCGCCGAGCATCCGGCAGCGACAGCCGGCGTATTTCTGCTTCTCTACCTTCTCCTGCATCTCGCGGCAAAGCGCCTCTTCCGCCCTCGCTTTCCTCGAAAATTCAAAGCGCGCGTCGTGCATGTCTGCGACGGCGACTCGATCTGGGTGAAGCAGCGCTGGGGACGGCGCGTGAAGCTGCGCCTCATCGGCATGGACGCGCCGGAAACCGAGCAGGCCTTCGGTCGCGACGCGACGGATTGTCTGAAGCGAAAGATTGCCGGCGAAGCGGTGGACGTCACGGCCGTCGGGGTCGATCCCTACGGACGGCTTGTAAGCCGCGTGATGCTCGGGAAAACCGACGTGAGCGAATTCATGATCCGCGAAGGGCTTGCCTGGCCTTACTGGCGCTACTTTTCGCGACTCACGCAGGACGAGACGGTGCGCTACAACGCTGCGTGCGAAAGCGCGAAGAAAAAGCGCAAGGGGCTCTGGCAGGAAGCGAATCCCCTCGCCCCGTGGACGTGGCGAGAAAACCACCGTTCGTGGATTGCGCGCCTTCTCTACGCGCTGCGCCGCTTTCTGCGCCGCCTGGTCGGACTGCGATGAACCGCTGCGCCGCCCATCTCCGCGAGAAAGGCGCACAATGCGCCGATCCACTTTCCAAGGATTTCTCCATGAAACAGGCTCCCATCACTTCCGTCGCTCTCATCGGTCTCGGCGCGCTCGGCATCATGTACGGCGACTTCTTCGCCGAAAAGCTCGGCCGCGACCACGTCGTCTTTCTCGCGGACGCTGACCGCTGCCGCCGCTACGAAGCCGCTGAGATCACCTGCAACGGCCGCATGAACCGCTTTCGCTTCATGACGCCCGAGGCCTACCGCGCCGAATTCGGCGCCGCCTCCCTCGTGATGTTCACCGTGAAGGGCACGGCGCTTGACGCCGCCATCGCCGAAGCCGATCCGGTCACCGACGAAGACACCGTGCTTCTTTCCGTCTTGAACGGCATCTCGAGCGAAGAAACGATCGAGTCGCACTTCGGGAACCGCGGCGCCGTCGTCCACTGCGTCGCGCAAGCGATGGACGCGCTCCGGCAGGGAACGAGCGTCACCTACACCAAGATCGGCGAGCTGCGCATCGGCATCACGGAAAAGACGCCGGCGAAGATCGCGGCGCTTTCGCGCCTGGAAGCCTTCTTTGAACGCACGCAGTTTGCCTATCAGACCGAAGACGACATCCTGCGCCGGATGTGGTGCAAATGGATGCTCAACGTCGGCGTCAACCAAACCTGCGCCGCCCTAGACTGCCCCTTCCGCGGCGTGCAGCAGCCCGGCCCCGCACGCGAGATGATGAAAGCCGCCATGCGCGAAGTGATACTTCTGGCGAAAGCCACGGGCATCAACGTCGCCGAATCCGACCTTGACGAGTACGTCGCCATCATCGACACGCTGAGTCCGGACGGGATGCCTTCGATGCGCCAGGACACGCTCGCGCATCGCGCAACCGAAGTCGAGCTCTTTGCGGGCACCGTGATCCGCAAAGCCGAGGCGCTCAGAATAGACGTTCCGGTGAACCGCCGGCTCTATGCCGCCCTCACCGCGCTGCCGCACGACTGATCCACTCAACGAAAAAGGCCCGCCGGCGCTTCGAAAACTCCTCGAAGCCGCGGCGGGCCTTTTCTTGATTGCCGAACGCTCAGGACGGATTGTCGGCGAGGTTGCGCCGGGCGGCAGGCTGCACCGCCTTCGTCTCCACCTTCTCAATCGCAAAGACCGCGCTCCCCGTCTTCAGCCAGAGAAGGAGGCAGAACCCCGCGGTGATGACGACGAGCGAGCCGCCCGCGAAGGTGAGCGGATGAAAGCCCCAGGACTGGGAGATGAGGCTTCCCACGAAGGCGCCGCCGCCAATCCCCACGTTGAAGATGCCGGAATACATGGAGGTCGCGATGTCCGCGGCGTCGGGCGCCACGTTGAGCAGCACCGTCTGGAAGGCGAGCATCACGGACGTCATCGCCGCCCCCCAGACCACGAGGAGCGCCAGCGTCGAAGCGTAGGCGGCGCAGGCGGGATAGAGCAAAAAGAGGCTCGCCGCAATGATGACGAGCGGCACGGTGAGCGTCGCCGACACATGACGGTCCACCACCTTCGTCGTGATGAAGGTGCCGATGATCCCGGAAATGCCGAAGACAAAAAGAAAGAGCACGACGTCCGTCGGACCGTAGCCGCCGTCCGCCTGCAAAATCGGCGCAATGTAGCTGTAGACCGTGAAGTGCCCGAGCACCGTCACGACCGTGAGGAAGTAGAGCTGCAGAAGCGCCGGCCGCTTCAAGATGACAGGGAGGCTCTTCAAGGAGCCCGCGGACGTCGCAGGGCACGGCGGCAGATAGCAGTAGATGTAGCCCATCAGAACAAGCGCCGCGGCGCCGATCACGAAAAACGCCTCCTGCCAGCCCAAAAGCTGCCCCAGCTTCGTGCCGATCGGCAGCCCCATCACCGTGGCGACGATCGTGCCCCCCATCACGGCCGCGAGCCCCACGGCGCGCTTCCCCTTCGGGGCCATGCGGGCCGCAAGCGGCGTCATGATCGACCAGAAGACAGAGTGCGTGAGCGCCACCGCTACGCGGGCCGCAAGCAGCGTGCCGAAGCTCCCCACCCAGAGCACCACGATGTGCGCGGCGGCAAAGCAGAAGATGAGAAAGAGGAGCAGCTTGCGGCGCTCGATCGTCGCCGTAGCGATCGTCAAGGGAAGCGACATGACGGCCACCACCCACGCGTAGCCCGTGATCATGAGTCCCGTGAAGGACACCGTTTCGCCCAGACTCTGTGCGATGTCAGGCAGAAGCCCCACGGGCAGAAACTCAGATGTGTTGAACAC
>CAVJUB010000184.1:0-4315 GCA_963652545.1 Hallella faecis | reverse complement strand
ATGATGCCGCGCTGCACCCTGCGAAAGTGCTGCCGGTGAAGCCCCTGGCGGCCGCCCAGGTGATGATCGCCTTGAACCGCCTTCCCAAAAAGGGAAAGCGCCTTTTTGCCTGGGTGCACCACACGCTCATCGCCTTCGTGCGCGACCGGCTGGGGAAAAGCCCCGAAAACGTCGAGGCGACCTTGAAGGCCGTGGGCATCGAAGCGGCGATAGCGCGGCGGGGGTCGGCGTGGTGGCGCGACGCGCTTGCGCTGCGCGACCACCTGGCGCCCATGGCAAAGGGCTGGACATTGAACGACGCGGAGAAGGCGGCTGGCGCCCGGGCGGGGAAGGGGCTTTTTGACCACCCCGACTACGCAGCGGCGAAGGCGGCCGTGATCGCCGATCTGTCGCTTATGGCCTGCGCCACGGGCGAGGGAACGCCCGCCGCGATGCTCGAAGCGCTCGCCTACGACGAGGCGACGGATCCGCTGGTGCTTCAGGCGCTGCGCGTCGCCTCGGACATGGCGGGCGCCGGAGATCCGGCCGCGGACGTGAACGACTCCGACGAGGCGGACGAGCCGCTCTCTGAAAACGGCTACCGTCCGCAGTCCGAAGCCGTCTGCGACCTCATCCTGCCGAAGCTTGCGGCAAGCAATCAGGTGTTCTTGAGCCTGACGCTCACCACGTGCCTCGCGGGCCTCGTCTGGGTCACCCAGCGCCCCGACGTGCTGAAGCGCTGCCGCCAGGCCGCGGGCCTTGGTGACGACGGCTATTTCCGCCGCCTCGTGAAAGCGGCGATGCGCTTGGAGGACTTCAGCCGATGCCTGGCGTTCCGTCTGAAGGACGTGGACATGGCCAAAATCCGGCTGCCAAACCCCAAGACCGAAGAAGCCGCGGAGGAGCGCAGTGAAAAGATCGCGGTCTCCGTCTGGAAGGCGATCGACGGGGAGAGCGACGACCTCAAGGCGTTGAAGGACTGGCTGGTCGGCGCCGCCCTGCTCAACATGCTCTTCAATCATCTCACGCCGGAAGAAGGCCGCGAGCTCCTCGGCTCGCTCGACGAAGCCGCCCGCGGCTATTTCCCGCTCTGCGTTTCGACGCTCGCCCGTCTGGGACAGCGGGTCCTCAATCAGCCGGCGGGCGCCGCCCGCTGATCCATAGAAGAAGGAGTCGTCGTGCGCGAAAACGTCACCGCTTCGCTTTTTGGCACCAGCCGGGTTGCTGAAGCCCTGCAGGATTTTCTGGCCGCGCTTCAAGGCAGGCACGGCCTTCGGGCGCTGGTCGCCTTTTACGAGGCGACGGCAAAAACGGTCTTTCGGCTCTTCGGCGAAACCGAAGACGAGGTGCGAGAGGCCTTGAAGCGCCTTGACGCGCCCCAGGCGGCCTACGACGCCGCCGAATGGGTGCCGGCCGCCGCCGAAAGCCTGCTTTTCTGCGAGAAGGACCTCAAGCTCTGGGTGAAGAGCGGCGCGCACCTCGAAGCGACGCTCTCCAAGCATCAGCACCTGCTGCAGGAGTATCTCGGCCATGAAGACCTGCCGGGATGCCAGGACGTCCGAAACCTGCTCGAAGCGCTTCTCACGCTGCTTCGCGTCGCGGAAGAGCACCATCAGTTGAGCGAAGCGGAAGTGACGCGGGCAAATTTTGCCCGCTATCTGCTCACGGGCGACGAAGCTGGCGCGCTGCCGCTCATGAAATCCGAAGAAACCCCGCCGGTGAAGAAGAAAACTCGGGTGTCGCGCGAAGCACGCGGGGCGTGCCAGCATTTCACGAAGCTTTTGTCCCGGCCGATGCTCGTGACGCTTGTCAATGCGCTCGGCGTCGAGCTCTTGCTCTATCGCAGCCTGCTGTCCGGTCCCGATCCGGAGAAGGCGATGCAGATGCTCCGGCGGGCGGGCCCGGCGGGCGCGCTTTATGTTGACGCCATGCGAGGCGAAACGGGGATGGCGGACCTTCACACCGCGCTGCACGAATACTTGGAAGACCATCCGCCGGAACCGCAGGAGCCCGCAGAAATTCCGGCGGCGTGCCGAACGCCCGAAGGCTGGATCAAGCCGATTCTGAAGGCCATCAACGCCATGACGCCGCTGCTTCGCTACCACATGACGGTCCTTCTCAGGCTTTGCTATTTCAATGCCGGCGTGATTCGAAGCCTGTCCAAAAAGAAAGCCCGAAAGGTGTTCGATTCCGTGAACGCCCCGCTGCGGCCGATGATTCCTTTTGCTTTGGAAGCGCTGGAGCTCCTTTGTGAGGCGTGCCATTCCAGCGACGCAGAATACTAGCCGCTGCAGTTTCAAGGAGGCAAAGCGATGAGGTCCGGTCTTTCTCAGGCATTTCCCTACGGCGTGGGCAATTATCAAAAGCTCAAGGCGTCGGGCTATTACCTTTACGTGGACAAGACGAAGTTCATTGAGCGGCTGGAGCTGTCGAGAATTCTCTATCCGTTCATCGTGCGCCCCCGGCGCTTCGGGAAGACGCTCTTCACGTCCATGCTCGACTGCTATTACGACAAGGCGGAGGCGGAGAATTTCGACAAAAATTTTGCCGGGACCTACATTGCCAGCCACAAAACGCCGGAGCAGGGCGCCTATTATGTTCTGCACTTTAATTTCGCCGGGATGTCCGCTGAGCATCTCGAAAAGGATTTCGTCGGCAGTCTGAGAAACAGTTTCACCAACTTTCTGACGAAGTATCCTTTGCCCGGCGGCGAAGAACTGCTGAAGGAAGATGATCTGACGCCGGCCTCGTATCTGTCGCATTTCTTCAATTTGCTGCCGCGCGAAATGCGCGGACGCATTTATGTCACGATTGACGAATACGATCAGACGGCCAACAACGTGCTCGCGGATGATCCTGAGAAATTCCGGGAAATCACCCGAACGGACGGCCTCATCAAGAATTTCTATACCCGGCTCAAAACGGCGGCGGAGGATGACAATATCGTCGCCAAAGTGTTTATTACGGGCGTGACGAAAATATCCCTGGATTCGCTGACGTCCGGTTTTTCCATTGCCACCGACATCTCCAATCGCAAAGCCTTCGCCGATCTTTTTGGTTTTACCGAAGCCGAGCTTCGGGAGCTGATTCGGAAATCGATTGACTGCCGGCAATGCGGCATGTCCGAGGACGAAATTCTGAGCCGCATACGGGACTATTACAACGGGTATCGGTTCAGTCAGGAAGCAGACACGTCGGTTTTCAATTCGTCCATGTGCCTTTATTACCTGGACTACCTGAGAGAAAACCATAAAGAACCGCTGATCATGTGGGATCCGGCGGTGGATTCGGATCTCTCCAAGGTGACCAGCATTCTCAAAATAGGGAATGAAGATTTCGCGAACGAAACGGTCCGCAAGGTGATTGACGGAAAAACCGTCACGATCGGGAATTTTGCGGGCACGCTGAACCTCAACAGCAAAAAGACCTTTGACAACGACGACATCCTGAAATTCCTGTATTACCTCGGCTACCTCACGACAGAACGTGGGTCGAGCTCCTTGCTGGTCTGCCCGAACAAGGCCGTTTTAGGACAGTTTTTCACGTACTATTTCAAGCAGATCAAAAACTTCCCCAGTTCCTTGAATGCCGACGAGACGCGGGACGCCTTGAAAAAACTGCATCAGGGCGAATTGCAGCCGCTGCTCAAAGTGGTGGAGAATTATCTGACGCAAGGCATGGGGCTGCACACGTACGCCCATTTTGACGAAAGCAACATTCAGACGGCCATTCACATGGCGGTCAATTTGACGACGGATTATCAGTCGCAGACAGAAAAAGAAGCAATTGGCCTGGGGCATGCGGACGTATTTTTGAGTCCCGTCTGGTCCACCGCCGATTCGCCCTATTATTTGCTGGAACTCAAATACCTCAAAAAGGGAGCGGCGAGGGAGGACCTCGTGCAAAAAGCCCTGGACGAGGCGGAAGCGCAGATCCGGAAGTACCTGCAGGCGCTTTCCGTTCCGGCGAACCGCCAGCTGAAGGCCTTTGCCGTCGTCTTCCGCGGCGCTCAATTGGCGGGGCTGCGAAGTCTGCCAATGTCTCAAGTAGATCATCCTGATTCGCTTTAGAAAATACTTTTGCGAACCGAAAAGTCCCGCCGTTTGACAGACGATGCAACCGGGAGGGGATGGTGCGGGCAAGGTTGAAGTACTTTCGATATCAGGAGATTCCAAAGTACTTTTGCTTCAGTTCCCCAGCCAGAACGTCCCCGCGGCGGCTTCAAGTTCCTGCCGACCGGCCTTGAAGTCCTCCGCCGCCACCTTGCGCCATTCCGACAGGGTCCGCTGCATGTCAAGCAGCAGGTCCTTCGCATCCTTCACTGATACCCCGAAGT
>CAVJUB010000183.1:0-4366 GCA_963652545.1 Hallella faecis | reverse complement strand
CAAAGGCGCCGGGCCCCGCGGAAAAGGCGATGGCGGCGGCGTCCTTCAACGCGAGCCCCGAGCCGCCCGCCGCCTCGACGGCGTTCTCCACCGCAATCTGCGCCACGGCTTCGGGCTTCACGTTGCTCGCTTCGGTGACGGGCGCGGGCATCGCGTCGCCCTCGCGCCGCTCAAAGACCTGCACGTAGCATTCCTTCATGCGGGCGTCGGTCACCGCCATCACGCGGCGCGCGGCCGGGTGACGCGTGAACAGCAGGAGCGCCGCGGCAGCGAGCGTCGGCACCGCCACGACGGGCTTTTCCACGGCCCACGCAAGGCCCTGCGCCGCGGCGCAGGCAGTTCTCACGCCCGCAAAGGCGCCGGGCCCCGCGGAAAAGGCGATGGCGGCGGCGTCCTTCAACGCGAGGCCCTGCGCCTTCAAAAGGCCGTCCACCAAGGGAAGCAGCATTTCGGTGTGCTGGTGCGGCTCGCGGGAAATCGCTTCCTTCGCTTCGCCTCCCGCCGTGTCGATCACGGCCGCCGAAACGGCGTCCGCCGCGGTGTCCATCGCCAGAAGCCAGCCGGCCGTCGCTGCTGTCATAAGTCGTCCTTGTTGCGAGAAATCGAGGCCCGTCGCCTCAAAAGAAAACGCCGCCATTTTACGCCGCGGCCTGTCGTGCCTAGAATGCGGCGCACTTTTCCTTTCTTTTCGGGCGAAACGCCCGCTCCAAGCATCATGAAAAAGACCGCGCTCCTTCTTCTCGCCCTCGCCTGCGGCGCCGCCCAGGCGAGCACCTACTCCGACAACCTCGGCAAGTGCATCCTGCAGAACACTTCGTCCGCCGATCAGGAGACGATGACCCAGTGGGCCTACGTGACGCTCGGCAAGACCGACGCCGCGAAGAAGGTGCAGACGATCCCGGACAAGAAGGTGACCGAAGTTGAAACGAAGGCGAAGACCCTCATGACGAAGCTCGCCCTCAACTCCTGCAGCAAGGAGTTTGCGACCGTAATCGCCAAAGATCCCAAGAACGGCCTGCAGGACACCGTGGGCTACATCGCCGGCAGCCTCTTGAAGGACCAGGTGATCTCCTCGGGCCTCAACCTCTTCCCGTCGCTTTCCTCCACCGCTTCCAAGCTCTCGAACAGCCTCAATTCCGAGACCGTTGAAGCGGTCGGCAGCCTCCTCAAGAACGTCTTGAAGAAGTAGTTCAGGCAAAGAGCCCCGCCGCCCGGCACATCCGCGAGAACGCCTCGCGCTGCGGGGCGGCAAAGTGCTTTTGCTCCGCGCAAAGCGCCGCGGCCGCAAGGCGCGCGAGCGGCCCGCCGGCTTCGGGCACCCCCGCCGCTTTCACAAACTGCGCTTCAAAGGGCGACGAGCCGTCGCCCGCCGCGAGCCGCGCGAGAATCGCCTCTCCGTTCGTCGGAAAGCGCTCCACGACTTCAAGCAGCGCATAGACGCTCGCCTCATCGGGCGCCGCCTCAATGGCGTCGAGCACAAGTCCCAGCACCTGACGCGACGTCGCGTCGTCAATCAGAAAACGCCCCCGGCTGCACGGGTACCAGCGGTCAAACGCCGCGTTCAAGCCGCACTGCTCGGCCTGGGCAAACTTCTTGAAGCGCCGCCAGCCGGCGCGGTTGCCCAGCAGCAGACAGCATTCCACGAGGAGGTTGCGCGGCAGCCGCGTCCCCTCGCCCACCCGCCGCACGGCCGCCTGCTCGACGCGAGCGGCTTCGGTACTGCAGGCGTCCCGGTCCGTCCAGGCGTTGGCGGTTCGGTATCCCGCAAAGGCCGCGGCGAAGGCGTCGCCAAACGCCGCCCACCACGCGTCCGACGCCGCTGGGAGCTCCCAGCGATAGGAGCCGATGAGGGACTTCACGACCGCGACGAAAGCCTCGTGATCAAGCCGCCCCGCCGTGTCCGCCGCCAGCCGCGCCACGGCGCGCTGCAGTCCGATGGTGCCCAGGAATTCGTCAAAGGCCGCGCTGATGCGGCCGGCGTCAAGGCGAGCCTGCACGGCCGCCGAAAGAGGAATGAGCTTGGTCATTGCCCGGCCTCCCGGCTTTCCTTGCTTTCCGCCACCGCCATCGTCAAAGCGCCGAACGTGCGTTCAGAAAGCGCCCGGTCTCGGCCTGACTGAAGCTGCCGATCAATCGTGCGGACGACCGCCGGCATCGCGGCCGCAAACCCTTCGCGCCCCGCTGTCTTCCATGCCTTGGCCAGCCGGCTGCCCGCGAGCTCCAGGTAGTCCGAGGCGCGAAAGAGCGCCGGCGCCCCCGAAAGCCGCCCGGCCATGAAGTTCGTCACGCGCTGGTTCACGGACGCCGCCGACGCCGCGCCCCAGACCGCGGCCAGATCCTCCACGAGCGCCCACTCTGCAGGAAGCTCGCCGCCAGCCAGCACCGACAGCGGATCCGCCGCCGCGAGAAAACCTTCCATCTCGCGAAACGCCGTCTTCCAGTCACCGATGACATCAATCGTCTGGCAGGCGTTCGCCCAGGCCTTCTCCTCCGCCATTCGAGCGAGACCGCCCATGGCTTCGAGCAGCACGGTCTGCGGCAGAAGCGGCGGCAGCGGCACCGCCAGAAGCACCGTGCCCGCCTGCGCAAGCCGCGCGGCTTCAGCAACGTAGTTTTGCGACAGGTGCACCGACGGCGCGCCGGAGGCGTCTTCAATCAGAAAGAGCGCCGGCGCTTCGGCGCCGCAGAGAGGACGATAGGCCATGCAAAAAGCTCCAGAAAAAATCCGCGCCGAAGGCTCCCGGCGCCCGCACGAAGAGCGGCCGGAGGCAATGCCCGCGCGCCTGTGCGCGCTCACTGTATTCGTCACCGTCTATGATGTCAATCGCAGGCGCCGCCGCGCGCTTGTCCAGCGAAAAGATTGTGAATAACGCGAGATCGTCGAAGTTTCATGTAAGGATGCAGCGCAATCGCACTGCAAAATGGCTGCATCCAGCACAAACAATCAATGGCAAACAGCGCTCATCAAGCCATCAACAAAAAAGCTGATTGAAATTTCCACCCCCGCCACAAACCATTTTATTTATCCTAAATTCACTCAACGAAACACACAGGAGACAGAGCAGTCCATGCAATGCGATCCGAACTCTCAAGAATTTAAGAAATTGGAATTTGTCATTTTCTGCATTGAATCCGTTGCATCTCGTCTGAATATCGGAGCAACATTGATTTATGAGGCAATGACTAAAAAAAGCGATATTCTGAATAGCTATATTCTTCCCTCTTACGAGGTTCTTCATACGCAGAGCAAGGATTACATCGCCGACGACCTCATCAATCTTATGAAGGAAAAAGGGGCATTGCCATGATTTTGTACCATGGCTCGTTTGTTGCCATAAAACAGCCCGACTTGAAACACTCGCGTTCCAATGTTGACTTTGGAAAAGGATTCTATCTCACGCCAATCTGTCAACAAGCTGCGAAATGGAGCGAGCGTTTCAAGCGACGCGGCCAGGAAAGCGTCGTATCTCGGTACGATTTTGACGAAGCCGCCAGCCTGACGTTGAAAACTCTTCGGCTTGATTCTTATTCAGAAGAATGGCTTGACTTCATCCTATCTTGTCGAAAAGGACAAGATGCTACGGATTATGATCTTGTCATTGGCGGCGTTGCCGATGACAAGATTTTCAATACTATAGAGCTTTATCTTGACGGTCTGATTGATAAAGCAGAAGCCATCGGGCGGCTGCGATATGAAAAACCAAACTGGCAGCTAGCCTTCCGGACAGAAAAATCACTTTCGTTCCTGAAATTCATAGATTCAAAAACACTATAAGCCCATCCAATGCCTAAACCACGCCTCAAAAAACTTCCTTGTCAGTTATAAAGAACGAAAATTCTAACAAAAGCAAATAATATTTATGAACGCCAGCCAAATTTTATTGCAGAAAAAATACGCCCGCATCGTAGCGCTTTTCTCCACAGAAACCCATGTCTCATGGGAAAAAGCGCTGGACATTTTTTATCACTCAGAACTTTACCAGCTAATCAGCAATGGCATATCTGACATGCATTGCCGGAGTGATAAATATCTGGTTCAGGAGCTAAAGGAAGAGCAGTTGAAGAAAAACTGAAAAAGCTCTGAGCATCATTCAGGCACAAAGCACATGTCGGCGGTCCCAGAAACCACGCTCGCAAGACGCAGCGGAACTCTGCTGTTTTTTGAGCTCCTCACGTTCTGCCTTCATTGCCGCGTGTCTCTGCGCTCCGCCGCGCTGCTTCATCAGGAGCCGCATCCGCAGCATCGGAGAGAATTTCGAACGGGTCACCACGCTTGATTCCACCAAGGTCGCCGCCCGAGCACTGAGCGCCGACGCCCGAAGCAAACGAAATCTGTGAGTTCTCACGAACCGGGACGTGGCGCAAC
>CAVJUB010000182.1:0-4458 GCA_963652545.1 Hallella faecis | reverse complement strand
AAAAACGGCAGGCGTTTCGGCCTGCCGTCGGAGGTGAGGATTCGTCTGATCAGTGTCCGCCGCAAACCTTGCAGGAAGGATCGGCGGAGAGCGTCATCACGTCGAACTTCATCGTGAGCGTGTCGGCGATGAGAAGTTTTCCGGTGAGTCCGGGAATGCCGACCGCAAGCTTCATCGCTTCTTCCGCGGCGAGGTTGCCTGCCATGCCGGTGACGGCGCCGAAGACGCCCACTTGCGCGGCCTTCACGTCGATTTCGTCGTCTTCGGGGAAGAAGCAGTCATAGCAGGGGTGCGTCGTTTGGCGGAAGTCAAAGACGAGCACCTGAAAGCTGAAGCGCACGGCGCTTGCGGAGACGAGGCGGCAGCGGGCCTTGAGGGCGGCGCGGTTGGCCATGTGGCGCGTCTTTGAGTTGTCGGAGGCGTCCACGAGAATCGTCTCGGGGGTGAGCAGCGAAGCTAAAAGCGCCTCGTCCGCCCAGTGCGGGACGGCGGTGACGGGTACCGTCGGATCAATGTCAGCGAGGGCGATCCGGGCGCTTTCCGCTTTGTTCATGCCGACGCGGGCAGGCGTATGCAGCGACTGGCGCGGCAGATTCGTCACCTCCACGGTGTCGGCGTCGATCACGGTGATGGCGCCCGCGCCGGATTCCGCGAGCGCGAGAAGCGCCGGCGAGCCGATGCCGCCTGCGCCGATCACGACGAAATGCGCGGCCGCGAGCTTTTCCTGCGCCGCTTCGCCCCATTCTTTCAAAAGCACTTGACGGCTGTAGCGCGGGGCCTTGGGATCGGTCATGAGTTGCTCCTCAAAAGTTAGTTCGAGGCGGGCTTGTCTTTTTCCGCCTTGGCTTTTTCGGCCTTGAGCTTGGCCTGCACGTCAGCATGCGTCACGACGGTCTTGCCGAGAAGGTGCGCCACCGCCTGCTGGAGCGGGAAGTCCTTCTCGTCGCCGAACTGGTATCGGAGCGTGGGCACCTTGGCGGGCTCGAGGTCGTCTTCGGCGTCGTCGATGTCGTCTGCGTTCGCTTCGGAAGCCTTCTTTTTGTTCTTGGCGTCGTCCTTCACGGTGATGTGATTGGCGAGGTCCGCCTCGCGCAGGTTGAAGGACGGGTAGTTTCCGTCGGGCGTGTCGTCCACGGCGATGTCGGGCGTGATGCCCTTGGCCTGGATCGTGCGGCCCGAGGGCGTGTAGTAGCGGGCGGTCGTGATCTTCACGCCGGTCGTTTCATCGCCTTTCACGCGCAGGGGAAGAATCGTCTGCACGGAGCCCTTTCCGAAGGAGCGGGTGCCCATGATGGTGGCGCGGTGATGGTCCTGCAGGGCGCCGGCGACGATTTCTGAAGCGGAGGCCGAGGCCGGATTCACGAGCACGACGACGGGCACGGTCTTCGCGGCCGCGGGAAGTGTCGCAAGATGGTCTGTCGGGGTGTTGGCGACGGCGTAGTCGCGCTTGGCGGCGTAGAAGCGCCGCTCGTTTTCCGCGGTGCGGCCGCGCGTGGAGACGACGAGGGCGTTCTCCGGCAGGAAGGCTGTCGAGACGCCGATCGCGGCGTTCAACAGGCCGCCCGGGTTGTTTCTCAAGTCGAGCACGAGCCCCTTGAGGTGGTTTTCGTTCGCCAGCTTTTCAATCGCCACCGCCACGTCGTCGCCGGTGCGCTCCTGGAACTGCGAGATGCGGATGTAGCCCAGGCCGTCCGCAAGCGGCTTGCTCTTCACGGACTGCACCTTGATCACGGCGCGCGTGAGCTTCATCACGACGGGCTTCGTGACGCCTTTGCGGGCGATCGTGAGCACGATCGAGGTGCCGGGCTTGCCGCGCATGAGCTTTACGTTTTCATTGAGGGAGAGGTCTGCGGTCGCCTTGTCGTCAATCTTGATGATGAGGTCGCCCGCCCGAACGCCTGCGCGCGCCGCCGGCGTGTCGTCGATCGGCGTCATGACGCGCACGCCCGACGGATCCTTCGTCACCTCGATGCCGAGGCCGCCGAATTCGCCCATCGTGCTTTCCTCCATGTCTTCGAACGCCTTGGCGTCGAGAAAGGAGGAGTGGGGGTCAAGCCCTTCCACCATGCCGCGCACGGCGTTTTCAAGCAGCTTCTTGTCGGAGATGTCGTCCACGTAGTAGCTCTTGATGGCGCCGAAGACGTCTGCAAAGAGCCGGATGTCTTCCGCCGGCAGCGAGATCGTCCGGGATTTTTCCGCAAAGGCCGAGACGCTCACGGTGAGCGCAGCGCCGCAGACGAGCCCCGCGGCGGCGATCGCGGCGGAGCGGAGAAGAGAACGGGACATGGTGTATGAAATAGGTGGTCAATCAGCGCTTGGCAAGCCAGGGCGAGGGATCGATCGGCGTGCCGCGGCGACGGAGTTCAAAGTATAAGCCAGGGCGTTCTTCGCCCCCGGAGTTGCCGACGCTGGCAATGGTTTCGCCCTGCTTCACCTTTTCGCCCACGCTCTTAAAGAGCGATTCGTTGTTGGCGTAGACGGAAAGGTAGTTGGAGCCGTGGTCCACGATGAGGAGATTGCCGAAGCCGCGCATCCAGTCGCTGAAGACGACCGTGCCGGGGGCGGCTGCGACGACGTTGGCGCCTTGCTTGGCGCGAATGAGGAGGCCTCGCCAGGGCACGTTGGACGCAGCGCCTTCGCGCTTTTGCCCGAAGCGCGCGGCGATCGTTCCCGAAGCGGGCATTGTGAGGCGCCCCTTCAGCTGCGTGAAGTTGGTGGCGGGTGAAGCCACCACGACGGGCTCGGTCTTCGTTTCGGCGGTCTTCGCGGAGGACTTCCGGCGGCGTCGCTCCTCTTCGGCCTTTTTCTGGAGGGCGAGCTGGCGCGCCGCTTCCTTCTTCTGCGCTTCGGCGATTCGAACGTCAATGTCGGAAATGAGCTTGCTCAGCTCCTGCTCGTTTTTCACGAGCTGCTCGTAGCGCTCGCGCTGGGAGTTGAGCTCTTTGGTGAGATTGGCGCGGGCGGTCTCGCGGGACTTCTGCTCCTCCCGGAGCTGCTCGCGGTTCTTCTGCTCGGCGGCCTGCACTCGGGCAAGCTCAGCGCGCTTGGCGGTTGTTTTCCGGGTGTTCTCCGCAATGAGCTTCTGGCGGTTCGTGAGTTCGAAGATCGTTTTGTCGCGCTCGTCGTTGAGGTACTTCAGGATCCCCGACATGCGCTGGATTTCGTTGGGGTTGCTCCCCGAAAGCAGGCTCTGCCACGGATGGCGCTGGGCGTTCAGAAACTGCGCCTTGCTGATCTGCTCGAGGTCCTTTTCGGCTTCCTTCGTGCTGCGCGTGACGCGGCGGTAGTCGTTGTTGAGGTCAACGAGCTGCGTCTCGATCTTTTCCTTTTCTTCGGCGAGCGTCTTCAAGGTGCGGCTGCTGAGACTGATCGCCTGCTCGCTCTTTCGAAGTTCGGCGTTGACGTTTGTCAGGCGCGCTTCCTTGGCGGAGATGTCCTTTTTTACGTTGGAGATCTGCCCCTGAAGCGAGGACTGTTCGCGGGTGAGCTGCCGGCGGTCGGCTTCGGGCGCGGACTTGGCCCAGGCCGTTGCCGTGAGGGAGAGGGACGGGCACGCGTGAAGCGCGGCAGCCGAAAAGACGACGGCTGCCGCAGCGGCAAAAAGGGCGCGCCCGGAAAACGGCATGGCGGGGCGGATTACTTCGCCTTGCCCTGCGCGGCGACGGCGGCGACGGCGGCCGCAATTTCGTCGGCGTTGCCGAGGTAGTAGTGGCGGATCGGACGCATGTCGTCGTCAAATTCATAGACAAGCGGCTGCGCCGTCGGGATGTTGAGGCCCACGATGTCGTCGTCGCTTACGTTGTCGATGTGCTTGATGAGCGCGCGAAGCGAGTTGCCGTGCGCGGCGATGAGGACGCGCTTGCCGGACTTCACGGCGGGCTTGATCACGGTCTCCCAGTAGGGGACGACGCGGGCGACGGTGTCCTTGAGGCATTCCGTCGCAGGAATGTCCATGGCGGGGACGTCGGCGTAGCGCGGATCATTCTTCGCGCTGCGGGGATCGCCTTCGGGAAGGGGCTCGGGCGGAATCGCATAGGCGCGGCGCCAGATGAGAACCTGCTGTTCGCCGAACTTCTTGGCGGTGTCGGCCTTGTTGAGGCCCTGCAGCGCACCGTAGTGGCGTTCGTTGAGGCGCCAGGAGTTCTTCACGGGAATCCACATTTCGTCGAGCTTGTCGAGCGTGATCCAGAGCGTGCGCACGGCGCGCTTTAAGACGCTCGTGAAGGCGATGTCAAAGCCGTAGCCTTCCTTCTTCAGCAGTTCGCCGGCCTTTTCGGCTTCGGCGCGGCCCTGCTCGGTGAGGTCGACGTCCGTCCACCCGGTGAAACGGTTTTCCAGATTCCACTGACTCTGTCCGTGGCGCATCAAAACAAGCTTGTACATGGTTTCAAAGCCTCTGAAAGGCGGTTGAAGGAAGACAGCTGATTATTATGGCACGCGCGGAGGCGCAACTTTTTT
>CAVJUB010000181.1:2953-4465 GCA_963652545.1 Hallella faecis | reverse complement strand
TGGGTTTGAGCGCAACGGGCTACGGCGTGTACGTCCGACGAGCCGCCGCAAGGCCTCTTTTCGGTCGATTCGCCGATGTTTGGCAAGGTCAAGGATCAATGGCTGTTGAAGTTTTTGTATTACGAAAATTGACGCAGCGGGTTGATAGGACTACTTCTTTCGGCGGATGTGTGGTTATAAATATTGTGATCAGTGAATATTATTGCTATGATGCCTCGCATGCATTTTGTATTTGCATTGAATGCAGATGAAATGAAGAATGATGCAAGGAGTGCGTAGGAATCATGACGAGGATGTCTCAGAAAGCCAAGGTCTGGAAGCTGGCCGTCTGCAGAGTGAAAGGCGTGAGCGTTTCAAGGCAAAAGCGCTATGACCGGGCGGCGAAGCTTGTGCTTCGGAATGCTCCGGTGCTTGCCCTGCTTGTGAAAGCCAATGTTCCTGAGGCGGCGCAAATGTCGCTGGCGGAAATTGAGGACCGGCTTCGTCATCCAGTCGATGTCTGCAAGAGGCGGAAAGGCCGCCGGCAGGCGCGGTTGGAGGAAACGGAAGTCGGCCACATCATCTGTGACGTGCTCTTCACGTTCAAAATCAGCGAAGGCGTGTTTGTGCGCATCAACGTTGAAGCGCAGAACAGCGCGCATCCCGGCTACTCTTTGATCACGCGGGCAATCGAGTATGGCGCCGAGCTCCTGTCGGATCAAATGGAGAAGTGGGCGAGCGGCTCTCGGTACGACAATGTTGTAAAGGTGTACAGCATCTGGCTTGTTTCGAATGCGCCGAAATATCTGCAGGGGCAGGTTCTGCGACTTGGCATCTTTGGAAACCGCTACCTGCCTGATGGACAAGCGGAGTTGTTTCAAACGATTCCTGAGGCCGACAAATTGTGCGTTGTGATGGCATACTTGCCGGAGAAGGAGCAGGCTGACAAGGTGAGTCAGTCGTGGATGCGCGTGTTCAGCGTGCTTTTCAATGAGGCAAGCACGAAAGAGGAATGCGAAGGCGTGCTGAACGAGTTTGGCATTGCTGTGGACGAGGTGTTTGAAAAGGAGATTGTGGATATGTGCTCGTTGGGACAAGGAATTGTTGACCGTGTGACAGCCCGTGTGACCAAGGCCGTGACAGATTCCGTGACGAAATCTGTGACTGATTCTGTGACGAAGTCCGTGACTGATTCTGTCACGAAAGCTGTTACCGAGAAAAAGGACAAGGAATTTGCGGCGGAGCTTGAGCAGGCGGCGGTGGGCTTGATGTCTGAAGGACTTTCCGTTGGCACGGTGGCCAAGTATTTAAAGCTTCCGCTGAGCGTAATCCAGGCTTTGGCAGCGAAACAGGCAGGGCGCTCGACGAGCGGTGGGTGCTTCGCTTGATCTGAGCGTGAGCGCAGAGATGTTGCCATGGTTTCTCTCAGCCAAGGGATTGTTGACCGCGTGACAGCCCGTGTGACCAAGGCCGTGACAGATTCTGTGACGAAGTCCGTGACTGATTCTGTCACGAAAGCTGTTACCGAGAAAA
>CAVJUB010000181.1:0-2648 GCA_963652545.1 Hallella faecis | reverse complement strand
GTCACGAAAGCTGTGACCGAGAAAAAGGACAAGGAATTTGCGGCGGAGCTTGAGCGGGCGGCGTTGGGTCTGATGTCCGAAGGACTTTCCATTGACACGATAGCCAAACACTTGAAGCTTCCAGAGAGCACCGTCCAGGCTCTGTCAGCGCGCCAGGCTTCCTCCATGAAGCCGCTCGACGAACAGCCGCTGCGCTGACGCTGACGTCGCACTGGCGACAGCCGCCTTCCATCCCGTCTTCCTGGCTGAAGCACGGGATTTTCTTTGCCCGCGAAGCCGGCCCGCGTCCGCGATGCCGCCCGCCGTCTCAACCGCCTCGCCAATCTTTGGCAAAAGTCAACGAAATGACGGGCGAAAAAGCGTTTTGTCGCATGAAATTTGGGTAAAATCCACCAACCCATCGGCCGCCAGTTCAACGAAAGGAACCCGCGGCCTCGCTTCAAGCTTTAAGTTCGCCGCTCTTC
Source organism: Hallella faecis (assembly GCA_963652545.1). GTDB lineage: Bacteria > Pseudomonadota > Gammaproteobacteria > Burkholderiales > Burkholderiaceae_F > Duodenibacillus. The sequence goes on along the minus strand of CAVJUB010000181.1, from coordinate 2,184 downwards.
ATGCGTTATTGCCAGAACTTCTGTCCGCCGTGCGCACGCACCGCGAAAGCCGGAGCCCGTCTTGACGGACGTCTCGGCCGGCCGGCGTGCGTCGGATCGCGGAGTTCAGACAACGAGCCCGCGTGACGCCGCGGCGAAAGGTTGATTCAACATGACTCATCGTCCCACCATCCTGATCGCCGATGACGCGGAAATGAACCGCGAGATGCTCATAGACATCCTGGGCGACGCCTACAGCATTCTCCAAGCCGAGGACGGACAAAAGGCGCTCGAGGTCCTGCATGCTAATCCGGGCGGCGTGGACCTGCTGCTTCTTGACATCAACATGCCGGTGATGGACGGGCTCGAGGTGATGAGACGCCTGAAGGCCGAAGGCGACGGCAGCGTTCCCATCATCGTCATCTCGGCGGATGTGAGCGTCAGCACGGTGCATGAAGCCTATGCGCTCGGAGCGACCGACTACTTGACGCGCCCCTTTGATTCGGTGGTGGTGCACCGCCGCGTCATCAACACGCTCAACCTCTACGCGCGGCAGAAGTACCTTGCCAAGGCGCTCGCGGACCAGGTCTACGAGAAAGAGAAGCTCTCGAGCATGATGATCAACATCCTGAGCCACGTGGTGGAAGTGCGCAATCAGGAAAGCGGCCTGCATGTGGTGCATGTGAGAACCGCCGTGGGCGTCATCGCCCGCCGGCTCGTGCAGATCACGGACAAGTATCCCCTCTCGGAAGCCGAGATCACCATGACCGCCATGGCGAGCGCCTTGCACGACATCGGCAAGATCGAGGTGCCCGAGTCGATTCTGAACAAGACCGGAAAGCTCACGCCTGAGGAATGGGGCGAGATGAAGCGCCACACCATCTATGGCGAAGAGATCCTGCAGAAGCTTCAGGTGCACCACAACGAGCCCCTCGTGCTCCTTTCGGAAAAGATCTGCCGCTGGCACCACGAGCGCTGGGACGGGGGCGGCTATCCCGACGGCTTGAAGGGGGATGAGATCCCGATCTGCGCGCAGCTGGTGGCCATGGCGGACGTCTATGACGCCTTGACGAGCGACCGCGTGTACAAGAAGGCTTATTCGCACGAAGAGGCGATCGCCATGATCGACCGCGGCGAGTGCGGGGCGTTCAATCCGTTCTTGCTGCAGGCCCTGAAAGAGTCGCAGGACGAGCTGCGGGACGCGCTGGCGCACTGCGAGGAAGACGCGGACAGCCGCAAGACCGCGCAGCGCTTGATCGAAGAACTGCTGAATACGCCGGGGGGGGGTAATTCAAGTGGCGAATTATTCAAATGATGATTAAACAAGTCATTTGAATACAGCAGAAAGCGTGATTTCAATTTTTTATATGAAATTATAAAATGACGCAAAAAAACGCCGGTTTTACGTTGGTCGAGCTAGTGCTCGTTCTGGTGCTGCTGGGCATTCTGGGAGCGGTGGCGGTGCCGAAGTACTTTGACCTGCAGGATGAGGCGCAGCAGAAGGCGGCGAGGCTTGCGGTTGCGGAGGCGCAGAGCCGGATTGAGGCGCGGTTTTCCGAGCTGATCCTCAATGGCGAAGCGTGCTCGACCGCGGTGGATGAAGTGAAGGTGCTCACCAATCTGTCGGACAGCACGAAGGACGATCAGGCGGTTTTTGGGGACTACGGCTTGTCTGGTGAGGACATTGCGTCCACGGGAACGGAAGTCACGGTGAAGGTGCTGGGGGATGAGGATCAGGAAGTGGTCTTCAGCGGCGGGCAACCCAAGCTCTATGTGCCGGAGTGCACGAGTGACGGGGGCTCGAAGATAACGGCTGACAGGGCGGCAGAGGCGTTTTGGCAGGCAATTCAAAATGATTCCACGCTAAGAGAATATTTTGGAAATACTGACAATAAAGATCTGAGTTCCTATGATAGAGACAATCAAAAAGTAAAGGATCTTGAATCTCTGGTGAGTGCTGCGGGTTTTGATGTTAAAAATAAAGTTTGGACGGTGGGACAGGATGGCAATAATTTGCGGGTATACGTGGCTGACATATCCATTGATGCGGCGAAGGAGGAGGATTTCATTACTGCAAGCAGCAACAACAAGGTGTTTGTGAAGGGTCAATATTACGATTCTTCTACCCAGAAGATGTCTTATGGATACGTTCGCATACGATATGAAAATGGAAATCCTATTTTCAAAACAGGAACTGATTTTAAG
>CAVJUB010000180.1:0-4532 GCA_963652545.1 Hallella faecis | reverse complement strand
CAGGAGCTCTCGGTGATGCCGGCGCTGCTCGCGGACAAGACGCTGTTTTGACAGGCGCTTTCCTGTCGTGCGAAAGCGTGCCGTGTCGGCGGTGAATGTCAAAAGGCCGGCCTTCCTTCACGAAAGACCGGCCGAAAGGGACCGCTGCGGCTACAGCACGTCCGTGGCGTAGTCCGCGAGCCGGCTGCGCTCGCCCCGGGCGAGCGTGATGTGCCCGGCGTGCTTCCAGCCCTTGAACCGGTCCACGACGTAGGTGAGGCCCGACGAGCCTTCGGTGAGGTACGGCGTGTCAATCTGCGCGATGTTGCCGAGGCAGACGATCTTGGAGCCCGGGCCCGCGCGCGTGATGAGGGTCTTCATCTGCTTCGGGGAGAGGTTCTGCGCTTCGTCGATGATGACGAGCTTGTTCAAGAACGTCCGTCCGCGCATGAAATTCATGGACTTCACGCGGATGCGGCGGCGGATGAGGTCGTTGGCGGCGCTGCGGCTCCAGTCGCTCGCGCCCCGCTCGGCCTTGTTGAGCACTTCGAGGTTGTCTTCAAGCGCGCCCATCCAGGGCTGCATCTTCTCTTCTTCGGTGCCGGGGAGAAAGCCGATGTCTTCGCCGACGCTCACGGTGGCGCGGGTGAAGATGATTTCGCTGAACTTGCGGGCGTCAAGCGTCTGCGTGAGCGCCGCGGCGAGCGTGAGCAGCGTTTTGCCCGTGCCCGCCTGGCCCAGAATCGTCACGAAGTCAATCTCGGGATTCATGAGGAGGTTCAAGGCCATCGACTGCTCGAGATTGCGGGCGCGCACGCCCCAGACGGCGTTCTTGGGCTGCAGGTAGTCGGTGAGGGTCGCAAGCGTCACCGCGCCGTCCTCGAGGCTTTCCACCTGCGCCGTGAAGCTCGCGTCTTCGTTCGTCACGAATTCGTTCACGTGAAGCGAAAGCGCCGCCGGCGCCTTGAAGCGGTACCACGTGCGGCCGTCCGCCTGCCAGCTTTCGAGCGTCTTGCCGATGGCGTCCCACGTGCGGGCGTCGATCACGGCGCGGCCCGTGTAGAGGAGGTCCGTGTCGTCGATCGTCTTGTCGTTGAAGTAGTCCTCGGCCGCCATGCCGAGCGCGGCGGCCTTGATGCGCATGTTGATGTCTTTGGAGACGAGCACCACGGCTTTGTCGGGATGGCGGTCCGTGAGCGCGCGCACGCAGGCGAGGATCATATTGTCGGCCTTGCCGGCGGGCAGTCCCGCGGGAAGATCCGCCGCGAGCGCTTCGGTTTCAAAGAAAAGCCGCCCGCGCGCCTCCGCGTGGCCGAGCGCGTTGAGCGGCACGCCGTCCTTGACGGCGCCTTTTTCCGACTCAATCAGCTGGTCGATGCTCCGCGACACCTGGCGGGCGTTTCGCGCGATGTCCGAGAGCCCCGTCTTGTGGTTGTCGAGCTCCTCCAAGGTCATCATCGGCAGGAACACGTCGTGCTCCTCAAACCGGAAAATGGACATCGGATCGTGCAGGAGCACGTTGGTGTCGAGCACGAAGAGCCGTGGCTTCGTGACGCTCGCCTCCGTGCGGGGCGGCCGCAGGCGGCTCGCGCCGAGTTTTTCGGCTTCGGGCGCGCGGTGCGGGGCGGGCGCCGGGGACTCGTGCGTCGGCGCGTTGGTCTTTTGGGGAGTCTGCGCGGCCTTGGCGGGCTTCGCCGGTCGGACGACCGGCTTTTCAGCGCGGGGCGCCGCGGTGAGCAGCGCGGCTTGAGACTCCGTTTTTTTGCAACGCTTGGGAGTTTTCGCCGGGGCGGCTTTGACGGGCTTTTCTGACTGGGCGGCCGACGTCTTTCGGACGGTCTTCGCCTGCACGCGGGGGCCGTATTCTTTGGCGGCCACGGTGTCGCCCATGGCCTGAGGTTCGCTCGGAAGGGGCATTTTGCCTCCTTTAAAAGAGGATCGTCAGCCGCGGCATCTCTGAACGAAGTTGCACGGCTTTTCGCGAATGGCGCGGATGATGCCTTTGCACACCGCCTGCGCGATCTTGTTCTGGTGGCTTTCCGACTTCAGGCGCCGCTCGTCGTCGGGGTTGGAGAGAAAGCCGGTTTCAATGAGAATCGACGGAATGCCGCGGGCCTTCAGAACGGCGAATTCGGCGTATTCGACGGCGTCCTTGTGAAGCCGCTCGACGGTCTTCACTTCCTTCAAGACGGCGTCGCCGATTTCGATGCCCACGCGCTGCTTCATCTCCGCCTGCAGGTCGATGACGGAAGCCTGCGCCTGCTTCGGCACGGCGGAGACGTCAACGCCGCCGATTTCATCCGACTTGTTCTGGCTTTGCGCGAGCCACCGGGCCTGCAGGGACGAGGCGCCGCCCGCGGAAAGCGTGAAGACCGAGGCGCCGCACGCTGTTTTGGACGTCCACGCGTCGGCGTGGATGCTTACAAAGAGATGGGCGTTCTGGTCCACGGCGACCTGGGCGCGCTTGTGCAGCTTCAGGAACCGGTCGTCCGAGCGCGTCAGAATCGCCTTCATGCCGCGGGTGCGGTTGATCTGCGCCGCGAGCTTGCGGGCGATGGCGAGCACCACGGTCTTTTCATATGTTTTGCTGCGGCCCACGGCGCCGGGATCCGCGCCGCCGTGGCCGGGGTCGATCACGACGCGAATGGTCTCGACGCCGGTCGTGGATGCGGTTTTCTTGGCGGTTGACTTCGCGGAGGATTTTTTGGCGGCGGCCGCCGAGCGCTCGGCTTGTTCGGCAATGACCGCAATGATGTCGGAGGAGGCGGCAAACCGCACGCCGAAGCTTTCCGCCTTGCTGCCCATGAGCGGGGCGGCGGAGACGTCGTGCTTGAGCTCCACGACGATGCGCAGCGTGTCGGCCTTGAACTGCCCCACGCGCACGCGGGAGACGAAGCGGTCCAGCTTCAGCGCTTTGGCCGAGCGCTCGATTTCGGCGGTGAGGCGGCAGCCTTCGATGTCGATCAGAAAGCGGTGCGGCTCCTTTCCTTTCAATAGGTGCGACGTGATTTTTTTGGCGACAGGACACGCCACCGAAAGGGTGGAGTAGTCGCTTCCCCGTTCGTAATCGAGCGTGAGCAGCGAGGCGGCCGCGATCGACAGACCGGGGGCCGTCACAAAGGGGGCCGCCACGGCGGCGGCAAGCAGCGTGCGGCGTTCGCTCATCGCAGCGCCTCCAGCACGTCGCGCCCCAGCGGGCTTTGGGCTTCAAATTGCGCGCGGCGGCTGGCGGCGTCCGTCACTTCGAGATGAAGCACGAGGTCGGCGGCGGGAAGCGCGGGCTCCGCTTTTTCACTCCACTCGGAAAAGACGATCTGACCCGCGCCAAAGAGGTCGCGAAAGCCTGCGTCGTCAAACTCCGCGGGGTCTTCAAAGCGGTAGAAGTCAAAGTGGTGCAGGACGAGCCCTTCGGGAAGGTCGTAGTCCTCCACGAGTTCGAACGTGGGGCTCTTCACGCGTCCCTGAAAGCCCAGAGCGCGCAAAAAGGCGCGCGTGAACGTCGTCTTGCCGGCGCCGAGATTGCCGTCAAGACGCAGATTGAAGCCCGCTTCGCGCAAAGCGGCTGTCCGAGGGCCGAGAGCGGCGGCGAGACGGGCTGCGAGAGCCGTCGTGGCGGCTTCGTCGGGAAGCGTGAGAGTGTAGGTGTCGTCAGAAAGCATGCGCGCAAGTATAGCGAGTCAGGCCTTTGAAAATCGGGGCGGAAAAAGTGGATCAAGTCGCCGCCAGCGTTGAACTGTGGCACAATCACCTGACACGAGGAAAGTATGATCGAAAGCATATCTTGGACCCTCGTCAATTGACGAAGCCCGGTGCTGCGAACACTGGGCTTTGTCGTCTCCATCCTTACTCCCCAGCGGTTTTGGGACCATCGCTTGCGTCGTAGCCTCCCAATGCGATCGAGTTCTTGAGCGTAAATTCTCAAATCGTGTATCGCACTTTTTGAGCGGCCCGACTTCATGATGCCATTGTTTTTAAACGGAATCACCGGTTTCGCACGAGAAAATTTGAGGCAAAACTGCGATACAAATTTGTACCGTACCAGAAACCGCTCAAACTCATTGAATTTAGCTAAATTTTAGACTGTTCGCCGAGTCAACTGCGATACGAAGTTTCAGAATTTACGCTTGAGGGATGCTCTTCGGATTGCACGGCAAGAGAGGCGAAGTCTTTTCCCTTTTTCTTTGACGAGGCTGTTTTATATGATTCGGTGTCTATTTGTCGTGTTACTTTTTAATTATTTATAATTGGCAGTCGTTGATTTTGTCAAGATTCCACCATAATTCAGATGTTGGGTTTTGTTCGGCCGATTGGAGGCGACAAAAGCAAAGCGTTGGAGCGGACGGGGGGCGCTTGAGCTGGCGGGTTGCGTGGCGGCTGTTGCACAAGGCCGCCGAAGGAGGCCCGAGAGCTGAGGAAGGTTTACACGGCCCGGGACGCAGGTTTTACCGACCGGACTGTACGTCCCAGACAAAGAGCAGGCGCTTTACCTCGAGCGCCGGCCCGCCGTGAAGGCAACTATCGCCACCACGAGTACGACAACCCAACCATCACCA
>CAVJUB010000179.1:0-4555 GCA_963652545.1 Hallella faecis | reverse complement strand
ACATAGAAGAACTGCCAACTAACCTCAGTCGACAGCTCTTCATCTAGTTCGAAGCCCCCCAAATCCAGCAGCGTCTTTTCTGCCAACGAGCGATAGATCATCGCGACCTCCTACTCCAGTTCACCAGATTCAAGTTGGTCAAAAGCTTCTAGCACAAGCCGTCGCGTGAGAAACTCGCCATAAAGCTTCATCTCTTTGGCCTTCAATCCTGGGAATGTCGCCGACGGGAAGTCGTCCCCCATCACATCCTGCGGACACAGGATGTACTCCAATTCTCGCCGCGTCAGACCGTACAACCGAGCGTAGTAAGCATCCAGTTCCGCTCGGATCTTCAACCGTTCCCGAGGAGTTTGAAATTTGCATGAAGGAAACTCCGTCAGCCAGACGGAATTGATTTCCTCCGAATTGCGTGTGAGCTGAGCCACACGAGGCACAATGAAAGCTTTATCTTCTGCGGCAAACCTATTGGGAGCCAGTACTGGTAGTTGCTTCAAGATAAATAAATTCAAATTTGTACTAGACTGCTTGATCCGATCAACAAAATCAATAATAATGCTATTAAGATTTCCCAATAAACAAGCAACAGTCGCCTTATCAATTGATGGGAACACTAAAGGAGCTTTATTCCCTGCTCCAAAATCAGAGGGCAATACTGTCACTATGACGGTTCGTTCATCAGTAGCTCGGCAGATATCCCGAAACGCAAACATCCACGGCTCATTCCACCATCGCACCCCATTCCGATCAACATACCGCGCCTGCACATCCGACCGCTTCACCCAATACCTCGGAGTTATGGCAAAAGCCGGATCCGCTTTCTCCTGCCACGTCACATCCCGTTCAACAGGCTCGCCCTTTTTGTTCTTGTCCCCTGCAAACGTCGCCCACCGATTATCAAACTGATGGAAGAGCTTCCCTTCATAAAGCGGAACAAGATCGTCAGCGTCCTTCTCCGTATGGAAAAGATCGCTGTTATTGGACATGTGGAACATCGCCATCGTCTTGATGGCCCACGGATTTCCTTCAGGTGACTCCCCAATCACAAACGCAGGCGCTGCTCGATAAAGCTTGCGGCAGAGCTCAACATCCGCTTCCGTTCGCACCAGCACGCAGGTCCCTGTATTGGGGTTGAACCGCTCCAGATCCCCCGGTTCAAAGACCACGTGCCGTCGTTCGTCGTTGAGGTGCTCCAATCGCGTGGCGTAGAAGACGCAGTCCGCCTCTTCTGCGGCTTTGATCGTGAGCAGAATGAAGGAATAACGACTGTCAATCGGGAAGAGCTTCTCCGTATTATTGAAGTGATAGACCGATGCCACGCGCCCCTTGAAAACCGCCCTGGAGAAGCTGCTCGTTGCGTCGTCCGTAATCATGCCAGCCGGTACCACCAGCCCTACCGCGCCATCCGTTTTCACGAGCTGAGTCGAGAGCTCGGCAAAATAGGCGTAGAGGTTCGTGTCTCCATAGCCTGTCAGAGGGAAACGGCCTTGACTTTCAGGATCAAGATGGCAGAAATTCGACGCGGCCGCTGCCTGCTGTCGCGCCTCCTGATAGTGCTCGTAAAGCGCCTTTTCCGTCGCACTCTGGTCGTCGGACGGAGCCAGCTTCAAAATGTCCGTTGCCATGCGGCCTTGGCTCAGGGCTTCGATCATCTTGGCGCGCTTGGCAGCCGTCTGGGCATCAGCAATCGCCGGGTAGCGGTTGGCAAACCACTTGACGTCCTCTACCTTGGCCTTTTCCCACGGAGGATTGCCCAGCACGCAGTCAAAGCCGCCCGCCGCAAAAACCTGCGGAAACACCAGCGGCCAGTGGAGCACTGAAGCCGCACGACAAACTGCCCTAGCCTTCCCTACCGCTTCCCTGTCGATCGTCGTATCGCCATCGGTATAGACGCGGAACAACGTGCCGGACGTAGGAATCAGATCACGGGTCTTTTCATTTTTGGGACACAGGAAGGCGCTCATGTAGAGGTTGCAAGCCATCGCCAGCCGATCGTTTTCAACATCTTTGCGATACTGCGCGTATGCCGTCGCCTTGGCTACCTCATCGGCCAGTTGTCCTGACGCCATCGATTCAAGCCGTCCAAGCAAATCCGTGTTCTGCTTGGGCAAGAAAAAGTCTTCCGAATAATCCAGCGTATCAACCGTCTTTTTGATGGACTTGCGGTCAGAGCTATTGGCCTTCCTCAAATCAGAGCAAACCGCCCGATCGTCCACTTTGCCGCGGAAACCTTCCAAAGCCGAAGTCTCTCCCAGCTTATAAGCATCGTCCGGAATCCAGTGTCCCAGCACCTTCAAGTCAAACACACCAAGGAGCGAGTTGCCCACCAACAAATGGTGATCCAGGAAAGAAAGCGGCTTTCCTTCGGCAAAACCTTCCAGCCACAGCGCCATTCGCGCGAGCTCCACCGCCAGAGGATTCAAGTCCACGCCGTAAATGCAATGCTGGATCACGTCACGCAAAGCGATGCGATAGCTCTGAGGCGTCACGACACCATCCGGCGACCGCACTTGCGCCAAATGTTCGGCAATTCGGCGAGCGGCGGCGAGCAGGAAGTGTCCGCTGCCGCAGGCCGGATCGATCACCCGCAGTGACAGCAACGCCGCCTCGGGCTCTGCGGGACGTTCTTTCAGACGCTGGTTGATGACGGGCACAAGGGCAGTCTGAACGAGGCTCTGCACAAAGGCATCCGGCGTGTAGTAGCTCCCCGTCTTCTTGCGTTCGTTGTCGGTGTTGCTCTGCCCCACGAATTGGAAGGTCTTCTGCTTCAAATCCACCATGGGCACGAGTTCGAGCAAGCTTTCATAGATGCTGCCCAGCTCTTCCGTTCCCATGTTCTTGTAGTCGATCGCCGCGTAAACGCCGTTGATCGTCGCCCACCGCATGCTCGTCATTGCAAGCAGCAGCTGCTTGTTCGAAATGATCGACGCCATCAAATGCGGACACTGGCCTTGTGCAAAGAGCCCTCCCAACGCGGGAAGCGCCAGCGCCGGTTGTCCCTCTGCCAAACCATGAAACACAATGCGGATTGACTCCCAGACGTCATGGCTCTCGTTTTGAAAACGACGCTTTCCTGCCGTATCCCGCAGGCGATGCATGGAGTAACCCTGCTGATACCGAAGAATGGCGAGCCCGTTTCCTGGCGCACCGTCGCGCGTATTCAAAATGCCGCGTTCCTCGACACAGAAGAGAAAGAGGAAGCGGTACATGAGGCGCAGCAACTCATGCGTGTAGCCTTTGGCCGACAGCTCACCACTGGCAATCGCCTCCCGCAACTTCACGTTCGCGGGATGTTCAAGAAAGCCGTTGCCGAGCATTTTCAAGGCTTCCATGATGTTGAGGCTCAGTGCCTCGCGAGCCGGCTGTCCCGCCTCAACCCCCGCCTTGATCCACTCGTCCCAAGCGTTGGTGCCATCCTTCACCACGGCGCGAGACGCATGAAGCGCCAGCCAGAAGTGCATGAACGCCGCGTAGTCTTCCGTTTCGAAGATTTCCTGAAGGTTGAATTCCAGATAGCTCGGACGCGTCAGCGACACCGAATCGCGCACCAGACGCACCGCCGTTCCGGAAATTGCCATACCCCAGCGATGCTCTTCCGAAGCGTTCAAGAATTCCTGCGCCAGCTGAAACGCCGACTTGCGGCTGTGACCATCCGCCGGAGCGAGCGCCTGACAAGGCTCATCAAGCGTCATCGGATACGCCGCTACAGCCACCGGCATGCCGTCGGCCGTCAGTGCCACGGGATACAGCCGTCCATCAGCCTCCAAGCCCGAAACGTCGTTCACGTTGTAGCCGAGGCACCCTCGCAGAATGTTTTCAGCAAAGCTCTTCGTCCGGCGAAGCCGATCGCTGTACGCCAGATCAGAACGAATAAAAGCCTGCGAAAACTGCTGCCAAGAGGCCTTGGCAATCGTAAAAGCTCGAGCGCATTCCTCTTTTAGCGTAACCCCCGGCAACAGCCGGTAGTCCTCATCCTTCTGACGGACGTTCTTTTGCAAAAAGACCTGCTGAATCTGATCCGGCAGGAAGAGGCTGCCCTGAATGTCACAGCAGGAAGAAAAACCATTGTCGCGTTTCATCGTTTTTTCTCTCTTTTACTCTTCATCCGTCGGAAGCAGAACAAAGGCGGCCATGACGTCCACCGGCAGGCAGGGATCCACCTCGCAGACAGAGCCGTCCGCTGTGAATTCCTTCACCTTGGTATGTTCCGCCAACAACTGATCCGCCCGTTGCTTGGCAATCTCAGCGATCTTTTCCTTCTGGCCTTCAATGAAAGACACCGCCTCCTGAATCTGCTTCTGCGCAAGCTGAGCGTTGAAGTTGCCGCCCGCCTTCTGCGAGAAGTAGTCACGAACTGCCAAGCCCACTTTCCATTCCGGCGTGCGGATTCCAGACACCGCTATGGGCAGAATTTCCTCGGAGAGCAAATTTCGTCTCGTCTGATTCCGATACGCCAAACGCATCTGGTAGCGCAAGCGCAACAGATAAATCTTCGTCACCGACGTCACCGCGGGCGACTCCGCCACGGCACACCGAGCGATCAGCTTGCCGTCCCCCG
>CAVJUB010000178.1:0-4562 GCA_963652545.1 Hallella faecis | reverse complement strand
ACCGCCGTCCCGTGATGAGCGACCTGCGTGAATCGGGCGCCATCGAACAGGACGCTGACATGATTCTCTTCATCTACCGCGACGAGGTGTACCACAAGGACACGCCTGACAAGGCCGTGGCGGAAATCATCATCGGCAAGCAGCGAAACGGCCCCACGGGCACGGTGAGAATGCGCTTTGACGGCCAGTTCACGCGCTTTGACAATCTCGCCGAAGACGTGCAGCTCCCGCCCGAGATGCAGCAGTAGGAGACGGCGTCATGATGGAAGCGCTTTCAAGCGTCAACTGGCTCGACGTCGCGCTCTGGGTTGCGGTTGTTGGTTTGATCGGCGCCGGCATGGTCGGCACGGTGATTCCGGCGATTCCGGGTCACCCCCTGATTTTTGCAGGCGGGTGGCTCGCGGCGTGGATCGGACACTATGAGTCGATCGGCGGGGTGACGCTTGCTGTGCTGGGCGTGCTCACCGTGATCGGCTTTGCCGTGGACTGGGTGTCTCAGGCGATGGGGGCCAAAAAGGCGGGCGCCACGAAGTACGGCACGGCGGGCGCCTTGATCGGCACCGTCGTCGGGCTGGGCATGGGGTTTGTGGGGATTTTCTTCATGCCGCTCGTCGGCGCCTTTGTGGGCGAATACATCGCGCAGAAGAATCTCAAAATCGCCACCAACGTCGGCTGGGCGACCTGGGTCGGCATGATGGTGGGGGCGGCGCTCAAGGTGGCGATCGCCTTCATGATGGTGGGGATCATCCTTCTGGCGCTGGTGTTCTGACGGCGGGCGGTTCAAGCCACGACAAGGCGAGATTTGTATGACGTTTTAAGGATTCATCCCCAGACTGGATGAAAAGCCAGGAGGTGCGATACGGGCCGCTGACGGAAAAATAAGATTCTGCTAGAAATGTCTGAAAGCTGCTGGTTTTCTGGAAACGATGACTAAATCTGTATGACATTTCTTCTTTCTCGTCATTGCTGCAATTGAGGCGGTCAAACAAGACGTGTTCAAGATTGCAGGACATGAAGTAAATGCCGTAGGGAATCTTCATGATCGCCCGGGTTTGCGAAAGTTCCTGAAGGCAGAGCTGCTTGTTGCGGTTTCGTTTTTCAATGTCGGCTTTGTTGGCGGTGCGGATGGCTGTGAGTGTGTAGCAGGGCTTCCGGCAGGAGTCGTCTTCAATGATGCAGTCGTTGGGAATGAAGGCGCCGTCGGTGTCGGTGATGTGGATGATTCGGCTCACGCAGTCTGGCTTCAGGTGGGCGCTGGCGAGAAAGCGGCGTACTAATTCAGCGACACGGCGGCGGATGTTTGCGCGAGTGGAGCCGCGCTCGGTGGTGATGTCTCCGTAGACAATGACGATGTGCACGAAGTTGGAGGCAAACACGTCGGAAAGATAAGCGTCCAGGGCGGTCGAGTCCGAAGGGCCTTCAACGATGATGAGAACGATTTTCTTAGGCATGGCGGGGCGCGGCGTCCCGCAGAGCGAGAGCGATCTTGGCGTTGTTGGTCATGTCGTAGAGCAATTCAGAATTGTCGCCTAGCATCAAGTCTCTGAAATAAGTGTCCCTGAGATTGTTCGTGGCTTTGATGTTTTTAAGGCGCAAGTAGCGGTTTTGGGAATCAGTGGACGTGAATGCTATGAAGGATTTGTCGATGGTTTCCAAAGCTCTCAGATTGTGAGAGGTGAAGATCAACTGTCCTCGGCCGCGGGACGAAATGAGGCGGAGCAATTCGCCGAGAAGGTATTCAAAGATGCCGGAATCGAGTTCATCAATGGCGACCGTTACCGTGCGCTCATTGAAGACACTGATCAAAAGATGAAGGACGGAGATGATCTTCTTGATCCCGTCAGACTCGTATCGGAGGGGAATCGGCTGGGTGTTTTTGTAGGACACCAGCTCTACATCGGCGACTTTCTGTCCTTGGGCATTCAAAGCGGTTTGCAGGCGTGCAAGGCCAATGGTGAGACCGGGGACTAGCTGAACTAAAACGAGATTGATGCTGGAGAGCACTCGGTCGATGAGGTTCAGAAGCTCAACCGGCAGAGAAAAGGCGCGATTGAGCGGCAAGAGCACGTTGCCGGCGACGGAAGGGCGTGTTTGATCGCCCGTTTCCTTCATCCAAAGTGGAAGCGTGTCGAGGCTGATGAGCCCGGCCTGAGCCGTCGTATACAGAAAGAGTTCTTCTTGAGCCCAGCGGCGCAAGCGGTTGACCAGACGAAGCACCGTTTGGCCTAGTTCACTGTGAGGACTTCGGGCGGATTCCGCTTCCATCAGCTGCTGCAGCTTGTAGGAGAAAACGAAGGTCTGGCGCTTGTCTTGTGCAAGCGTTTTGACGAGTGACAGTGCCTTCTTGTCGTCCGTAGAGGAGCCGATCAGCTGCTTGACTTTCTCAACGGGCGTAAACGGATCGCCTTCGGTGCTGTCGATGAGCAGCAGGCGGCGCTTGGCGCCGTTGGCGAGCGGCAGGACGGCGCTCAATTTTTCGTCAGCGACTCGAGCGAGGGAGGTGCCGTCGGAGCTGGTTTGGCCCGAAATGGGATCGGGTTCGGGGCGCGACCGCTTGATCTGGAACTCATAGAACGTGGTGAGAGGAAGCGCTGGGTCGTCCGGGCCGGCGATTTGAAACTCGAAGGCAATTCGGGCGGCCTCCGCTCCGATGCGAATGCTTCCGCCGATGTTCTCGGGGAGTGCTTCACGGGAAAGAAGCGTTTTCAAGAGTCCCACGGCTTCAATGAGCGCCGTTTTGCCCGAGCCGTTTTGTCCGTAAAGGCCTAGAACGCTGCACGGAAAGTTCTTTTTGGGATTATCCAGACGAAGCTCGCCGTGGCCGACATTCTTGAAGTTGTCGAGTGTGACAGCCGTGATTCGAACGTAAGTGTCTTCCATGCAGAAACCTCTTGGAGAAATGAGAGCTTGAGGTCTATCTTATGGAAATTGGTGGCCAGATGCAAATTTGAACCGGTAAAAGGAATAAAAAATTCCGATGTTAGGTGTTGAATTTTGCCAATCGGGCTAACGTCATGCCGCTTGTGAAGCGGCGTCGGGCAGAGGTGACACCTTGGGCATCCGCTTCCCGTCGGCGCGCGGGCTCACCGCGTTTGCGGCGCTTCTGCACCAGACAACAGGGCTCCGTATGACTAAATATTGAAATTAGCCTTTGATTTCAACATCATCTAGCAAAAAAATGGCTGGATCATCGCTTGCCAAGCGCCTTGTTCAAGTTGTCAAAGTCGTTGAGAATTGAGTTGATCTCTTGGTCTAATTTATGAAAATGTGAGTCATTGTGCTCTTGCCTGGACAGCGGCGCCGCGGCAACTTTGTCGCGAACGCTGATGTCAACGGGCGAGCTTTTCGCCGTTTGAGCCGGTGAGGAGAGATTCCCGCGGGCTTCAGACTGGGAGAGGTCTTCCATAAGAATCGTCCTTCAAAAGGTCAGATGTCGTGTGATCGTACATCGAAAGTTGCGGCTACGAATACGGTTGGTTGGTGCAGAATAGTTCATTTTTCGACGAGAAACGGAGGGATATGCAGTAAACTTCACTTGTTGCCGTTTCCAGATCCGATTTGCCTGCCATGCCGACGATTCTTTCTTCCGATGCGCTCCTCATGAAAACCGTGGGAGAGACAGTGCAGAAACGCCGCCGGCAGCTGGGACACACGCAGGAGGCGTTGGCGGGCTTCACGGGCGTGAGCAAGCGCACCATCATCAAGCTTGAGCAAGGCTGCGACGTGCGGTTTTCCACGCTCACCACCGTGCTGGGGGCGCTGGGACTCGCGCTCGACTTCTCGGCGCTGAGCAAGGAGCGGCTTGCGGCGGCGGAACAGCCGGAGGCGGACGATGACTGGGTTTGAGACCGCCTGCGACGTTTTCCTCGGGAGCGCGCTCGTCGGCGAGCTGAAGGCGGCGGGCGATTGGCTGACGCTTCACTACGCGCCTTCCTGGCGGGCGGCGGGATTTCCGCTTTCACCGGCGCTGCCTTTTTCGAAGCCGACGGAAGAAGGCGCCGCCTACGCTTTTTTGGAGAACCTGCTGCCCGAAGGCGAAGCGCTGGATCAGCTCGTGGCGGTGAGTCAGGTGGCTCGACGCGATGTGCTGGCGCTTGCCGCCGCGCTGTCGCGGCGAAATGACTTGGCGGGCGCCGTGCGGCTGAAGCCGCGAGGTGAACCGGCGCCGGCCATTCCGGACGCCTTTCGCCCGGTGACCGAGGCGGAGCTCGCCGATCGGCTGAGTCATCCCGACACGAAGCCGCTTTCGATTTGGGACGGGGCGCCGAGGCTTTCGGTGGCGGGCGTGCAGACGAAGCTCAACGTGCTCAAGCTGGGCGAGGCCTACGGTCTCGCGCAAGGCGAGCGGCTCGCTTCGGATCGGATTTTGAAGTTCGAGAAGCCCGCGATGCCGCACCTCGTGTTGAACGAGTTTCTCACGATGCATCTAGCGGAGAGTCAGGTGGCTCGACGCGATGTGCTGGCGCTCGCCGTCGCGCTGTCGCGGCGAAATGACTTGGCGGGCGCCGTACGGCTGAGGCCGCGAGGCGAACTGGCGCCGGCCATTCCGGACGCCTTTCGCT
>CAVJUB010000177.1:0-4572 GCA_963652545.1 Hallella faecis | reverse complement strand
CTTCAAGCAGCGTGAAGCCGCGGGCATGGGGGTTATCGCGCCACATAGTTGAGCTCCACGGAACCGGCCTTGACCGTTACAAGATAAAAGCGTGCCTCCGACTCGGATGAAGAAGGCTCAATCTTCACGCTGCCGCTCGAACCCGAAGCGATCTGGCTGGGCGTGGCCTTGAGAGGGGTTACCTTGACGGAGGAGGCTTTGGGGCATCCGAAAGAAGACTTGCTCTTTTCGAATTCGCCGGAAGCAGAGAGCGCCTTCGCGCGCTCAATGCAGCTCGAGGCGATGAAGACGTCGGTCTGCACGAGGACAGCCTGCTCCGCCTTGTAGCGAAAAGCGCTCGTGACGGACACGGAGACAACCGCAAGGAGTCCCAGCAGGATCAGCGTGGCGACGCATTCAATGAGCGTGAAGCCTTGGGTTTTATTCCACATAGCCGACTCCGTTGATGGAAAGCGTGGACGTCTTTTGGGCATCGTCGGTGCTCGTGATGGTTACGGTGTCGGGACCACTGTAGTTGAAGTTTTCGTCAAACGTCATGGTGAAGGAATCACCTTTGCTGGAAGTGAGCTTGACGTCCGTGAACGTCACCGCATAGCCGTCATCTCCCTTCGAGCCTTCGCCAGTGAGGGGCGTCATGTCCTTGTAGTAGAGGGAGGTGCCGCCGTTCACTTCGAGCTTCACTTCCTGGTTGCGGAGCACGGCCTGATTGCGAGCGTGCGCAATGCGGGCGATCATGAGGGCTTTCTCGTGCTCCGTCGTGGCGTCAGGCGCTTTCAATTTCGGAGACCACTGAACGACGAGCCCCGCCATCAGGGCCATGAGAAGGAGCACCAAGATGATCTCAATGAGCGTAAACCCGCGCTCGTCGCGGCGGGCGCAAGGCATCAGCCGACGATCCATTGTATCCACCATTGAAGAATCGCCTCGCCGTAAACGAGGCTCACCCACCCCGCGAGACACAGGAAGGGCCCGAAGGGCATCATAACTCCGCCCAGCCCCGAGACGCCGCCTCGCTTCAAGGTGAGGATCCCGAAGGCCGCCAAAGCCGTCACGCCCGCGATGAGAAGAATCATCGGGAGCGCAGAGAGGCCGCACAAAAATCCGAGAGAGGCCATGAGCTTCACGTCCCCGAACCCGAGGCCGTCGCGGCCCGTGCGCCACTTGTAGTAAAGGGCGAGCCCCCAGAAGAGCCCCACGCCGATGACGCCGCCAAGAATGGTCTCCGCCCAGTCGTGTCCGAGCCCCCAGATGGCGCAGGGAATGGCGAGGACGGCCGCGGGGAAGGTCATCTTGTCGGGCAAGAGGTACGCCTGAAAGTCGATCGCGGACAACACAAGAAAGAGCCCCGTGAAAATGAGCGCCACAAGGAGCGGCAATGTGAACCCGTAGCGCCAGCCCGCCAAAGCATAAAAGAACGCCGTCGCGACTTCCATCAAGGGATAGCGCCAGCCGATCACCGCCCCGCAGTGCCGGCAGCGGCCTTTCAACACCACCCAGCTTACGACGGGAATGAGCTCCAGGGGCGAGAGCTTTGCGTTGCACGCCGTGCAGTGCGAGGGCGGCCAGAGAATGGATTCGCCCGACAAGTACCGGTCGGAGCAGACGTTGTAGAAGCTCCCCAGGAAAAGCCCCAGAAAGCCGCAGGCCACGGCCGCGACGTCTTTGGGAATGAGGGGGAGAAGGTCAAAAAATTCCATGGCTCACTCCGGAAAGGCGAAGAGGGCGGTCTCAAGCCGCCCGTAGGGCGGGAGAATCTTCGGGGTGATGTCAACGGGAGGCTTTCGCTGCGCGAGCCACTGCCACGCGCGGGCGGGCTTCGAGAACGACGTGCGCGCAAGAAGATAGAACTTGAGCTTTCCGTCCGCATCGCGCCGGGCCGCGAGACGCGGTTCGAGCGAAGCGAGCGTCGGCAGCGCCTCGTAGGCGGCCTGCATCGTGTCGTATTCGGCAAACGCCAGCTGCGAGTTCTTCAAAAGGTAGCCGGGCGTGCGAAACGCGAGTTCCGGCAGCACGACTTCTTTGAGCTTCACCGCCACGCCGGGGTTGGCGTCGTGAAGGGCTTCCTCCGCGTCCTTCGTGCCGTAAAAGAGCTGCGCGATTTCGGCGTAGGTGAGGGGCGTCGCCAGCGTCACGGTGCCGAGCGTGTGCTCTTCCGCAACCGCGGCCTCCGCAGCGGTTGGAGACGCCTCCGCTGCGTCCGTCGCAGGCGCGATCACAATCGACGCGCCTTCCACGGGATCGGGCGTGAGGTCTGCGGCGGGCGTCGGGGCGGCGGGGGAGTCGTTCGCAATGGGCATCGCGGGGTAGAGGAGGGCCTGCAGCTTTGCTTGCCACGCAGGGGGCAGCAGGTCCTGCCGCACGAGTGCGAAGGCTCCCGCCATGAGGATGAGCAGCACGCCCCCGAGAGCGACCCAGCGTCCCAGGTGGCGGTTGGCGGACTTGCCTTCGCTGCGCTCCGCTTGCACTTTCACGAGCCCCGCGTCCACGGACTTCTTGTTGGTCATGAGCATGCCCAAAAGCGCCTGATGCGCGAGCCGGATCATGGGGCGCGGGCGGCCGTTCCCCGCTTTGTAGAGGGCCTTCAAGGCGCTCGTCGTAAAGAGCTGCTCCGCGGCTTCGCCCCCCGACAAATTGAGCCGGTGCCGAATGAGCGCGAGGCTTTCTTTTTCGGTGAGGGGCGACAACGTCAGGCATTCGTTCACGCGGTCGCGGAAGTTGGGGATGGCATCCATCACCGTCCGGAATTCCGGCTGCGCGAAGATGACGATCTGCAGGAGCTTCTCGGTGTTCGTTTCAAAGTTAAGAAGCACCCGCAGGATTTCCAACGCTTCCGGCGTGAGCTTCTGCCCTTCGTCAATCAAAAGGACGAGCTGGCGCTTTTCTTCCAAGGCGAGCTTCAGCACCCGGCTTTCGATTTTGTCGATCGCTTCCGCGGTGTCCTTCCCGTCCCACGCCACGCCAAAGTGCACGCAAAGCGTTTTCAAAAAGCTCGCCGCGCTTTCGGCGCCGCCGTCCAGCAAGCAGAACACCGTGAAGTCCGGCTTTTCCGAAAGGGTCTTCACGAGCTTGCGGCAGAGGGTGCTTTTGCCGGTGCCCACTTCGCCCAGGACGACGTTGAGGCCCCGTTTCAGGCGAATCGCGATCTCCAGACGGTTCAGGCACAGCGAATGCGTCTCCGCGGCGTAGTAGGCGTCCGGATCCGGGGAGTTGGAAAACGGCTCCCGCGTGAGGGAGAGGAGCTCAAGGTAGCTCATGAATGAACCGAGGGACGAAGGTTAAAAGGCCGACTGCTTGAATTTTTCCGGAAGACGCGCGTATTTCACCGCCGTCTCCCGCGTGATTTCGCCCTGCTCCAGCAGTTCCAGAAGGGCATCGTCCATTGTACACATGCCCTGCGCCCGGCCCGTCTGCAAAACGTTTTGAATCTGGTGCGTCTTTCCCTCGCGAATGAGGTTGCGGATGGCGGGGTTCGCGATCAGCACCTCCATCGCCTGCACGCGCCGCGTTTCGTCGG
The DNA here is from genome assembly GCA_963652545.1 of Hallella faecis. Classification (GTDB taxonomy): domain Bacteria; phylum Pseudomonadota; class Gammaproteobacteria; order Burkholderiales; family Burkholderiaceae_F; genus Duodenibacillus. The sequence goes on along the minus strand of CAVJUB010000177.1, from coordinate 1,058 downwards.
CGGTTTTCATGAGCGAGACGGCGAGGACGGCCTGCAGGGAATCCGACAAGCTCGCGCGAATCTGCGACTTGTCTTCGGCGGGGAAGATGTCAATGATGCGGTCCACGGACTGGGCGGCCGAGCGCGTGTGCAGCGTGGCAAAAACGAGGTGCCCCGTTTCCGCCGCTTCAATCGCCAAGGACACCGTTTCGTAGTCGCGCATTTCCCCCACGACGATGATGTCGGGGTCCTCGCGCAGGGCGACGCGCAGGGCGTCCGCAAAGGAGGGCGTGTGCGTGCCCACTTCGCGCTGGCTCACAAAGCAGGACTTCGGGTGATAGATGAATTCCACCGGGTCCTCGATCGTGAGGATGTGGTCCTTGCGGCATTCGTTGGCGTAGTCGATCAGGGCCGCGGTGACGGTGGATTTGCCGCTCCCCGTGGGGCCGGTGACGAGGACCAAGCCGCTGTCCAGCATCGCGAGGCGCTTCAAGTCGGGGTTGACGCCCAGTTCTTCCAAGGAGGGAATCGACGCCGGAATCTCGCGGAAGGCCGCCGCCGTGCCGTTGATCGTCTTGTAGAAGTTGACGCGGTAGTGGCAGAGGCCGGGAATGCTGTAGCGGAAGTCGACTTCGCCCTTTTCTTGAAAGACTTTGACGAGCTTTTCCGAGGCAATGGACTGAAGCGCCGCAGTGAGCTCGTCTTCGGTGACGGGATCCGAGGAAAGAGGCACGAGGTCGCCCACGAGGCGCAGCGTCGCGGGGGCGCCGGACTTGAGGTGCAGGTCGGAGCCGCGGCGGTCGTGGAGTTCTCGAAGGGCGGCGGTGAGGGAGAAGGGCATGGCGGCAGAGGGGGAGAGAGGTGGGGAAGGAGGTTGCGGGAAAGAAAAAGCAGACTCTCGACGGGCGGGAGTCTGCTAACAGATATTAGGCTGAAATAGAACTAGAAAGAACTATTTGCACTGCGGGATAACAAGAGCCTGGATCTTAAGCTTACCGGACTCGGTAGACTTGAATTCGTAATCGGGGGTTGTCCCCTTCTTCAGAATAGTTTTGATAATGCCCGTGTCATCCGCAGCC
>CAVJUB010000176.1:0-4636 GCA_963652545.1 Hallella faecis | reverse complement strand
CGAAAGCGGTTCGTCCAGCAGGAGAATGCGCGGCTCAGTGACGAGCGCGCGAGCAAGCGCCACGCGCTGCTTCTGGCCGCCCGAGAGCTGATGCGGGTACTTCTTTTCATTGCCGGCAAGCTCCACAAGTGCCACGGCGTTCTTGACGCGCTCCTCGATGACGGCGGGCGCGAGCTTTGCCATCTTGAGGCCGAACGCGATGTTTTCGAGCGCCGTCATGTTGGGGAACAAGGCGTAGCTCTGGAACACCATGCCGATGTTGCGCTTCTGCGCCTTCGTGTGCGTGATGTCCTCGCCGTCCACGCTGATCGTGCCGGCGTCGGGCATTTCAAGCCCCGCGAGGCACCGCAGCAGCGTCGACTTGCCGCAGCCCGAGGGGCCCAGAAGCGTGATGAACTCGCCCCGGGCAATGTCAAAGTTCAGGTCTTCAAAGACCCGCGTCGCGTCGAAATGCTTGGCGAGCGAGCGGACGGAGACAAAAGACGTCGTCATTTTTCAAAAACCCTACTCTTCGATGATGTTTTCTTCCCGGCGGCTGCGCGACAGGTACATCGCCGCCCAGGTGAGAATGAGCGTTAAGAAGAAGTACGCCGAGACGATGGCGGCGTTCAAGTGGCCGCTCGTCATGCGCTTCGTGTAAAGGTAGATCTGCAGCGTCTCGTAGCGCGTGCCCACCAGCATGTTCGCAAAGACAAACTCGCCCATCAGGAAGGAGAAGCTGATGAAAAGGGACGCGAGAAGCGCGCGGTTCAAGTTCGGCAGGATGATGCGCATGAAGGCGGAGAACGTCCCCACGCCCAGCAGGTGCGCCGCGTCAATGAGGTCCTTCAAGTTGATGCCCGCCATGCCATTTGCGAGCGCCCGGTACATGAAGGGCACCGTGATCGTGAAGTAGGTGCCGATCAGAATCCAGGGCGTTCCCACGATGGGAAGCGGATCGCCCGCGAACATCTGCAGAAGCCCCACGCTCGACACCACGGGCGGCACGGCAAAAGGCAGGATGATGAGAACTTCCATCACGCCTTTGAGCTTCGGGAAGTAATAAAAGACCGCGAAGATGAGCGGCAAGACGAGCAACGTTGAGACGATGAGCGTCGCAAAGCAAATCAAAAGGCTGCGCCCCAGCGCCGCCAAAAAGCGCGGATCGGTGAGAAGGCGCTCAAACCACTTGAGCGTGAAGCCGTCCGGAAGAATCGTCGCGCCCCAGTTCGTCGCAAAGGCGTACATCACGGTGGCGACAATGGGGAGCGCCAGCACCAGCGCCACGAGAAGGATCACCCCGCGGTGCCAGAGCTCGCCCGTGAACTTAAGCTGCATGGTAGGACCTCCTCAAAAGCCAGCGGTAGATCGCCACCACGAACCCCAGAATGATGATGAGGAGCACGGACAAGGCCGCCGCGAGGCTGGGCTGGAAGAAGATGTCGCCCACCACAAGCTGGCCGATGCGGATCGTGACGAGGTTGTAGTTGCCGACCGTGAGGGCGTACGCGCTCGCGTAGGCGCCCATGGCGTTGGCGTAGAGAATCGTGAAGGTCCCGAGCAGCGCTGGGAGCAGCACCGGAATCGCCACCTTCATCCAGTACTGCAGGCGCGTCGCGCCCATCGTGCGGGCGGCCTCCTCCCACTCAGGCTTCAAGGCCGTGAACGCGGGAAAGAGCAGCAGAATCCCCAGCGGAATCTGGAAGTAGGTGTAGATGAGAAAGAGTCCCTCGATCCCGTAGACGTTGAACTTTTCGATGAGTCCCAGGTCCTTCAGAAGCAGCGTGATCGAGCCGTTGAAGCCCAGAATGATGATGAAGGCAAACGCGAGCGGCACCCCGGAGAAGTTGCTCGTCATGTTCGTGAAGCTCACCATCCAGTCGCGGACGCGGCTTGACACTTTGTTCAAGCTCGCCGCCGCAAAGCCCGCGATCACGAGCCCCACGAGAGAGCTCCAGAAGGAAAGCCACAGCGAATTCGAAAAACTCTGCAGGAAGAACGGATCGGAAAGAATCTCGACATAGTTTCCGAAGCCCCAGACCTCATCCTCCTCCACGTAGAGGGAATTGATGATCACCCAGATCATCGGAACGATCTGAAAGGCCAGAAACACCACTGCAAAGGGCAGCATCAGAAGGACGTGCTTGATGAAGCCTTCGGTCCCTCCGTCGCTTTTACTAATGAAACTTGCTGTCACTTTATCCGTTGATGCAGAAATTTGGAATAAGGCCCGTATTCTAACGGTCCGACCCCGGCCTCGCACGGCGCCGCCGGCGAGATTTTCCAAAAAAGAAGCCCCGGTCAGCAAATGCCGAAATCCCGGGGCCGCTTTTTCCTTTCCGACGCCGCGTCGTTTCGCGGCCGCCGAGGTCATCACTTCATGTAGATGGAGACCTTGGACTGCCACTGGCGGGAGAGCTTGCTGCTCGTCTTCGTCCAGGCCGCAAAGTCGGTGATGGGCTTCGCATTCTTGTACTGGGACTCGGGGAGCATCTTCGCCTTCACGTCGTCCGGCATGTTGACGTACTGCGCGCGGATCGGGCGGGCGTAGCCGCCGGCGAGGTTGATCTGGCCCTGATCGGACAGGATGTATTCGCGGGCGAACTTCGCGGCGTTCGGGTGCTTCGAATATTTGTTCAGAATCGTCGTGTACCCCGAGGTGACGCTGCCTTCCTCAGGGATCACCACGTCAAAGCGGCTGCGGTCGATCTGATCGCGGTAGTTCAACGCATTGAAGTCCCAGAGCATGCCGACTTCAACTTCGCCCTTCTCGAGGTTCGCCACCACGGGGTCCACCATGGAGAGGCGCCCCTGCTTGGCGATCTTCGCAAAGAAGTCGTACGCGGGGTTGAGGTTCTTTTCGTTGCCGCCCATCGCCATGGCGGCGGCGAGCACGGCGTAGTTCGCCTGCGCGGCCGAGCCCACGGCGCCCACGGAGACGCGGTACTTGCCCTTCAAAAGGTCAGCCCAGCTCTTCGGAGGATTCTTCACGAGCTCCTTGTTGATGATGAAGGCGACCGTGCCCGTGTAGCTCAGGCACCAGTGGCCGTCCTTGTCCTTCGCCCAGCCGGGGATCTGGTCCCAGGTGGAGGGCTTGTAGGGCATCGTGATGCGCTTCTTCGCGGCGAATTCACCGAATTCAAAGCCCACGTCGCCGATGTCGGCCGTGGCGTTCTCGCCCTCGGCGATCATCTTGGAGATTTCCTCGGCGGAGGACATGTCGGTGTCCTGCGTCTTGATGCCAAGCTTCTGCAGGTCCTTCCACGTGCCGACCCAGTTGGCCCACGTGTCGGGCATGCCGACGGAGCTCACCGCCCCTTCAGCCTGCGCGGCCTTCAAAAGCGCCTCCGTGTCCGCAGCGGACGCAGAGAAAGAAACCGTCATCGTCGCAGCGGCGAGCGCGGCGGCAAAAGTAGTGAACTTAGTCAAGACTCGACTCCAGAAATGAGAGCGGGACCGCGAAGGCCGTCTCGCTGTTTAGGCCGAATTCAGCCGATTGATTGAGTTTAGCCGAAGTTGCGCGCCTACAGCTCCGTCGTTCGGCGTACAAACGTGCATTGGGCGATTTTGAGACCGCTGTGTGTCGGATTCGTGACAAGCCCAAAGCGGCTCTGCACTAAATGAGCCCCAACTGAAACCCTTGAATAGCTGCGGCAGCACCTCGACGTTGAAGAATCCCCGGAGAGCGCCATCGCACGGTTGGGCGGCCGACGATGCCGCGTGGACGTTGATGCGATCTCCTATGGTCTCCTGTCGGTTGCCATGCAGGATGATGTGCTGGCGCTCCTTCCGCAACAGACGGCAGACACAACTTGTCAACACAACACACGACACCTTGCAGTTGAGGAAAGATGCATGTATCATCACTGTATCTACATAGGAGCTAATTCACTATGATCGTTTCGGTAAAAAAATGGGGCAACAGCATGGCTGTCCGCATTCCCGCCCACATTTTCAGTGAAGCAGGATTGACGCAAAATGAGCAACTCGAAATGGCAGTAGTTAATGGTAAGGTAGTCTTACAGAAACTAAGACGCATCTACAACCTGCAGGAATTGCTTTCGAAAGTAACACCCGAAAATCGCCACGAACTGGTCGATTTTGGCGAACCTCGCGGGAAGGAACTGTTATGAGAAGCTCCGAGTCGGTTCGTTACGTCCCTGAAGCCGGCGACGTGGTTTGGTTGGATTTCGGTCCCGCATCAGGACACGAACAAAACGGCCGGCGTCCCGCTGCCGTTCTCAGTCCTGCTGCGTACAACCGAACTACAGGCTTGATGGTCTGTTGCGCCATGACCTCTCACCAAAAGGACTACCCCTTTGAAGTGTTGGTATCTGATGATCCAACTTCCGTTGTTCTATCAGATCAAGTTCACTGTCTTGACTGGACCGCCAGGCACTGTGACTTCAAGGAAAAGCTCCCGCCCGATGTGCTGGAGCAAGTAAAAATGATGATTTCCTGCCTGCTTGACATCAAAATGCAAGGCATTGCCTAACGCTTGTTTCATCAAAGCCGCACTTCAACCTCACGAAGTTGCGGCTGTATTTTCCCGCAGCCGCCGCGCGAGTCCCCCAAGGCGCCGCACCGGCGTCTTCACCGCCTTTTCCAGCGCCGCCTTCGCCGCAAACACGGTGGCGTTCTTCTTGGCGCGCGTGAT
>CAVJUB010000175.1:0-4639 GCA_963652545.1 Hallella faecis | reverse complement strand
ACTCGATGCGGCCCGTCAGGTAGTCGCGGAACATGCAGTCGAAATGCGTGACCTTCCCCATGAGATAGCCTTGCCAGCATTCGTCGGCGGACAAGGATTTCAATTTGGACAGCTGCATTTCGGCGCTCCGAAAGAAGATGAATGACAACCGTCATCTTGCTCTGATTCGCGGCGATTCAGTGGACAAATTGTCCGAAACAAGCGGAACTGTTGCAAAAAGCAAGGAGTCTTGTCCAAAAATTGGACAAAAAAATTTTGGACGAATTACGCGTCGATCACGGGCTTCGGAAGCGCCGATCGAGCGGATGGCTCAGGTATCGGCCTCGGGTTTCTGTGCCTCGTCGCAGACGCCCGCCGTCATGAGCTTCAGCAGCTCCGCCTTCGCATCCTGAATGCGCGGGTTGAGGCGGCGCAGGCATTCGCCTGCGTGCAGCACCCGCAGCGCCGCCCGAGCGGCGTCCGTTGTGACGGCGCCCATGGCCGCATACTGCGCGAGAAAGACGGCGGCCTGCTGCAGAGTTTTTCGAAACGCCGCGATGTCGTCCGGCGTCTTCAAGGGGAGCGCCGTGAGGCAGGCTTTGAAGCCCAGCGTCAGGCGGGCGGCGGAGTCGAGCGTGACGGGCACGTCGCGCGGGAAGTCCAGAAAGTCCGCTTGAAAGATCGTCGCCAGGCGCCAGGCGCTGCGCGTGAGCAGCGCGTCGTCAAAGCCCGCATAGACGGGACGGGAGCGGGCGGGCAGGTAGCCGAGGCCCGCCTTGAACAGCGTTTGGCTGATCCAGTGCTCTTCGTCTGACCAATTCAGCTTTTCCGCCGCGCCCGGCGACGACAGCAGCGCGCACAGGAGGAGACTCTTGCGAAGCTGACAGTTCTGTCGGGCGGCGGCTTGGATCCATTCGTGGAGGATCAGCACGTCCTTCAGGCGAAGAAGCAGTCCGACCGTGGCTTCGTGCGGATGGGCCGTCTTCTCTTCCTGAAGCTTGAAGCGGGTGGCGGCGAGAAACGCCTGGCAAAGATAGTGCTCGAACTGGGGCTCGGCTTGGGCGGCTTGCATTCGCTTCGTCACGGTGCGCAGCGCCTCTTCCCAGACGGCGAACCGGTCGCCCACCTCCATCCGCTGCGTCAGCCGGTCGCCGCGGGCGAAGACGCAGGCGAATTCGCTGTGATGCTTGACGAGTTCAGCGCGCTCAAAGGGCAGCAGCTCGACGGCGTCCGGCCGGGCGGTGTCTGAGGAACACGGCGTGAAGGTCGTGAGCTGAACTGCAGCGGCGAGATTCGCCTTGGAAAAAGGCTCCAGCTGCGCATAGATCCGGTGCAGTTCGCGGCCGAAGTCACGTCGCCAGCGGGCCGCTTGCGGGTGGTCCGAAGCGAGAAACCAGAGGACGCGCCCGACCACCTGACGCAACGGGGCGTTGTTCGTCGTCTCGTCCGGCTCCAGCAGCGTTTCTGCGTGCTCGGACACGCGCTCCCAGCGCAGCGTGCGCGGCGCTCTTTCGACGGCCACGAGCCAGTCGGTCTGTGAGGCGTAGTGTCCTTCTGCATCGAGGTTGACGGCGACTTCGAGCGCATCGTCGGCCGTGAGAAAGACGTTGGCAAAGAGTCCGACCATGCCCGGCAGACGCCCAGGCGGCAGCACGAGGTAGAAGGCGAGGCCGGCGGCGCGGCGCGCATCGCAGTGAAGCCGGTCTTGGTTGTACCAGTCGTCAGGCGTCGCAAACTCGATGTAGCGCCGCTGCATGGACCAGGCGATGAGATTGCATGCGTGCTGCATGCGTTCGTAGCGCTCGGGCAGGTCTTTGGCCTCGTCAAAGAGCGTCTGCAGGTGCTGGGACTGCTTCTTGCCGCTCGTGTGAAAGAAGACGCGCGAGCCCATCAGGCTGCTCAAGGAAAGGCCTTGCAGAATGCCGGTGTGATCGATGACGAACGCGTTGAGGATGCTGAGGTTGGCGTTGAGCGTGAAGTCGGATTCCAGACGCTTGCGCTGCAGGCTGTCGATGGGCATGCGGCCTCCTCAGATGGGCAGGTGTTCGCCGCACCAGCCGATCACGATCCGCCCGGCCGTCGGGTCGTAGGCGAAGTAGACGCGCAGCGTGAAGCGCAGGTTGGCCGCGACGCCGAGCTTGAGATGCGAATCCATGAGAAGCGTCTTGCCTCGGTAGGAGAACTTGCGGCGGTCGGCGAGCGCGGCGGTGCTCATGGTGGTTTCGCTCTCCGTGCGCGCGAATTCCTGGAAAGAGAAGATGCCGGAAACGTCGGCGCCGCTGCGCACGGCGTCAAGGTAGCGCGTCACGAGTCTTGCGAGGAGCGCCAGAAGGCGGTCGCCGCTCGTGAAGGTCTTGTCCACGTCGGAGGCGCTTTCATAGGCAGACGGCAGAATGGTGACGCGGTCGGGCGCTGCGGCGGCGATGAGGCGAAGGCACTCGGTTGGCGTGAGGCGGGGCTTGCCGCCGCCTGCGAGGGTGAGGAGAGCGAGAAGGTCGAACTTTCCGCCTGACTCGGTGCTTTGGGCGGCGCCGAGCTCTTCCTTCAGAAGGTAGTTCTCCTTTTCGAGGCTGTGGTTGCGCTCTTCCAGCGCCTCGGCGTTCTTGAGCTCCTGCCAGAGGACGTAGTTTTCCTGCCGAAGCTTCACGAGCTCGTTTTCGTCGGGATCGGGGGCGCCTTCTTCGAGCAGTTCGTCCGCTCGGACAAGCAGGCGGCGCTCGAGATCGCCTTCTGGCAGTTTTTCAAGGACGTTGAACATGGCGGGGAGAGGAGGAAAGCCGCGCGCGGCACATGAAGGGCATTGTAGGCGCGTCAGAAGTTGGGTTCAGCGGACGGCCGCACCATGTGTGCAGAGTCCCGAGTGGCTTGGGTTGGGTGCGTCATAAATAGACGCATCAGAGCCCATAATGCCGACTATCAGAAATGAGTTGTTTCTGCTTTGAGACTCCATAGAGAACGCTGGGGAACATCGTCAGAATGGATGTTTAAGACCGCTTCGCTCGATCATCGATTAGCAAAGGGACAGTTGCCTATTTTGTGATGCTTCTAAAAAGAGACGTCTGGGGCAACGGTCAGGTCTCGTACCTGTATTTTCAAACAGGGTTTAGTACGAGCGTCGTCAATTTTCGTGAAAACAGCAGACACCATTAAATGCTGAGTGCTTGGAGGCCTGCCTCGGGTGCTGGCAAAGTAAAGGAATTCATATCATGTTCATTGAAGATACCAAGTGTGACCAGTTTTTTGTTAATCCTGAACGTCCTGAACCGGGGATCACTGCGGTTTCCGCTTCTTTTCTGGCGGGGCTGGCTTCTCAGGAGGTGAATCGACTCGAAGCTGAGGTGAAGTCGAGCGTTTTCTACGATACGTTCCTTGAGCTGTTGACGGGGAGCGATCAGCCTCGGCTTATTGCCAAGGGAAAGGACGAAGCTTTTCTGAAAGAACTTCTTCCCATTGCGGAAAGAATCGGGGCTTTGCGTGGTTTCATGGCTTACGTACATGAAGCGGTGATAGAAAAACAGCGGCGTGTGGAATACTTGGATAGGTTCGATTTTGAAGATTGGTTGAGACTTCCGGAAAACAGTGAAAAACGCGCTGTGCGGGAGTCGCTTCATGAGCCGAAAGAGCCTCGGGAGCCGATGAGTCCTATAGACGCTACGCTGGATTGGGCGAAGTCTCGGCTTTCGGTGAAGGATTTGGCTCACTACCTTCTTTTGGAAGCGAAAGCGAGTACGTTGGGCGTTTATATTCATCCGGAGGGCGTGCTCGCCAACGCGAAAGATAACCTTGCGGATCACGTCGCGAGGCCCGTCGAGGCTTCGGTTGATGGTAGTAATACCACGATTCGTACTTTCAAACCCAGTGCGGAACCTGGCTTGGTGTATGAAAGCTACAATCGCTGGCAACAGGCTCAGCGCTCCTGGGAGGCGGAAGTCAATACGCTCAAGGCGAAGCTTGATATTCTTATAAAAAATGAGAATCTCGAACGAACGCGTCGCTATCGTGAGGCTTTGAATGAGTACGAGAAAGCGCTGAAAAACTACAAGGCGGAAGTTGATCGTATCGGGGTGGAAGAAAGGAAGCTTCAAACGGAATACCGCGATTGGCTCGTGTTCCAACACGAAGCGGTGCGTCAGCTGAAGATCGTTATTCCACACGAGTTACAGTCAGTCTACGATTATCTCGCTTCGCTTGGAAAGTAAAAAATTTGAAGGTGTCGGCGCGGCCGGGCGCATAGAAACGGCTCGCCGACTTTGTGCGGCAGGTACAGGCCTACTACATCGATCCATCAAGGATCGAACTCTGGGGAAGACCACAGATTAAAGGTCTTCGAGGCGCAGTGCCGTGTCGACAGAATTCAGGAATTGTCAAGCTTCAGAATAAAGAATGCTGCGGTTCCTGTCACTCAGTCTCAGGGACACGGTGATCCTCAGTCTCAGATTCAGTTTCAGTCTGCTGCCCGAGGCCTGTCGCGACTTCAATTTTCTTGTGGCGGTGTTTTGACGACACCGCTATTTTTTTTGCGGCGCCGAGTGCAGGCGTCGCTGACGTTCGGATGTGATGTTTTGGCTGAGACGGCACCAAAGTCTTAGTAATACAAAATCACCCAGGGTGCGAAGGTTGTCATAATTCCGACAGTCACCAGTGCTTCAAAGAAGCGAAG
>CAVJUB010000174.1:422-4647 GCA_963652545.1 Hallella faecis | reverse complement strand
ATTTACAAGGGAGACATCGACGCTTTCAAGTCAGATGATGAGATGAAGATGACTCAACTTCTGATTCCCGGTGGCGGTACGATGTCATGTCAAAAAGCCTTTCCGAAGTTCAAAGCCATTTTCACTCCTCTGACGGCTGATACAAACGTCATCAAATGGGTGAACCGCGTTTTCGGAGTTGAAGGCTCAACGGATTATGAGCATATAAACAACGCCATTACTGATCTTTCCAATGTCAATCAGAGTGTGCAGAATTGGATGATTATGTCGCTTCTGCGCGTTCAGTATGACCACGCGGCGGATCAGTGGTATCGGCGTCAGCTCGATACCGCCTCGGCAATGGCTATCAATCAGACCATTCTTCAGAAGAGCTATCAGCAAGCGTCCGAGCAGACGCTCTTCTTGGTGTCCGCCCGCGCCATGATGGCCCTGATTGAGGGCATGGTCTACGCTATCACGCCGCTCGTGGCGTTCCTTATCTGCACGGGCTCCTTTGGTTTGAGCCTTGTTGGGAAATACCTTTCCATGCTGGTATGGATTCAGCTGTGGCTTCCGGTGATGCGCATCACGGACATGTACATTCGAGCCGGGGCCAGAGATGCCATTCAGGCTTCCTTCCTCAACACGAATCAGTACTCTTTCTTCACGAATGACGCCGTTGGAACGGCGGTAGAAAATTGGATTGGCATTGGCGGCATGGCCGCCGGCGCGACGCCAATCATCGCCCTCTTCCTCGTCACGGGCTCGTCCGTGGCCTTCACGAGCATGACGAATCGAATGCTTGGGGCGGATCAATTCAATGAAAAGGCTATAGCTCCCGACCTCACGAGCACCCCTGCTGTGTTGAATCAGTCCGCTATGGCTAATGCTGACCGCATGCGCGGGGCACTGGGTTCAGGAGCTGAGGCAACGCTTCCCAAACTCAATGGCGCATTGCAAGGGTCTCAGTTAGTTTCAGCGGCGAAAGCTAATACCGCTAGTAAAACGGCCAGCTTCAACAGTGCTTATGAGGAGGCGGCATCCACGGGCACCGGCGGCGAACAAATGAAACAGTTTAATCAAAGCTGGGGCGAACACAAAATGTCCCAGATAGCACAAAATGATCAAGCCCTTTATTCTCAAATTCAATCCATTGCCAAACAACATGGTTGGTCAAAAATAGAAACACAAGAAGCTGTAGGCATGCTTTCGATGCAACTTGGGCTAGGCATTCAAGGCGGAATTGGCACTCCCGGCGGAAAAAATGCCGGAATTTTAAAGGCAGGACTTGGGATTGACAGTAAAGTATCTGGTCAGGGACAGCATAGCGATAAGGCTTCCTCTCAAGATACCACTGCAGTTAGTTCCGCTGATAATACAAGTTCAAGTCGGTCACAACAATTCTCAGCTCAACTAGCTTCAGGCGCAAGGGACGCGGTTCAAAACGTTAGAGGCAACACCCTTAAAACATCGGGTTCTACTAGCGAATCCGGAAAATTAGGTACTGCCTTCTCTGCCGTTAAATCAGCCCAGCAGTCTGAAATTAACGCTGTTTCCCAACAACAAGTTATGTCAACGGCTCAGTCTTATGATGTTCAGCAGGTTGCACATAACCTTAGTGGAAACCAAAAAGCAGGTTTGGAAACTTACGTTCGCGGTCTCGATAACAACGCAAAAGAAGCCATTAACAGGAATTATGATCGTTACACTAACCCCAGTGGTCCTTACCATATGAATAGTTCTGATGCTCGAACTGCTGCGTCACTAACTTATCTTGCGGGGTCACGTAACTACGAAGATCAACAAATGCTGGCGAACACGATTTACGGTAGTGAATTGGCCTCTGCCGGTGTGTTTACGCCTGTTCAGGTTCAAACTGGGAAAATCGGAGATCCTGTTGACAATGCAACGCAAAAGGCCAATTCAGTTAAAGATGCCGCAAACAGAAAATTGGAAAAGGTTGATAACTCGATTCCGACACCGACTTCTGCCGTCCAAAAACTGCACGAGGCCGGAGAGGCTTCTGTGAAGACTGGTTGGAAACACAACGATTCTTTGGTCCAAAACAAAAAGGCAGAAGAATCGTGGCGTCAGATCAAAATCGCCAACTATAGCCGTGCCAAAGCTCTTGCAAGTAATTTAGGACAGAAAGGATTGTTTGGCGCTGTGGGTGAGCATTTTGACAACACTGATCCAAAAACCAGAGGCAGTGACAAACCTAGAAGCACTTGGGATAAACCGAAATCGCCTTATCAACAGGTGATTACAGGAACTGTTGACCCGAGGGAAGCCGCAAAGTCGCCGCTCATTATGGACTTCGCTTCTCAGAAGCAATGGGAGTTCGCAGACTCTGTACGTCAGAATCGTTCCGAACAAGTGATAGCTGAAAAGTCAGCAGCTGTTCGAGAGGAAATCATGCACGCACGATGGGGGAATGATGTCAAAGAATCCGATCTTTCTAAAGGAGAAATTGCAGAACTTAATCGTGCAACTCTTGGTATGCAAGCAAATTTGCTTAACGCCATGAGCTCCGAGAATCAAGGAGATACAGCCAGAATTCAAAACTTCAACAAGGACTTCGGTATATCAGTGGTAAAAAATTCACAGATGTACTGAGAAAAAATAAGGGTGTCGAAAAAACTCACAGTCAGTTCTTCGGCACCCTTTTTTTGTCCTATTGCTAGGCTTCAGGGATCTCTTCGTTCGGCGGGAACTTTCCTCGCGTCGAGTGATTGAGGTAATAGCCATCGTTGTGGCCGCGCCAGTAGGACACTTCCTTTTCCAACTTGATCATTCGCCGTCTCTCGAAAGAGACGATGACAGGGTCACTCACCTTGCCGACAAGTCGCCGCTCAAAATAGCTAATCTTGGAGCGGTAATCATCATCTTTTCCTGCTGGTTCAATTAGAAAAGCTGGGGTGGCAATCATCTGACCGCCAGAGCATTTCACTTTGATTAGTGCATTCGCACCCAACGCTTTGGCACGGCGGATGAAGTCCGCTTGAATGTCGTGATAGCTTTTGATGTCCGTACGATCACGAAAAACGATTTTCGCGCACGATGCAACTTTGTACTGTCGCGGAACATACCCTAAAGATGGCGGCTGAAAGTAGAATTTTCTGATGCTTCGATAGAACGGAGAAACTGGTATATATTCAGAAAGATGCTCATCCGCCGAAACGAGCGCCTTATCAACCATCGCATTTTTCTCTTTCAATTTAGAAACAAGATCATCCCATGAATTCATTTTTATCTCCAAAGATCGTTACTTGATTTGCATCAACCAAAATCAGACCCAAACGAAGAACCAGAATCAAACATGGATTCTGAACCAATCCAAGAACATGAATCGAAAGATACAGAATCAAACGCCGAAGATGTGTCAAGCATAGAGTCAGTGCTAAACGACGAATCATCAATTCCTGAAGACGAAAAGTCAGTTGACGAGTCGTGGAAAACATTTGCAGATGAAAACGAGTATGCGGGATCATTCACTATGTCAGGACCGAACGCTTCCTCATGAACGAACGCGTCTTCATTAACGATAGTGTTGTAAATGTTTCCTGGAAAATTGGAGTACACCGGATCCATCAACATATTATCCGCAGAAAGACTTTTCTGACTTTCGTGATGAATATTTCCTGCAAGATGAGAATACGTAAGATCCGTCGACTGATCCATTTCAATGGCGCAATCGTCAAAAAAATCATCTCGCAACGCAAATGCACTAGCGCCAGCAACAGTTGCAACCCCTGCAACTCCCGCTATCGCGTCACGATTTACTTTCGTGGAATCCACGCTATGCGTATTGGATGATGAGTCAAAAGTAGTGAAGTTGGAAAAGGTGTCTGGCGTTATGTTTTTGCCAACGTAGGCAGCGAACTTTGCGATTGCGCAGATGACGGCACCGATGCCAAAGATGAGACCCAGAAAACACGCGAACTTAACCATAATTTACCTCACGAACCCGAAAATAAGCAGAAGAATTGATCTTCCTGTTTGCTTGGCCTAATTATAGTAATAGGAAATTCTTCCTGTAGAGAATTCCCAAACCAATGTGTGTCAATTTGTTTTCATCACTTTCAAGCTCTGGAATTCTGACAACTCTCAGACTTCGCTGGCCTCGGCCCTAAAAAATTTTCTGCTTAGACTGACCTGACGGTTCGTCAACTCGTTGGAATGCCCCCTAACACCATCACGCAGCCGCTTCCATGCTCGCAGAGGACAACGCAGAAAACCACTCAGC
>CAVJUB010000174.1:0-412 GCA_963652545.1 Hallella faecis | reverse complement strand
GTTTTTCAGCTCTGCAACAAATATTTAGCACTGAAAAATTCAGCTTTCGCTTGGCTTCGGTCACAAAAATTGGTCTCACCAACAACAAAAAATTGCTCTTCCAATCAGGCAACTCGGGAAAAAACTCCTGCTACGCCTGTGCATACTACTCCTCTTCCATAGCTCCGGTGGAACGCAAGCGAGCTTTGATGTAGAGTTACCTTCGCTGATCGGCATCAAAGGACACAAGAGTCATGAACTTGCCTTTGATCTCGCTGTTCAATGCAACAATCGGCACGGCGTTTTGAGAAAAACCGCCTGTACCATGCCCAATGGCTATCTAAATTCCTCTGGTCGTGTACGTAGGTTTTGTGACTTTTCGGAAATTCAACAATTAAATCAACAAACAAACTATTGGCTGACATACGTACAC
>CAVJUB010000173.1:0-4692 GCA_963652545.1 Hallella faecis | reverse complement strand
CAGCGGTTGGTGGTTTGAGGTGAAGCCGCGGTTGAGTGTTGCGGGCGCCAGTCGGAAGGACTTCCGAGGACGAGAGGTTGGCGGACAGAGAGCATGGCTGGCGGTTGCGTGTTTTTCAGAGGATGCAGCGATGATTGTGTTGCATTTCAAACACGGAAAAGCCCGTTGATTGAACGGAAATTCGAAATTTTGGGGCTAAGGTGTTAGTCTTAAAAACTCAATGAGAAAGGGCGGATCTTCTGGAATTACCTATATTCGCTCTTTAGCATGAAAATAGAGGATTATCACATGTCTATTAAGAATACCCCCCCCACTGAACGTGGGGTTTCTCGCCGCGTAAAGCCGGCTCATTCTCTCCTTTTCCTTGCCATGGCGGCGGCGCTGGCAGCACCTGTCAGTGCAAGTCCTAGTGGACATCATACGTACAACATTAATGCCTATCCGGCGGATGACGCAGACGTTACAGCAACCATTACGTTGCCCCAAACTCGTGCCCTGAAGTACACGGCGGGTGAGGCGACGGACACAGACACTCTCACTAAAGAAAAGGAAGGGGTTGTTGGCATTGCCGTTGTTAACAACAAGACCTATGACATCGACAATGTTAAAGCTTCGGCTGAAAACTTCGACGCAAGCCTCGAACTCAATCGCAACAATGTCGCTTCGAGCGGCTACACCGTCATCTTGAACCAAGCAAACACGGAGTTCACCGGTTCTAGCGCCACTATCAAGATGACGTCCAAGGACGGCAGCAATCAGGCGTCCGAGGATCCGGATCACGCTGGTTCGGCGCTTCTTGTACACGGCTACGATACGACGCCCAATGATTCGATTGACACCGACAAGACCACGAAGGTGGTGTTCTCTGCAAACGAGACCAAGCTTTCGACGGACATGCAGGGCGCAAAGGCGGGGTCCACCAACGTTCTTCATGTTGAGGGCAACGCCCGCGTGGACTTCACGGGGCAGACCGCGAAGATTTCGACTACGACGGCCTCTGATTCTGTTGCGTTTGAAGATGAGGATGAAGATGAGGAATCGGTGGTGGCCGGCATCGGCATCATGTTGGAGGCTGACGCTGCAAAGAGCAGTCAAAAGACTGCCGACACGGCGAACCTTCATACGAGCTTAGGCACGACGCTAACCATCGATGTGGAGGGAACTGGCGAGAAGTCGCCAAAGGACAGCGGGTATTCGATTTATGACGCTGGCGGCGCGGCGTTAATCGCCGGCATCTATGCTGAAGGCGGCGAGATCTATGCCGAGGGTGATGTCTCCGTAAATGCGACCGCTAAAGCGGGCACGGCGGTCGGTATGGCTCTCTACGGCACGTCGCTTGACCACGATTCGTTCTCAACGTTCAATCAAGACAAAAACGAATGGGAGTTCTCGAATCTGGGCAAGTCCGTGAGTTATGACCACACATCGACTTTTAAAAATAAGCTTGAGGTCAATGTGGAGTCTGCCACGGGGCGCACGGTGGGCATCTTGCTCGCGACGCCTTGCTGCAACTATGACGGCTACAAGCAGGAAACGAAAGACAACGTAATACAGACTGTTGAAGATAAAAACATCAAAGATCAGCGAACCGTTGACTCTGTTACCAAGCTCACGGTGAAGGACCTCACGGTGAACGTCACCAAGGGTGCTAACAACACCTACGCGTCGGACGGCATTTTGCTTGTCAACACCAGCGTTAAAGGCACGCCCGAACTTGTAGTAACCGGTACGTCGGAAGTGACGGCGGACAACGCGTTGCGCACGGCTTACTGGGATGAGGATGGCCATGAAGCCGCAGGCGAAGTGAACGGGGTTGTCTATGTGGAAGATGGCGCGTCGCTTACGCTGAATGGCAGCGTGAACCAGTATCAAGGCTGGCTCATCCAAAAGGGCGGCACGGTGAAGCTGAACGCTTCGGACAACAAGTTCTTCGGCGGAAAGGTGAAGGTGGAGGTGGAGGGAGGTTCGTTTGAAACGACGGCGCTCTATGACTCGACCGGCTTTGAAAAGAACGGATCGAACGCCCCGGTGCTGAAGGTCTTTGAGGGTGCTTCGGCGACGGTTGGCGGTCTGAAGATCGGCGCCTTTGATGTGGATGAAACGCATGTCAAGGTTTACGGCGGCACGCTCACGGTGAAAGGCGACCTTGATGTTCAGAAGGGCGGCAAACTCGGCATGAACGACGGTGAAGTTGTAGTGACGGGGGCGGCAACGGTGAGTGGCAAGATTGCGCCGACCGCTAATGACGAAGCCGGCACTGAGAAGCCTGACAGTTCGCTTGGCATGCTCACGATTGACGGCGGTAGCCTCACACTCAACTCGACGGCAAGCGTAGACACGTACAGAGTGTGGCTTAAAAATGGCGCTGTGTTCACGATGGATCCTGCGGCGGACTTGAGGACAGAACTTCTCTTCCGCGTGGACGGCGGCACGGTGAATGCGGCGCAAGTGGATTGGGATACCGCCAAACAGGGTCGCATGAAGATCTGGAAAGATTCTGTTGTGAATCTCAAGAGTTTCACGGCGTCGTTGACGACCAATGACACGGCATCGTTCAAGATCTTTGACGGCACCATGAATGTCGGCGCCCTCAACGTGGTGGCTGGCGCTCGCATCGGTTCAAACGCTGGCACGATCAACGTGACGGGCGGCAATTCGCTCATCATGGGGTCGGTGCGTCCGCTTGAAGTGAACACGGCAGGTTCGCCGATTGACGAACCCGCACCGTCGACCTCTTCAACCGTCCTCAATGTGAAGGGCGGGACATTCACGGTCGGCTCGGCGAAGGCGACCAATCTCAGCGTGTCCAACCTGCGAGTTAAGACGCTGGCTCTGAGCGACGGCGCAAAGTTTTCGAACTATGGCACGGTGAAGGTGGACGACTCGATCACAATCACGGGCGCTGAGTTTAACGGCACTGGTCAGTTGAATGCGAAGACTCTGAATGTGACGGATAGCGCTACGCTGACAAACAGCGGTTCCATCACGGCCGACAATACATTGAAAGTTGAAAACGCGACCTTCCGCAACTACGGCTCAGTGCATGCCAAGACGATTGAACTGGGTTCCGGGGCTGATTGGTACACCAATGCTGAGACGCAGGAAGAGCATTTCGAGAAGACGATCTTCGGTGCCGGCAGTCGCTACATTGACGAGACCGACGAAGTTTCGAGCGATGATGACTGGGCGGACATCGGGACCATGGTTCTGAGGGGCGGCGAGCTTCTCACGAAGGCATCTGATGGCACTCTGAACGCCATGAAGGGGGTGTTCGCCGTTGGCTACGATGAGAAACCTGACTGCGACAGCGCTTATGCTTATGGCACCGTAACGCTCGCTGTGGAGGCCGGAGATTATGCCTTTGACGGCGTGCGCATCGGCGATGGTGCAACCCGTACGGGCGTTCTATCCGTGTCGGGCGGCTCCTTGAAGGTGGCAGACACTCTTTCGATTGAGAAGGGTTCATTTGCTGTGACGAACGGCACGGTGACGGCCGGCAAGCTCTTCGTGGGAGAAAACGCAACCGCTGAAATCTCCGGTGGTTCGGTGACGGCCAATGAACTGGCGCTCTCCAATACGCTGACCATTTCTGGCGGCTCGCTGATCACGAACACGGCACAGGTGTTCACGACTGCGCTGGGCGAAAATGGCGAAGCCACGACGGCCGAGGGGCTTTCCGCGAACGGCAAGAAGCTTTCGCTCTCTGACAGCGGCGTCCTCGTGATGAACGACGCAAAGTACAACCTCCAGTACGCGGGCAGCGCAGCGAATCTTCTCAACGCGTCTTACAACAAAGACGATCAGGCGAAGTCCACGCTGTGGTTCAACGGTACGGCGGTGGAAACAACTGTGTCGAAGGATGACATTCCGGAAAACACTGTGCATGCCAACATCACGGTCGAAGTTAAAAATAACGCTCATGACAGCAAGACGGCTACGATTGACAAGTCGTTCGGTGCAAAGGATCTTTCGATCGGCGACGGCGTGGAGAAGGTGGAAGTCAAGTCGGACAAGACGCTAACGATTGTTGGTTCGGCTGAATCTGACAAGACGGTGATCTCGGGCAAGAACGTGACGAGCCTTGACGTCGGCGGCAAACTCAATCTCGGTGATGAGAGCAACGCTGACAGGGGCGGCCAGATCGGCATCAAGATTGACGTCGCGAAGGAAGGCACGGTCACGGTGGAGAACGGCAAGTTCACGCTCGAAGACTTGAACGTCAAGGGTACGGTTACGGTGACGAAGGGCGACGTGGAGATCAAGAAGATCTCGGCGGACACCGGTACGCTCGCTGTGACAGACGGCAAGTTGGTCGTGAACGACATGAGTCTTGGTACGGGCTCGTCGCTTGAAGTGAAAGGCGGCGATGTGACGGTCGACAAGATGCAACTTGCTGGTGACGCCGAGCTGTATTTGGCAGATGTTGCGACCAAGGTGAAGAATCTTGTTGTGGGTGCGGCTAAAAATGCAGTGCATGTCATCACGGGCGCTTTGGATGTGGAAAGTCTCTCGACGGATGACGGCGCGAAGGTTGTTTTCGAAGTCGGCACGAATAGCACGAATGACAAGGATGACAAGCCGGACGCCAATGCTGACAAGAAGGGCGCCCTCAAGATCGGCAAGGGCAGCTTGAAGGGCTTGACGTTCTTCCTTGATCCCGCCTGGAAAGACGACGGCAAGGTGGAGGACGCC
>CAVJUB010000172.1:0-4686 GCA_963652545.1 Hallella faecis | reverse complement strand
GCCCCGATCAGGCCGTGCCGCTCACGGGCGTCATTCCGGCGCCCGAAAGCTTCCAGGATCCGGTGGCGCAGGCTGCGGCCCGGCGCGGACTCGCCTATCAGGGATTGAAGGCTGGCGCCCCGATCGCGGGCACGCCCATCCAGCACGTCTTCATCGGCTCCTGCACGAACGCACGGCTTGCGGACCTGCAGGCCGCGGCCGCCGTCTTGAAGGGCCGCCGCGTCGCTCCCGGCGTGCGCGCCCAGGTGATGCCCGGCAGCATGCGCGTGCGGCGCGAAGCCGAAGCCCTGGGGCTTGACCGGATCTTCAAGGACGCGGGCTTTGAATGGCGCAAGTCGGGCTGCACCCTCTGCCTCTCGATGAACGGCGACATTCTGGATGAAGGCGTGCGCTGCGCCTCCACCACGAACCGCAACTTCGAAGGCCGCCAGGGCCGCGGCGCCCGCACCCACCTCGTGAGTCCCGAAACCGCCGCCGCGAGCGCCGTCACGGGCGTTCTCACGGATCCCCGCACGCTGGAACGCCTGTAAGGAGGCTATGCATCATGGAAAAATTCACCACGCTCACGTCCGTCGCAATGCCCCTTGACATCGACAACTGCGACACCGACCAGCTGATGCCCAAGCAGTTCCTGCACGGCATCGACAAGGCGGGGCTCGCCGCCGGACTCTTCTACAACCTGCGATTCACCGCGGACGGCGCCCCCAACTCCGCCTGCGTCTTCAACCGCCCCGGCTTTGAAAAGGCGCGGATCCTCATCGCCGGCCCCAACTTCGGCTGCGGCTCGAGCCGCGAGCACGCCGTCTGGGGCCTGATGCAGTACGGCATCCGCGTCGTCGTGGCGCCGGGGTTCGGCGAGATCTTCTACTCGAACTGCTTTAACAACGGACTCCTCGCCGCCCGCGTAACGCCCGAAGACAGCCGCCGGCTCTTTGCCGCGCTCTCCGACACGACGCCCATCGAAGCGACGGTGGACCTTGAAAGCCAGACGATCACGGCCGCGGGGCTTGTCGTCCCCTTCACCATCGCGCCGCGCCACAAGACGATGCTCGCCGAGGGGCTTGACATGATCGACGCCACCTTGAAGGACCTTCCCGCGATCGAAGCCTTCCGCGCCCGTCACGAAAAGGCCTTCCCGTGGATGACGGGGCTTCCGGGCCGCTGGCGCCGCGCGCGCGACGCCGCGAAGTAATCGCTCGCTTTTTCTTTCCCCTGCTTCGGGAGTCCGGCCTCGGGCTCCCGATTTTGTTTTCGCCGCCCGCGGCTGGGCGCTCCCTCGACCTAGCCATTTCGAACTAGGCGGACGTAAACTGCGTCCCAACTTCTTTGGCGCCGCCATCCGTTTCAGAGGACGCCGTCGCCCGGACAAGCCTTTTTCAACGACTGTTCCTCAACCACCATGAAATTCCAGCGTCTTGCGACGGCCGCTGCGGCCGCCCTGCTCCTTGGCGCCTCGCTTTCCGCGAGCGCCCGTTTGGTCACCGACCACCTCGGCCGCGAAGTGAACGTGCCCGACCAGGTGAACCGCGTCGTCACGTCGACGATTCTCCCCTACGCCTCCGTCTCCGCCGTGTTCCTGGGCGGCGCCGAGAAGCTCGTGGGCATTCACCCCGTGTCAATGTCCGCCGCCAAAAACGGGCTTCTCTCGGAAATCTATCCCGAGATCCTCAACGCAAAGACCGACTTCATCAAGGGCTCTAGCCTCAACATCGAAGCGCTCATGGCCTTGAAGCCCGACGTCGTCTTCGTGAATTCCGGCGACAAGAAGCAGATCGAGCAGATTGAAAACGCGGGCATTCCCGCCGTCGCCGTCTCGGCTTCGAAGTGGGACTACGACGTTCTCAAAACTTACGACGAGTGGCTGAAGCTCCTGGGCGACGTCTTCCCCGATCACGCCAAAACGGACGAAGCAGCCGCTTACTCACGCGAAATCGCTGATTTGATCGCCAAGCGCACCGCCCATCTCACGGACCAAGAAAAGCCCAAGGTGCTCTTTGTGTTCCAGTACGACGCGAAGCGCCTCGTCACGAGCGGCAAGCACTTCTTCGGCCAGTACTGGTGCGACGCGGTGAACGCCCGAAACGCCGCGGAGACGGTGCAGGCCGACAACCAGAACGCCCAGATTTCGATGGAGCAGGTCTACAAGTGGAACCCCGACATCGTGCTCGTCACGAACTTCACGCCGGTGCTGCCCGCGGACATCTACGCCGGAAAGTACAACGACTGGAGCCACGTGAAGGCCGTCGCGGACAAGAAGGTCTACAAGCTCCCGCTCGGCATCTACCGCAGCTACACGCCTTCGGCGGACACGCCGATGACGCTTCTTTGGATGGCCAAGACCGTCCACCCCCAGCTCTTTGCGGACATCGACCTCAAGAAAGAAGTGAAGACTTACTATCAGAAGCTCTATCACATCGAGCTCACCGACGCGCAGGTTGAGAGCATGTACGAGCCGCGCGCCAACCGCGCCGACGGCTTCTCTCAGGCAAAGCGCTAGTCATGGCGGCCCCCATGAGCCGCGCCCGCTTCCTTCCCTACCGCCCCGTGATGACGGCGCTCGCCGTTCTCACGCTCGCGGGAAGCGTGTGGGCGCTCACTTGCGGCAGCTTTCCCGTGTCCGCCGCCGACGCCTGGGACGCCATCGCGGCCTGGGCGACCGGGGCGGCGCCCGCTGACCGCACGATCTACTCCGTCGTCATCAACGTGCGGCTGCCGCGCATCCTGCTCGCGATCGCCGCGGGGGCGGGGCTTGCGGCGGCGGGCGCAGGCTTTCAGGCGCTTTTTGCCAATCCGCTCGCGACGCCCGACACGCTGGGCGTCGCCACCGGCGCCGCCTTCGGCGCCGTGCTGGGAATTCTCTTGAACCTTCCCGCGCCCCTCATTCAAGTGGCGTCGCTTGCGGCGGGGCTTGCCGCCGTGGCGCTCGTCTTTTTCGTGAGCCGCGTGCGCGGCCGCACCTCGGTGCTGATGCTGATTCTTTCGGGCCTCGTGATCGCGGCGCTTTTTTCCGCCCTCATCAGCCTCGTGAAATACACGGCGGATCCGCAGGACGTGCTTCCCTCCATCACTTTCTGGATGATGGGGTCCTTTACGGGCGCGACGCCCGCGGTGCTCGCGATGGGGCTTCCCTTCATCGCCGCAGGCGCCGCCGGGCTCTGGCTGCTGCGCTGGAAGATGAACGCCCTGTCGCTTCCCGAAGACGAAGCGCGCTCGCTCGGCATTCCGGTAGGAAGGCTTCGCGCCGCCGTCATCGTCGCCGCCACCATGATGACCGCTTCGGTCGTGAGCATGTGCGGCCTCATCGGCTGGGTGGGGCTGCTCATCCCGCACTGCGCCCGCCTCATGTTCGGCGCGGACAACGACAAGGTGGTGCCCGCGAGCCTTTTGACGGGCGCCCTCTTCGTTCTCGCCGCCGACACCGTCGCCCGCAGCACCGGAGAACTTGAAATCCCGGTGTCGATTCTCACGGCCGTCATCGGCGCGCCGCTTTTCATCGTGCTCCTGCGCCGCACGGGCGTCGTGAATTAGGAGACCCGCCATGCGATTTGAAGTCCGCCACGCCTCCTACGGCTACCGCCGCGAGCGACGGGTGCTCTCTGACATCAACTTCTCCTTTGACTGCCGCGGCATCCTCGCCATTCTCGGACGCAACGGCGCGGGGAAGACCACGCTTCTCAAAAACATGCTGGGGCTCTTGAAGTGGGACGAAGGCGCGTCGCTCGTGGACGGCGTTGACATCCGGCAGATCCCGGAGCGGGATCTGTGGTCCAAAATCGGCTACGTCCCGCAAGCAAAGCCCGCCAACTTCGTCTACTCCGTGGAAGACACCGTTCTTCTCGGCCGCAGCGCCCGCCTGGGGCTCTTTGCGCACCCGGGGAAGGCGGACCGGGAGATCGCGCAGGAGGTGATGGCGCTCGTGGGCATCGAGCATCTCGCGCGAAAGCTCACAAGCGAAATCTCCGGAGGCGAATACCAGCTCGTCCTCATCGCGCGGGCGCTCGCCGTGAAGCCCCGGCTTCTGGTTCTCGACGAACCTGAGAGCAACCTCGACTTCAAAAACCAGCTGCGCATCCTGAAGGTGCTGCGGCACCTCACCGACACGCTGGGCGTGGGGGCGATCATCAACACCCACTTTCCGGCGCATGCGCTGGAAGTGAGCAGCGAAACCCTCATTCTCATGCCCGACGGCACGACGCGATTCGGAGACACGAAGACGACCTTGACCGAAGCCGCGCTTTCCGAATCCTTCGGGATCGGCGTGCGGATTCTGGACGTGCAGCTCCCGGAGCGCCCCGGCTACGCCTGCGTCGCCGCTTATGAACCCGCTAACAGCCGCCCCGCCTCGGAGAAGCCGCTGTGAACCGAAGCGAACTACTTTCCGAGCTGCGCCGTCTGGCGCAGCTCGCGATGCCCGACGACGGCTACGACTTCGGCCGGCTGCCGGGCGTCGCCTTCACGCGGGCGAGCGCGCCGCAAAAAGCGCATCAGTGTTTTTATCGAAACGCCGCGGAATACCCCATGCGTAAGCGTGGGGATGGATAGCGGCACCGAGCGTCAGCTCGGACGAAGCATCGCGTGATGCGATAATGCTTGTCATGCAACGCACTGAAAGAATCTTCATCAAGCCCGGACACCCGAACTTCGATGCCTGCCGCAGATTTTGCGGACAGGCCCGACGCTTGGGCA
>CAVJUB010000171.1:0-4727 GCA_963652545.1 Hallella faecis | reverse complement strand
GCCCTGTGTCTTTCAATATCTATCCATCCAAAATACATATTGCATGTTGCCGGAGACCAGATCGCGGACGTCTAAACGAACTTTCAACCCCTATCCAACGAAAACACATATTGCATCGGCGCCCGAGTAATGTTGCGCTTCGCTCGCAGGCCTTTCAATCCCTATCCATCAAAAATACATATTGCATCATGAGCAGCGCGATGACGAGCAGATTGCCCAAGACTTTCAACACCTATCCAATCAGAACACATATTGCATCCCCAAAAATCATCGAGAAAATTCAACGCACCCGCCTCTGCTCTCCATCTCCAATTTTCGAAACCACCTCGCTTGCAGAAAATCCACCGACATTTTCGAACCTAACAAAAAACCGGCCTTTCAGCCGGTTTTTTTGTTGTGCTATATATTATTTTGCGCTATTGAACGCCTCCTCCATGGCTTTGTTGGCGGCAGAAACTTCAAACGCGAACCTCACCACCTGTCCGGCGCTCTCCACGAGCAACTTCTTTCGCGGCTTGTTCATGATGGACTGCAAGTCACCGAAGAACTCGCCGATGTGCTTCCAGTTGCAAACGTACTCCGCCGCCAGCTCCTTGGGCGATTGAGGCACAGTCTGAACGCCTTCGGCCACAAGCCAGCGCCGGAACACGTCAAACGTCACCTTCCCGCGCACGAAGCGACGAGACGCAGAGGACGGCGCCATCTCCAACGCCACGCTCGACGCATCCACCTGACGCCATTCGTCGAAACGCACGTAGGGCTGGCCGGAATAGACCTGATTCGTGTAGCAGTTGGGCGTACCGCGCTTGCCGACCAGTGCCGGCACCCACAGCGGCGCATCCCACAGCACCTTGCCATCGGGCGCAACGGAGATCCCCTGATAGGGACCGCTTTCCGCGTCAAGCAACTGATGAACGCTCTTCCCGTCCCACGACTGCCGCTCAAAGCGAACGCCGCGAGAGGGAGTCTGCACGAGCGGAAGGCTCACCACCTGACGCACAGGCGCGTGAGCGCGATCCGGAGTCTTGACGCCCGCCTTTTCGCGCAGAACCGCATCGAGGCTGAAGTCCGGCTCATCGGCGAGCACGTCATCCAGTTTGCGCCCCCACTTGTCGGAGAGCTCGGGCAAGTCAAAGAACGCCTGCCACTGATCCTCAAAGGGGAGCGCCAAAAGGCCGAGGAAGTTGTAGGGGTTCTTGCGTCCGCGATAGTCCGCCTTGACGGTGCACTTCACGTCGAGCGCTTCACGCGCCACGAACTTCGTCTTCGTGGGGTCCATCAAGACCGAAGCCACGGGAGTGCGCTTCGTCGTGTAGTGGAGCGCATCGAGCACTTCAGCGATGCGGCGATCCTCGTCCGTCACGGTGGGATCCTTGCGGAAGATACGGGAGAAGAGCTTGTACGCCTTCGTCTTGTCGATGCGGCAGACGACCGGGTGATCTGATCCTATGGCCGCGGGCTTCACAAAATAGGGCGCGAGCTCCTTCACCATCAGCGCCGCGTCGCCCTGCACGAGGACGCTGTTGACGGCGGGCTCGCCCTTTCTCGGATAGTCGAAGCCGACATACACCGAAGTGCCGCAGATGTAGATCGGGAGGAAGTGCTCGCCGTAGATGCCGGCCTTGAAGAGCTGGCGGCTCGCCGGATCAACTTTGTCGGCAAAGGGCTTGCGGCTCACGCGGAGGATGCGGCAGTTCTCGGGGAAGAGGTTTTGCAAGGGCCGCGTGGTGCCACAGTTCTCGGAATCGGACACGGCGGCATCGGCGCCCAACACAGTGCAAATCGAGGGATTCGCCGCCGCCACGCCATAGGCGCAGAGAGCGTCCAACGCCTGAGAAGAAGCCGATTCGTACTCGCTTTTGAACCAATCGCAGTCATAGACCGCAGCGGCGTTGCGCAGTTCGGCCACAGAGATGGACGGCACCTTCCACGCATGAGGCGCAATGGTGCATCCCGTTTCCTTGCGCCAGTCTTCGGTCAGGGCGTTGAGCTTTTCGTAGAAGCACCGCACGAGCCACGACTGCGTTCCGTTCACAATGGCCTTGTTCAGTGTGCCCAGCTGGCGGATCACTTCACGGCGGGCCGGCGAATCGTCGCCCAAGAAGAGCGCATGGCGTACCCAGCGCTGCAAATCGCGGGGAAGCGACGAGAACGCGGACAGACGGCGACGATGCGCCAGATCAGCGACGACGCTTTCAATCTCCGTCTCGATGAGCCCCGTGTCGTCCGTGCCAAACATATGGGTCAAGTAAGACCGCGAGAGGCGTCCGAGCGTCAAGCGTTCGCCCGACACGCGACGAGCGCCTTCCGGGGACAAACACAGAAGGTTTGCTTCATAGTTGAAGATGGTGCCCATCCACGGGAGCGTGAAGTTTCTCGGGATGATGTGATAGTTGACGCCCTCGCCTTCCTCGAGCGACCGCCCGGTGATGGGGCAGATGCCGCCGCTTGAGGCTTCAATGCGCTTTTCCCGAGCCTGCCACTCCGCGATCTGCCGGGCTTCTTTCTTCTCGGCCTTCTTGCGCCCCTTCGCATTGCTCTTCATGGCGTTGAGATCGATGCCGAACGAGAAGCTGTTCTGTTCGATCACCACGGAGAAGTCAATGGCGGCGTTGGGCGTCTTCACCTTGTCCTTCAGTTCCGCGAAGGCGGCCTTTGCAAGCTCAAACGCCTGCCGATCAAGCAAGCGGGCGAGCATTCCGTCAAAGGGCCTCACGCAGTCCGCCGGAAGCCGGCAGCAGTGGGCCGCTTCGGCGTCTCCGGAGAGAGTGCGCCAGCGGTTCTCTTCGTGCGTCGCTTGCGTCGTGCTCGTGAAGCCCGACCGCTCCTCTTCAAGGATCGTGTAGAGCTGGGCCATTGAGTAGGGATTCTTCACACGGCGAACGCAGTCAGCGGGAATGCCAATGGAAAGGAAGTGCTCAGCGAGGTACTCCACGTTGGCCGCGGCTCTTGCGACCTCCTTGTCCGCCGTCTTGTCGCCGTCCAATGCCCGGCGGTATTCCGCGGGGAAATCGGCGCCAAAGTCCTTGCGCACCTTCTCGATGCTCGCGCAGATGGAGCGAGCCGACACCGGCGCCCCGCGACGGGCCGGGAACTTCTCCTTCCAAATCGCCCGGAATGACTTCGCGTCCTCTTCGGAGAACCCGAAGACGTTTCCGACAAGGAGGTTGAGGATCTTCTGCTTCTTCGGCGGGTGAATGTCCGAGCGTTCCAGAACGCCCTGCTCCGAAGGCGTCCACATGCCGCTTCGCGCCGCCGTGCATTCGGCGTAGTAGTCCTTTGCGAGACCAAGGAAGTTGTCAAGGTGCTGGGATCCGAGCACTCGAGTGAGCTCGATGAGGCCGGCATCAGCTTTCGGACCGGGTTCGTCTCGGGCAAGCATTCTCAAATGGAAAGGGTCACGCGCCGACGAGCAGTCCAGAACGCGCTGCAGGAAGCGGGCGGCGGTGTAGTCCTTGTCGGGCAATGCCTCTTCACCCAAACGGGACTTGCGGTCCGTCTTGCTTTCGATCTGCTCCAAACCGTCGGCGTATTCCGGCATTTCCTTCTCAAGCCGCACCACCCACGACTTCCAGACGGCGCCATAGCGCCGATACAAGGCGACCGGGGCCAAAAGAAGGGTTTGGTCCACGGGCGGACGGCGGTTGTACATGCGGTCGTAGGGCGGAATCGTGCGTTCGGGATCCGTCGTGGCGAGGAATTCCAGCGCGGTGCGCTTTTCGAGATCGGCCAGAAGGCCGTTGATGCGCTTCTGCTCCTCGGCGTTCCCCGCCTCAAAATATTGGAACTCCCGGCGAAGGACGGACTTCATCCGTTCGGGAAGCCACTTCGCGCCGCCCTTGAATTCGGGATTGTCGAAGTACCAGCGAAGCGCCCGCAGTTGAAGCGTTGAGATGTTGGAGAGCAGTCGCCAGAAGCGGTCCACGCCGCCGCAAGCTCGCACCACCGGCTCCAAACACTCCATGCGGGCGATGTCCGTGCGAATGGCCGCGAAGTACTCCTTGCGGCTCCGGCTCCCCGTCAGCACTGCCTGCACGATGTCTTTGGCGAGCAGTTGCAGTTTCTTCACGGCCTTCTTGCCGATGTCCATCGTGGACTTGTCGTTGGGGTACGCCTTCTTGAAGTCCATGGCGTACTGCTTTGGGTTGAGCACCGCCGCGAGGTTCTTCACCATCACGGGCTGTTGTTCTAGCGCCTCCCATGCGTCGCCCACCGTCTCGTAGCCGTTGAAGAACGGCGTGAGCTTCGGATGAAAGGCGAGCACTTCCGCATCCACCTCATAGAGGTTGAACTCATCATCCGTGTCGGTCGCTTTGATGTAGGTATAGCCGCGGCGCTTCAAAAGGCCGGAGACCGCCTCGGTGATCCAGCGCTCTTCCTTCGCCTTCAGCGCAATGCCAGCCGTGGCGAGCTGATCCTTCAGAACCAGCGACATGAGAAGCCGCGCAAACCCGAAGCGCTGGCGGGAGCGGCGGGCGTGGCGGGTCATCATGCGCTCTTTCTGCGCGAACTTGAAGACCTTCGCGTCCGGCAGGAGGATGGTGGCGGCTGTGGTGTCAGCGCTCGTAGGATGACGATCTGCCGGATGGACCGCTGTGAAGAGCCCGGTCGCTTTGGCGCCGAGATCGATGGAGAGCACCGCCTTGTAGGCGGGACGAAGTGTTGGACGGGGCATTTGCAACCTCACGAAGAAAAACATTCCCCATGAGGTTATGATCGGGATTCAC
>CAVJUB010000170.1:0-4734 GCA_963652545.1 Hallella faecis | reverse complement strand
GTCACCTTCACGGTTTCCGTCGAGACGGTGTCCGCAGCGATAGCGGAGGAGGCCGCGAGGGCGGCGAGCACGGCGACAGCCGCGGCGTTCAAGTGCAGACGATTGCTGTACTTCATGATTTCCTTTGTTTGCTGTATCTGCGGCTCTGAAGAAGTTCTCCGGCTTCAACTGGCCTTTTGTAGGAGCTTTGCTTTGCCCTTCAGCTCAAAAAGTTCAGGCTCGCCGGCGGAACTTTGTGGGGGCGTTTCGTCCGGCTTCGGCGGTTGATGAAATCGTTGTTATCCGTGGTGCGGATGTCCGTGTCCCGGCATGCCGTGCATGGCAGGCATGCCCGCAGGGCGCTTCACCTGCGCGTCGGGAAGACGCGAGGCGATGAGATCGACGAGAAGCTGCGCGAGCGTCACGTGCCAGAACTGGCCGGCGACGGTTTGCACGAGCCAGTCGCCCGTGCGCGTCAAGAGTCCCGCGGAAATCCACTGATCGATGACGTCATTGGCGACGGTGTCCACGGGCTGATTGAATTCTTTTGCAATACGGGGAAGATTGATGGCGCCGAGCTCCATTTCAGACGAAATGGTCCGCAGCAGGTGCCACAAGGGGCGCGGAGCGGAGAGCACCATCACGGGCTTGCGTCCGGCGTCAATGCCGTCGCTCCAGTCGGCGAGCTTTCGATCCATCATGAAGCTGTAGCCGTTCAAGCGGCCGCCCGCGCCGCAGCCGAAGGCGAGGCAGTCGCAGGCGGATTTGCCGAGCTCGTTGTAGATGTTTCGCTCGCGGTTCGTCTGGCGCCAGTGGTTGTTGGAAAGGCGCTTCCATTGGTTGGCGGTGAGCAGTTCGACAGACTTTGCGAACATGTCCGCCTTCATCGTCATGTCGGCCGCGGCGGGGAGCTTTCCGAGCGAGATGTATTTGGCGAGCGGTGACTTTTCAAAGACGTTGAGCTGGTAGCAATCGATGCCGTCCAAGGGGAGCGACATCGCGGTCTTGAGATCATCCTCCCACACGTCCATGGTCTGCTCCGGAAAGCCGTAGATGAGGTCGATCACGACCGCGGCGTTGTCGTAGGAGCAGAGCTTTTCGAGCCGGCGAATGAGGGCGTCGCGGCCGTCCACGCGCTGCACGTTCTGGCGCACCTTGGAGCTGAAGGTCTGCACGCCCAGCGAAAAGCGGTTCACGCCGCCTGCGAGCGCGGCCTCCATCTTGTCGTCTTCAAAGTGGTGGATGCGGCCTTCCAACGTGATTTCGCAGTCGTTGGCGAGCGGCAGGTACTCGTGCACGGCGGCGAGCACGCGCTTTAAATCGTCCGGGGCAAGGCACGTGGGCGTGCCGCCGCCGAAGTAGAGGGCGTGGATGAGCCCCGTCGTCTGCGCCTTCTTGTCGCTCCAGAGCTGCAGCTCGCGGATGAGGCGGTCCGCAAAGACATGGCTCGTCTCGAGCTTGAAGGGGTTTTGATAGAACATGCAGTAGAGGCACCGCGTCTCGCAGAAGGGGACGTGGATGTACGCGAGGCTCTTTCCCGAACGCGGCTCGTCCCAAAGCTCGGCGAGGCGCTTTTGCGCGGCTTCGCCCATCAGAGGCATCCCGGCCGGGCCCGAGTGAATGACGGCCTTCGCGGCGAAGGCCGCGTGCAGCGGATCGGCCGCATTGGCGTAGTAGGCGGAGATGTCGCCCGAATGCAGGGCGGCATCCATGGCGCGGGCGCCGGACTCGAAGGTCGCGGCAGGCTTTCCGGAGTGGACGGGAGCGTTCATTTTTGGATGAAGTGACGAAGCCGGTGCAATGCCGGAAAACTTTTATTTCAAAGCCTCCGGCGGAAAAGTCCATTGCTTGAATGAAAATCTTAACGAGAACTATTCTCAAAGTTAAGTCGATCAAACAAACGGCGGGGATTCTACGAAGGCAATGTTTGGGTTGTCAAACATTTGGTTGACTGCGGCGACGGCGGGCAGGCTTTTCTTTTATGTTCGCTCGTTAGAAAAACTGAACAGACAAAAGCGATTTACTGAAATTGAATTTTGGTGTTTCTGCCTAGAAAGATAATTCGATCGAACGAGGAAATAAGCCTTATGGCTGATTTCTGACGTTTTGTTTGGGGCTTCCCCTTCACCCCGCCGGCAAACCGAAGGCGGAGGCCGCTCGATGGTTCCCTTAAGTCGAGTTCAGTTTTTATTCAACGAGAGAGACGATCCGAGATCGTCGGAGAACAACAATGATCTATCTGGAAATAGCACTGCTCATTGCCTGCATCGTGTATGCGGCGCGCATGGGCGGCATCGGTGTCGGCATGGCCGGCGGTCTTGGCATGGCGGTGGCGGTCTTCATCTTCGGCATGAAGCCGGGCGATCTGCCGATTGACGTCATGCTCATCATTCTGGCGGTGCTTTTTGCGATCAGCGTCATGCAGAAGGCGGGCGGCCTCACCTACATGGTGAAGTGCGCTGAAACAGTGTTGCGAAAGAACCCGCGCTACATCAATATCCTGGCGCCGCTTGTTTCCTTTGTTCTTTCGGCGCTGGGCGGCACGGGCTACATGGCGATGAGCATTTTGAACGTCGTTCAGGAAGTCGCAAAGGAAAACGGCGTGCGTCCGTCGCAGCCCCTCACAAGCGCGGTGATCGCAAGCCAGCTCGCGGTGACGGCTTCGCCCATCTCGGCCTGCACGGCGGCGATGTACGTGGTGGTGGAGAAGATGGGCGTGCCTTTTGGCAACGTGCTCATCGTCATCATTGCGACGAGCCTCTTCGGCATGATCGTCTGCTCGCTCATCTCGAGCTTCCAGGGCTGCGAGCTCGCGAAGGATCCGATCTATCAGGACCGGTTGGCAAAGGGACTCGTGTCGCTGGCTTCCTCGACGGAAAAGAACCAGCCCGCGACGCGTGAAGCAAAACTCTCCGTGGTGATCTTCCTCGCGGCCGTGGCCTTCATCGTGCTGATGTTGCTCTTCAAGCCGGTGCTCGGTCATACGTTGGGAAGCCGCGACATCATCCTCATCACGATGCTCGTCGCCGGCTGGCTTATCTACAAGACTTGCGGCGTGAAGCTTGCCGAGATCAAGGATGCGCCGATCTTCAAGAGCGGCGCGGAGTCCCTCATCGTGGTGCTTGGCATCGTGTGGATTGCGGCTACCATCATCGGTGCGCATATTCCGGAAGTGAAGGAGCAGGCCGTGCTCCTCATCAAGGACTACCCGTACCTTGTGGCAGTGGCGTTCTTCCTGGCTTCGTCCGTGCTCTTCAGCCAGGGCGCGACGGCGGCGCTTCTCGTGCCGGTGGCGGCTTCGATCGGCGTTGACGCCGGAACGATCGTTGGCAGCATCGTCGCTTGCTCCGCGCTCTACATCACGAACATCTATCCCACGACGGCTTTCGCCATTTCGTGTGACGACACCGGCTCCTTCATGGACAAGAAGTGGAACGGCTGCTTTGTGGTGAACCATCCGTTCTTCCTGCCGGGGTGCTTGAGCCTCGCGGCGGCCGTGCCCTTCGGCCTCATGGTGGCTCACTGGGTGATCGGCTGATGATGCACTGAATTCGCTCAACCTACTGAAAGCCCCGAGGCCCGGCGACGCGTCTTTTGACGCCGCCGGGCCTCGGGCTTTTTTGAAAAAGAGGAAGGGACGAGCAACGAAAAGAAGCCTTCCGGCCGCAAGGACTCGGAAGGCGGAAAGGGCCGGCAGTGCGCTTGAAGGAGCGCTCGCCGGACCGGCATGGATACCGATAAAGATGGGCGGCGGTTCGAAAAGGTTTCCCCGCCTTTTCGAACCGCCGCCGACATTTTCGTCTGACGGTTTTTGGTGGCGCCTCAGCGTAACGAAAACTTACGCTGACGGTGAGAAAAACTGCGGCGGCGCGGCCGGCGTCACAGCAGCCGCACGTGGTCGGCGAGGATGGGCTGAATGGCTTTGAGCTCGGGCACCATCTTGTCCGAGAAGATGAGCTTCACGATTTCACCCACGAGCGTCGTGCGGCCGCTGTAGAGATTGCGGTCGCAGATCGCCCACATGGTGCGGGCGATGCGCTTGCCGTCGGGAAGCGGCGCAATGACGAGGTCGCTGGCAAACTGACGGCCGCACCAGATGTTGGTGGGCGGTACGATCGCCCACCCTTTCAGCTCGGAAACCAGTCCCACGAGGGCGTAGCTGGAGGCGACGTCCACCGTTTGATTGGGCCGGACATCGAGCGAGCGAAGAATGCGGCTGATCTCCACCTGGTCCGAGCTGCCGTTGCGGCTGTAGCCGATGTAGGGCGAAGCGGCCGCTGCGGCGGCAAAGCCTTCGGTTGCAAAGTCCGGGCCGCTCTTCGAGTAGATGAGCAGGTAGTCCTCCTCGTAGAGGGCGTTGCGCTCCCAGCGGTCTTCGGAGAGCAGCGCCTCGGGAAGGACGGCTACGTTGATCTGGTCGTTTCTAAGGCGTTCGACAAGGGGCTTCGTGAGGTAGCTCACGCAGTCAAGCTCGCGCACGCAGCGCTTCAGAGCGCTGATGAGCCAAGGCGAGATGGTGGCCGTCACCGATTCGCTCATGCCGAGCTTGAGCGAGATGTCCGCAAGCGAATGATCCGTGATGCTGCGGCGCAGAAGGTCAGCGGACTCAAGCAGCGCCGGCGCCCCTTTGAGCAGCGTCTGTCCCGCAGGCGTGAGGCGCAGGGGGCGGACGTCGTGCACGAAAAGTTCGGTGCCGAGATCTTGCTCTAGCTTTGAGAGCGTCTGCGAAACCGCGGACGGCGTCACCTGCAGCTC
>CAVJUB010000169.1:0-4735 GCA_963652545.1 Hallella faecis | reverse complement strand
CTCTTACCGAGACGTGGTGCTTGAAGGCGGCAAGAAGGCAAAGCTCGCTTCGGTTGTGGTGGATGACTTCCAGATTCTGGCCTCTCCGGCCAAGTCGGATGGCTCTGCCAAGAAGCCGGCGCCTGCTGCGTCTGCCGCTCCCGCCTCGACGGCCTCGTCTGACGACGATTGGACGGCTTCCGAAGATTTCGTCTAACGAGATTGCAAGAAGCTGATTGAATTTCCCTGTGGGGACCTTTTTCCCCACGGGGACAAAGTGTCTCCGCAGGGTTTGTATTTTTTTAGGAGAAATCCAAAATGGCAAACCTTGCTACAAGCGTGACGGCCCGCATGGCCCAGAAGTATGGTGTCGAACCCGCCAAGTTTTACGAAACCCTGTCGAAAGTGGCTTTCCGCGTCCGCGAAAAGAACGCTCCCGACAGAGCCCCGACGCCGGAAGAAATGATGAGTCTGCTGATCGTGGCGGAGACCTATGGTCTCAACCCGTTCATTCGCCAGATCTTCGCGTTTCGTTCAAAGTCGGGTACGGTGGTGCCGGTTGTCAGCATTGACGGCTGGCTGTCGATCCTCAATCGTCAGTCCGATTACGACGGTCTTTCGGTCGCCTTCTCGGACAAGATGATCAAGATAGGTTCTTGGGAGCTTCCCGAGAGTTGCACAGTGACGATCAATCGAAAGTCAATGAGCAAGCCTATCGTGGTCTCGGAGTACATGGCGGAATGCTATGGCTCGTCTGACATCTGGACCAAGTGGCCGCATCGGATGCTTCGCCACAAGGCGATCATTCAAGCGGTTCGCATTGCGTTCGGCGTCGGCGGCATCTATGACGAAGACGAAGTTTCGGCCATGTCCGAAGCTCCGTCTGCTGTCATGCCGGCGGTTGCTCCTGCTGTTGCGCCAGCCCCTCAGCCTCAAGCTGAACCGGCTCGCGTCGTCGAAGTGAAGGAAGTGCCCAAACTTGCTTTGGACACGCCTCGCCTCGATGTGATCAGTCAGCAATTGACTGAGATGATGCAGCGCTTCCCTGATGAAGGTCGAAAGAAGGCCGAGCAGTGGGCGGATCACAATCTGACGGATGATGCGAAGGACTATGTCCTGAGCAAACTTCCGGCAGACGCGGTTCCGGCTCCCCAGCCTCAGCCCCAGTCGCCTGCAAAAGCGCCTGAAGCTCCGGCTCCGAAGGCTGTTGTCAAACCCGCTGTCGCTCCCCAGCCCGCTCCCCGCAAGGCAGCGCCTGTGGTCGATGAACCGGATGAACCTTACGTTCCTGACGTAGGCGACATTCCGTTCTAAGAGTGGGTGTCCGTGAAAATCGGTCAATTCGTTTGGCCGGTTTTCATGGACCGCGGCCAAAGGAGGGGTATTTATGAAAGAGCTCATGCTCGATCAGCGGTCTCCCGAGTGGCTGGCTTGGCGCAAGTCAGGCATCACCGCTACGGAGAGCGCTGTGATTCTGAACCTCCATCCCGACAAGACGCCATGGCGTCTTTGGATGGAGAAGACGGATCGCGCGGCTCCTCCCGATCTCTCAGTCATTCCGGCTGTGAGGTTTGGGGTGGAGAACGAGCCGGTCGCTCGTCGCTTGTTTGAAGTCACTCACCACTCGGTGGTGATGCCAACTTGCGGCGAGTGGGACGGCAATCCGCTCTTCCGTGCTTCTTTCGACGGGCTCACCTTTGACGGTGTGCCAGTTGAAATCAAGTGTCCGCAAGAAGAGACGCTGAAGGATGTTCGTGCAAACGGACGCCAGTCAGCGGCGTATCAGCTCTACTACGTGCAGGTCCAGCATCAGATCATGGTGTCGGATGCCTGCTACGGGTGGCTGGTCTTCTTGGACGGCGATCACCTCATCGAGTTCGACATCCCCCGGGATGACGATTTCATCCGTCAGATTCAGGCGAAGGGTCTTGTGTTTTGGGACTACGTTTCCAAAGACAAGGAGCCGGCCAAAGATCCAGAGCGTGATTTCTACGCTCCGCAGACGGAGGAGGCGATTGCTGCTTGGGTCGCGCCCGCGAAGGAGCTTTCTGGTGTTCTGGAAGACATTGAGTCGGCGAAAGCCACGCTCAAGGTGCTTCAGGAGCGCAAGGATGCTTTGACGCAGACGCTCGCGGGGCAGATGGGCAACTACCGTTTGGCGAACTTCGCCGGCGTAGCGCTCACCCGCCGTGCGGCCAAAAGCTCGGTGAATCTTCCTGAGTTTCTGAAGGCGCACAACCTGACGGACAAGGACCTTGATCCCTACCGCACTCTCTCCAGCGAAAGCTGGTCGGTGCGTCGGACTAAGGGCATCCTGCCAACAGGCTTCACGGCTAGTGAAGGTGTTGCCCGGGCGCTTGAAGAAGCAACGCTCACCTACGAGGCGTCCGCCATGGACATCAACTGGTGAGTTTTCCCTGCGGGGACTTTGTTCCCGCATGGGAACAAGGTTTCTGCAAAAGGAAGCCTTATCACCTGCGCCGTAAAACCCGTTCCTTCAGGAGGGGAGGGTGTCAAGGCTGTTGCGTTCAAAACTATGGATGATCGTTGTATCATCCAAATCATGAGAACCTACAAATACAAGCTCCTTTCGGCGAAGCGCAATAAGAAACTGCACCGACAGATCAATGCCGGTGCTTTGGCGTGGAACCATTGCGTGGCTTTCACAAGGAGGTTCTACCGGTTTTACGGAAAATCGGTGTCTGAAAACGCCCTCAAGAAGCACCTGACGAAACTCAAGAAGCGTGTGCCCTATGGGTACTTGCGTGAAATGGGTTCGCAGGCGCTTCAGGACGTGGTTGAAAGACTGTACCGCAGTTACAAGCGATTTTTTGATGCCAAGAAGAACGGAGAAAAATGCGGGCTTCCCGGCTTCAAAAAAGTGCGTAAATACAAGTCCTTTACGCTTAAGCAGGTTGGTTACAAACTGCTTGACGGCAATGAGCTTGTCATCTGCGGACAGAAATACAAGTATTTCAAGTCCCGAGAGATCGAAGGCAAGATCAAGACCCTCACGGTGAAGCGTGATTCGGTGAACGATCTGTGGCTCTTTTTCGCAGTTGAAGATGAGGCAGCAAATCAAGTTCTTCCACGGCTGGGTAATGCAGTCGGCCAGGACTTCGGTTTGAAGACCTACCTCACCGGATCTGACGAAACGACCATTGAGAGTCCTGAATTCTTCAAGCAGAACCTAAGGGCCGTGAAACGCCTTCACCGCATTCTTTCCCGTAAGCAGAAAGGCTCTGCCAACTACCAACGGGCACAGCGTGATTTGGCACGTCTTTACCGACGCATCGCCAATCAGCGTCTGGCCTGGCAGTGGGAAACCGCCTGGAAGCTGGTCGGGGACTATGCGTTCATCGGACTTGAAACGCTCAACATTAAGGCAATGCAGCGTCTTTGGGGAAGGAAGGTGAGTGACTACGGATTTTCCGAGTTCTCTTCCATCCTCAGCTATGTCGCATCGAAAGTGGGTACTCAGGTAGTTCATGTTGATCAATGGTTCGCTTCAAGCCAGCTTTGCTCGGCCTGCGGTTTCAAATTTGAAGGCACGAAAGATCTGAAGGTGCGTCAGTGGACATGCCCGCACTGCGGTGCGGTGCATGACCGTGACGTGAATGCGGCCCGCAATATTCTTGCGGAAGCGCTTCGCCTTGCTGACAGAGTAGTAACGGGCGGGGCGATCGTCCGACAAGGAGAGCCGGAGTCAGACCGACGAAAGTCGGCATCCGGCGTTTGATCCCAGAATCCTCAGCCTTTAGGCTGGGGAGTACGTCAAAGGACGCTTGTCCTTTTTTCGCCCAAAAGAAAACCCCGCCAGACAATGGACGGGGTTTTGTGCTTTGAAAAAGCGATTAGGCCGCGGTTGCCGGCTTTTCAATGAGCATGTCTTCCGCGGGAATGCCGGCTTCAATCGCCTGCTTGAACCACACGGGCTTCACGCCGCGACCGGTCCACGTCTCGTTGCCGGCGGGGTTACGGTACTTGGGAGCCACGGGCTTGCGGGTCTTTTTGGTGGGTTCCGCGCCTTCAGCGGCACAGCCGACTTCGGCGGCAGTGAAGTGGAACTGTTCAACGAGGTTGGCGGCGACGTTCTTCGCGTCATTGCGGATGGCGTCGTATTCCTTGTCGAGTTCAGCCTTCTTGGCATTGAGCGCTTCAAGACGACCGAAGAAATCGTTTTCCATGGGAATTCTCCTGAAATGGGAAAAATAGATAGGAGAGAATATAGCGCATTTAGCGGGAAAAGTATAAGGGCTAATTCAGGAAATTTCATTAGCCGATAGCAGAAATTAAGGTCAATGATTTCTCTTGCAATGCGGAAATAGGCATATTTTTGAGACAAACCCAATAGTGGAGCAGGGGAGGAATGGTCGATTTCAGCCGCCAGTGCCTGCGCGAATTCCGCTCAAGAGAATGCAATACCCCCGCGCCTTGAAATCAATAATCGAGGCCAAAGGGAGGTGCATTCGGCGCCGTCTTGTCAGTCGCAAGCAAGGAGAACGACATGAAGCAACTTTTTAGCTATTGGGCGCTTGCCTATCGCCGCTATTTCGATTTCCGCGGATACTCGACGCGGGAAGAGTTTTGGTCTTACGTCTTCGTGCACGTCCTGCTGGCCGCGGTGTTTGGATTGGTCATATCGGGATTGTCGATGGCCTCCATGGCGAGCGTACCCGCCATTGCGCTCATTGAGGACGAGTCGTCATCGCTCTGGGGCGCTTGGGGTGTGATGGGGTTGTACGTGATGATCGGC
>CAVJUB010000168.1:0-4764 GCA_963652545.1 Hallella faecis | reverse complement strand
TGACAGCCTTTTTTACAAAAGCATCCATCAGATGTGACGGACTTTATCATAAAACTATATGATCTTCCAATAACGTGACAAGTTTGAAAGCTTTTTATTCCGCTAGCCATGCCCCAGAGAAGAGGGCGCGATTGTAGCAGAGGCGCCCAGGCAACGAAAAAGCGCCGCGATCCCGAAGGATGGCGGCGCTTTGTTCAAGCGTCAGTCAGAAGGACTGATTACTTGTTGATGGACCACACGGTGGTCGGCACGTAGCGCTGAGCAGCCTGGCCGTTCTCAACGAGCGTCTTGCCGTTGCTGTAGAACGTGAAGGCGGTGAGGGAGCCGCAGACGATCATGAGGATCGCCACGAAGACCATCACGGAGCGGAAGCCGTGGCAGCGGCCCTTGATGACGTCCCACTTCACGCCGAGGCGATAGAGGCCGATCATGCCGTGCAGTTCAGTGGCCACGAGGAAGATGAACGTCCAGAGAAGGCCCATGTGATAGGTGTGCACGGAGGAGAGGTTCGCTTCGATTTCAGACGGCGAGGTGAGCATGCCCATCACGTGCGGGAACACGAGGCCGGTGAGAACGATGGCGGTGATGAACTGGACGAACCACAGGGACGTATCCGTGTGATGCACGAACTTCACGTGAGCGCGGATGTCGCGGAACTGACGATAGGACGTCGGGAAGCGGCGAAGAGCGCAGAGGGCGTGAATGATCACGCAGAGGGTGATGACGCCCACGAAGAGGAAGTGAGCCCAGGCCTGTTCATGGCCGAAGATCGGAGCGAGGCCGGAGATCTGGCACAGGTTCCAGAACACGTCCTTGCCGAGCTGGATGGAGCTCGTGAAGCACATGTGGCAGAAGAGGAAGAGGCCGAGGATGAGGCCGGTAACGGACTGGGCCACGTCGAGAATGGCCGGCCACTTGCTGCCGCGCTTGGCATCCTTGAGGGTCACGCCGGCGATGACTTCGCAGCCAGCGGGGGTGTGAGCAAACTTGATCTGTTCAGGAGTCGTCATGACGATTGTTCCTTGGTTTGGGGTGGGACTGCGGGCGGTATTCGCCGCAGCGTTCTTTTCGATGGCGGAATGATGCTCCCTTAAGCCACCTTAAGCTTTGACTTTTGTCAAATGAACGGCGTTCCCAGGGGCTGAAAGCGGGGGTATTTGATGGGAATTTAAGGGTTAACCCGAGGAAATAGCGGAAGAGAAAATCGCCGGACTGGGGTTAACCCGTAAAAATACCGAAAATTGCTAGCCGTGCAGGAAGGCGTGGCGGCCGACGTTGACCATCACGTCGATCAACGCGCGGGCCGAGCGCGAGAGGTAGGCGTTCTTGCGGTAGGCGGCGACGACCTGCCGGGGCGGCACGAGCGGACGGATTTCAAAAAAGCGCACGGGCTGCGGCGTGGGGCAGCGTCGGGCGAGGGTTTCCGTGACAAAGCACGCGCCCATGCCGGCGCTTGCGAGCATCAGGGCGGCGGTCGGGGATTCGCTTTCGAGGACGACGCGCGGCGTCACCGAGCAGCGGCGGCAGAGGTCCTGATAGAGAATGTGAAACTTCTGGCCGCGCTTGATGGTGATGAAGGGCTCGTT
This sequence comes from Hallella faecis, assembly GCA_963652545.1. Classification (GTDB taxonomy): domain Bacteria; phylum Pseudomonadota; class Gammaproteobacteria; order Burkholderiales; family Burkholderiaceae_F; genus Duodenibacillus. Next base: position 3,178 of record CAVJUB010000168.1, on the reverse strand, counting down.
GTCAAGAAGCGAAAAGTCCACGGCGTCAAATTCACGGGGGCCGGAAGGGACTTTCCGCGCAAAGGCCGAGGAGGCGGAGGCGGCAAGGAGAAGCTTTTCTTCGTAGAGGGGCTCGCAGGCGAGTTCCGAGCGCATCAGGGGCGAAATGACGATGGAGAAGTCCGTGGTGCCGTCGGCCGCGTACTCTTCGAGCGTGTCGGTCGTCGCTTCCACGAGCGTGAGGTCGATGCCGGGGTGCTCCTTGCGGAAAAGCGGCAGCACTTCCGGCAGAAAGTACGAGGAGCGGTAGTGCGAGGAGCCGATGCGGACCTGTCCGCGGACGCCGAGGTCCATGTCGGCGAGCTCCTTGGTGCGCAGTTCTCGCAGCTGCGCGATCTTGCGCTCCGTCGCCATGAAGCATTCGCCCGCGTCGGTGAGGCGCAGCGGCTTCACCGAGCGGTCCACGAGCTCCAGCCCGACTTCAGTCTCCAGACGCAGCACGAACTGCGACAGAGACGGCTGCGAGATGTCGAGCATCTTCGCTGCCTTCGAGAAGCTTCCCTGCGAGAGAAGCACGGAAAGGTAGTGATAGGTGTTGTCAGCCATGATTCGGGCGGAAGCGTCGCGTTTTAGGATTTGGCGGGTTCGGCGGATTCCAGCGCGGGCTTTTCTTCAGGCTTGGCGGGCTCCGCCGCTTCTTCCGCGGGGATCGTCTTCACGACGCGGTGCGCCGGCTGCGCTTCCTTTTCCTTGTGCGAGAGGAAGCTGAAGAATCCCTTCTTCTTTTCTTCAGGTTCGTCCACGACTTCCAGGCCGTTTTCCTTCAGGACGGCGTCAAGCTTCGTGTCCATGAGCTTCACGGCTTCTTCGAGCGAGGCGAGGCGCTGGGCGAGCTTTTCCTGCATCTCGTTCTGCTTCGCGGTGTTCGCCGTGTTGGTTTCGTTGAACTTTTCCTGCGCGGCGACGATTTCGTCGTGAACAAGCTTCTTCGCGGCTTCAAAGCGGGACTTCTCGGCGTGGTCCGCGAGGCCGCGGCTCGATTCCGCGTCCTTGTAGGCTTTGCGGATTTCAAGAAGCGTCGCCGCCTGCTGCAGCAGCGCCCAGATGATGCCCGCGATCCAGAGCGCGCCCAGCACCAGCAGAAGAATGAGGCCCAGCGGCGCCTCCGTGTCGGTGTAGATGAGATTCACCGGCACCGAAGCCGTGATGCCCGCCCAGTTGACGACGAGGAAGATGGCGGACAGGAGGGTGAGCAGAACAAGAATGACGGTGCGGATCGCCATGGCGGAAGTCTCCGAAAAAACGACACATCCGTTCATTATAGGGGCGCAAGGGCGGCGTCTCCTGCGCCAAAAAGGCGGAAATTTGAAACGGGTTCTGAAGAAGTTCGAGAAATCGCGCCGGGCGCGCTAACATACCCCCGTTTGTGTCGCTTTTTAGGTGTTTCACCCCATGAAGACTGATTCCCGCTTCCCTCGTCTGCACATCGTTGATCATCCCCTCGTGCAGCACAAGCTCTCCATCATGCGCCAGAAGGAGACGAGCACCAACGTGTTCCGTCAGCTCCTTCGTGAAATCACGGTGCTGATGGGCTACGAATTGACCCGCGACCTGCCGCTGTCGCATCGTCACATCGAGACGCCGATCTGCTCGATGAACGCCCCGACGCTTGCGGGCAAGAAGCAGGTCATCGTGCCGGTGCTTCGCGCCGGCCTCGGCATGAGCGACGGTCTTCTGGAGCTGATGCCCTCCGCTCGCGTCGGCCACATCGGCATGTACCGCGGTGAAGACAAGCGCCCGGTGGAATACCTCGTGCGCCTGCCGGACGTCACCGATCGTCTCTTCATCGTCTGCGATCCGATGCTCGCCACCGGCTACTCCGCCGTGCATGCGATCGACGTGCTGAAAAAGCGCGGCGTTCCCGGCGAATCCATCAAGTTCCTCGCGCTTGTTTCGGCGCCGGAAGGCGTGGCGGTCGTGCAGGAGCATCATCCGGAAGTGGAGATCTTCGTCGCGTCGCTCGATGAGAAGCTGAACGAAAACGCCTACATCGTTCCCGGCCTCGGGGACGCGGGCGACCGACTCTTCGGCACGAAGTAAGCCCTCAGTCAGTTGGACGAAAAGCGGCGGCGCCTGTTGCGGGTGGCCGCCGTTTTTGCTGGGTGCGGTTGGAAGAAATGTCCTGATGAATGCAGCGGCGCGTGGCAATTGGCTAGTTATGAGACATCGTTGTTTTTTTCGTAGAATGCGCATCAACTCATAACGAGTTGCGACGCTTCATGCCTTGGCTCAAGGCGTGCGGCGTTGGAATAAATACAGCTAATCAAGGAAAAATCACGATGTTGAAGAAAGTTACTCTGGCCGCCTGCGCTGCCGCCGTGCTGCTGGCTTCAGGCTGCGCCTCCGTCCGTACGGACAGCGACGGGTTCGATGCGTCTGTCGTTTCGCCTTTCATCAAGGTGAACGAGACGACGATGAAGGAAGTGCGCGCCTACCTGGGCACGCCGACGCTGTCGGCGGAAGCTGCCGACGGCAGCAAGGTGCTGGGCTACGGGCTGGTTGGTCACAACACGGCGGGTGCTTTTGGCCGCAACTTTGCCAAGGGAGCGATGACGCTGGGATTCGGCGCCAAGTCCTACGAGTACACCGTCAAGTCGCTTCTCTTCAAGTTCAACGGTGACGGCGTGGTGACGGATTACAAGACGGATGGCGTGAGCTACGTCACGAAGCAGCGTCTCACCATGTGGAATGAGTGCGAGCGTCGCTTGACGCCGCAGGAAATCAATTCGCCGGTGACCTACGGCGTTTCTGAAATCTGCGAGGAGTACGCCAAGGACGTCGCGGCGAAGGAAAACATTGCGGTTGACAAGGTGGACACCGGCAAGGAATTCCCGTTCTGCAACATTGCCTGCCAGACGACTCGCCACGCTGTGTCGGCCTTCGGTGAACTCAAGAACGTGATCACGGTGGTGGACAAGGAAGACGGCGACGGCTCGAAGGAAGATCTCATTTTCAAGTAGCCAACTGACGGATCTGCGAAAGGATCAGAACGGCGGCGCTCCAGTTGGGTTCCGCCGTTTTTGCTGGGCGCCGAAACGAAAATCCCCCGCGCGGGGCGGGGGATGCGAGGCGATCAAGAGAACGCCGTTATTCCGAGAGAAGGGACTTCGCCTTGGCTTTCGAGGCGTTGTAGGCGTCC
>CAVJUB010000167.1:0-4779 GCA_963652545.1 Hallella faecis | reverse complement strand
TTGTTGTCCATGGTCTTTTCCTAACTACAAATTGACGCCGAGGTTCTGCGTCTCGTGGTGCTCAAACGCATTGCCCGACTGATAAATCCCAGTCCACGTGAAGCCGCTGTTTCGCGCCGCCATGCGCCAGATGAGATCGGCTATCGGCACCCCGAGCTTGCGCTTGCGGGCGGCCTTGATGACCTTCGGATCGAGCTGGTAGGCCATGGTGGCCGTGGTGTCTTCCGGGATGACGATGACGCCCACGGTGTAGCCGTGCTCGTGCTTCTTCAACTTCTCGACGATGTACTCCGCCGTCTTCTTGTCCGCCGCGAAATAGAGCTTCGTGCAACAACGCAGATACTCGGGCCACTTGTCGTCCGCGTTGAAGTCGGCGGGGCAAGACTTCGTTTCCACCATCACCACTTCATTGAGGTGCTTGTCGATTGCCATGAAGTCCGCCCGCTTGGGGTTCCCCACCTTGTCATACGTCGTGCCGTCGGGGCGCGTGACGAGCGTCGGAATGGAGCACTCGCGAGAAACCGCATACCCTTTCTTTGAGAAGTGGCGCCCGAGCACTCGGCACATCCAGAGCACCCACTCACGCTTGGCAACGTGCCGCTTGTCTTCGGACGGCGCACTGCCTTGAGTTTCTCGCTGGTCCATGCTCCGCCCCCCTCCTACCTTTTGGCAACCGATTTCGGATACCGCATCGCGAGTCCGGTGATCCGGCGAAGACTCTTCGCCAATAGCCTTGCCTGCTCTGCGTTGAGCCGCAAAGTGAGGTCCTTGTCGCGCTCGAACTGATGCAGGTAGATCTCCACGGTCTTGTTGAGCTCCTTCGGCGACACGCGGTAGGACACTTGGTCAGCAACGAGCTCGCCCTGTCCGGCCCCCATCAGCTGGCAGGGCGGCTGTTCCAGCGCGATTTCAAGGAAATCGGCCAGCGTCCTTTTTGCTATCATCTCTATCGGAAAACGATGTGAGTTGAACATGGATATATCTGTTTTTGCAAGATTTGTACTCGATATACTTAATTTCTTCAGGCCATGTACAGCTGTTGTGAAGTCGTGGCTTGTAAACCTTTCTGTCGCAGCGTTCGCCATCGGACTATTCGATAAGAAATCTGAAGGAATTGTCATCGGTTCGTTGCTGATTGTGTGCGCCTGCCTTATGTCTTATATGAGGGAGAAGTAGTTATGTCTCTTTGGATTTACACTGGCGTATTTGCTGTTACTTTGACGGCTCTTGTCATAATAGCAAACAAAATAAAACGATAAAATTAGTAAATCAATGCCTCAAGGGCTTGCGCCGATGGACACCGCACCTTCACCTCGATGTCGTCCATCGAACCATCAAAGCCTTCGAGCTCCACAACGGTCCCCAGAGACAGCACCTGTCCATCACCGTTGTGGAAAATGCGTTCAAGGACAACCGGTTGGATCATCAGGCTTTCCTCCCGGCGGGGCGCGGCATCGGGCACCACGCAATGATTTTTTGAAGTGACGTTTGACCGTCCGGACTGAACGAGCTCACGGGAAGCGTCCAGCGCTCAGGCTTGCCGCCGTAGGCGGGAATGAAGAGCGCCACGCTCACATGCCGCCCGTCAAAGCCTTCCGTCGTGACCAAACACTCCGTTATCGCTGTCGGCAGGTTCTTCGGATCCTTCGGGTCGTACCAATGGTCGTCGATGTGGATCACGGGCTCAGCCACCGGGCCGCCGCCCGGCTCCCACGTCCAGTTTTGAAGCCTGTCGCAGAGCTTGGTGATCTCGTGCGCCAGCTCACGCGCTCTTGTCGGGTCCATCACTTCGCACGAGATCACGTCTCGCGCTTGGCACTCCAACATGACGCGGCCTTTGGCCTCTTGTACTTTGATCATTTGACCTCCTCAAAGCCGCGCGCTCACCACCTGCCGGCGCGCTTTGACTAACAGGCGCTGGGCTTCTTCGAGCGGCAGTCCTTCGGCATTCGCGAGACGACAGGCGTCGAGGACAAGGTTCTTGTCGTTGAAGCGAGCCTGCTCCTCCTCGATCTGCCGGCGAAAGACTTCTTCGTCGTGGAGGATGAACACGCACTGAATGCCGGGGCATTCCTTGAACGTCGCAAACGCGGTCGCCTTCTCGCCGTCATTGATCTGGAAATCCCAGTCAGCGGCCAGATGTTCAACGAGCATTTGGAGAATCTTGTCCTTCGAGTCCGTCAAGAGCTTGCCTCTTACTTCCAAAAGTAGCGGTCGCCAATCTTTGCCATAAGGCGCGGATGCTGGTCCTGAGCCATGCATTCCAGCGCCTCGTCCACGACTTCACTGCGACTGCGGTTGTCTTCGTCGCAGACGAGCTTCATGCCCCAGTGGTGCCCTGCGTGGTCTTCCGTGACGTAGACAGCGAGGCCGTTGTCCACGTCAGTGACCGTATAGTGTCCGGCCTTCAGGGCTTTGCGGAAGTCGTCGCGGGAAAACTGCTTCATTTATTTCTCCTTTGGTTTTGTTTTAGCTAAAAAAGAACTGAAGCGCTTCTTCGGCAAACGTCGCCGCGAATCTCGAAACCGTCGGCACTTCCACGCCGTCCATGAAAATCTGGACGGGATGGCTTTTCAATACGCCAGCCACATCAGCCGAAGCGGTCCAATCCAATTCGCCCGTCATCGTGCATTGGTTTTCGGCATTTTCCGGCCAAGCCACGATGACTTTGACAGTCACCAATTTCGGCTCATGCGTCGGAATATCCACCACATTGATGGATACCGGAACGTGATAAATGAGACGCGCCTTTTCACCTTCTTCGGCAGTATCAGTAGTAAACCACGTATCGCCTTCAATTTGCGTACGAATGCGCATGGCGTCGCCTCACTTTTCGTTGATCATGAGCCGGGAGATCTTCTGAATGGAGCTCTTCAAAATATGAGCTTCCTTCAGCGCGTCGTAAAGGGCATGGTGTTCTTTGAACCCCAGAAGATTGCCCGGGTTCTCCTCGACTTTTACCGTATAGGCGCCAAAACCCTTGACCGTGCGAATATCACGCAATTGCCAGAAGCGCCACGGCAATTCGAGCCCCTTCGCTTTGATCTGGGCGCCGAGGTGACCAAAATCAAAATCTGGCGAATTGCCCCAAAGATAATCCGGCGCTTCGCGGTTCACGATGTTGACAAACTCCTGAAAGACATTGGGCGTCACCGTCGGACAGAAGGCGGCCTTGCGGACGGCGCAGTCTTGCTGGCCCCACCACGCCATGGTGGCTTCATCGGCTTCGCCGACGCACTCCTTCTGGTCCACGCCGAGGTAGTAGGTCTTGATGTCCGGCTCACCGTCTTCTGCGCCTTCGCGATAAGGATCGAAGTCGAGGAAAACCATGCCGATGGTGAGAATGGGCGCCGGGGGATTGATGCCCAGCGTTTCAATATCGACAATCAGATGCTTTGTCGTATCGTAGGACAGTCCAACAATTTCATTCATAACGTACCTTTAACTCCATAGTTGAGTATTTTTTATTTGACACTGTGATTTTAAAAGACGGGCTCATTTTCCGCCAAAGGGAAATATTGCCAGTCGTTACTTTAGCAAAAGCCGTCAATGATTTAAAAGCAAATTTTTAAAATCCATGTAACTTGCTGTTGCATATTTTACGACTCAATTTTGGCTTGAACTTTTGAGTATTTGCCAATTGGCGGAATTCACCCACGGATATTCTGCGGTAATAGTGTTCGCCGCCCCCGTCCAGATGACGTACTCGCCGGTCGAGGCATTTTTTACCAAACTTCCGGGTTTTAAAGTCGGGTTCCATACTTCCGTCAGAAAAGCGTCATCGTATTTCTTCGTCGGCCATTCGCTGAAATTCAGTTTAACCACTGCTCCGGAAATAAAACTCGTGGAGGATTCGATGTCGCCTTTTAATTCATCATCGGTAAAAGAGGCATACGAGGTGACTGCGTAATAATTGCCATTGCTTGAAAGCACCAAACCCGCCTCACAGTATTGGCAAGCCGCGGGCCAGGCAGAAGCTGTCGGAAAGTCGGCCGGCATTCCCGACGATTGCCCGCCGGAACTGCCTGAGGAGCCGCCGGTGGCGTCACCGTCCGTCGTCGTGCCCGAACTGCTGTCGGTCGTACCGCCGGAGCTGTCGGTTTCATCCGTTCCTGTGCTTCCGCTGTCGGTGTCGCCGCTCGAATCACTTCCACTGCCACCGTCACCATCCGGCGCGGGAAGTGGTTCGTCGTCCACTTCCGGCTCAATGCACGACGGCACGTAGAGCTTTCCAAAGTTCGAGTAGACCGTCCCCGCGTCAAGTACCTGAATTGACACTTCCAGTCCGTCCGGCGTGATCTCTTCATCTTTGGGGGTGAAGTAGAACCCGCCGATCCTTGCTCCTTTGGCCTCGTTTTCGTCCGCAAAGAAACTCACGCGGCTCACCATCTTCACGGCGTCAGCACAAGTCAAGCCGGCATAAATAGCCTTGCTGTACGTGGCGTTGATGCGTACCTGCGCCTCAGACAAAGCGGCGGAGACAGCTTTCTTCTCCGCCATGCTCCGCATGTCAAAGAACTTGGGCGTCGCCACGCCCGCGAGAATGCCGAGAAGCATGAGCACCGTGATGATCTCAAGCAGTGTGAAGCCTTCTTCTTTTCTCATTGCAATGACTCCCGCAGACGCGCGGCCAGAAAGGATCGCCGGTTGACCGACGGGTTGTGTTTGACGGCGATGGCGAGCGCCTTCGGTGTGCCGACAAGAAGCAGGAGCTTCTTCGCGCGGGTGATGGCCGTGTAGATGAGGTTGCGCTGAAGCATGACGGCGTTGGAAGTCGAC
>CAVJUB010000166.1:0-4780 GCA_963652545.1 Hallella faecis | reverse complement strand
CTCCTATCTCCAGAGAGCTTCCGTTGCCCGCGGACAGTGAGCCGCCTGCAAGCGTCAGATTCTGATCAATCAACAAGAGCCCGGGACCATCCTCTGCGGGTTGCAAGTCCCAGAAGTCGGCGCGGGGCGCCTTGTTTTTAATCGTGAGATTTGTCAAGAACGATCGGCTGAATGTCCAGCCGTCACCGCGGTTTTCCGCAGAAATGGTGAAGTCATTGACGTCGTCAGGGAGAGCGGAGCGTTCCGCCAGAGCGGGCGTGCTCGTCAAGGCCAGCGCCGCCAGGGCCCAGGTGATGGACTGGCTGAAGAGAGACCGTTTGAATTGGGAAGAGAAGACATCAGTCTTTGTGCGGCAGGCTCTCATGATTGCTCCCGGCTGAGGTGATTGGCGGACGGCTTGCGGAGTTTCTTATAAGCTCTTTTGCGAGAAACAGCTTCCATTGGAAATGGTCATCCTCCTCTCAGGATGATACTCGCAGACTTTGGGTCAATACTTGTTTGACTGCACCGAATTTCAGCAGGTGAAGTTCGATCTTCTGATTTCAAAATGGTTACGCGGTGAAAGCGTAGTAGGCGACGAAAATCACCGCGAGCCCCCACATTACGGGACTCACTTCCCGCGCTCTGCCCGTGAGGGCGTTCAAGGCGACGTAGGTGATCGTGCCGAGCAGGATGCCGCTCGCGATGGAGTAGGTGAGGGGCATCGCAAGCAGCGTCACGAAGGCCGGAATTGAATCGGTGAAGCGGCCGAACTGCACGTCGGCGAAGGCGCTCATCATGAAGAGGCCGACCAGCACCAGCGCGGGCGCCGTGGCAGCGGTTGGCACCGCGAGAAAGACGGGCGCGAAGAAGACGGCGACCGCAAAGCACGCCGCCACCGTAAAGGCGGTGAGCCCCGTGCGGCCGCCTTCGGAGATCCCCGCCGCGCTTTCAACGAAGGTGGTTGTGGTGTTCGTGCCGAGGCAGGCGCCGGCCACGGTGGCGACAGCGTCGCTCATGAGCGTCTGGCGCAAGCCGGGAATGTTGCCTTGTTCGTCCACCAGACCGATTTTCATCGAGACGCCGACTACGGTGCCGATCGTGTCAAAGAGATCCATGAAGAGGAAGGTCATGACGATGATCGCCATGTCCCAGGTGAAGATGTGATGGAACTCGAACTGCATCGCGATGGGAGCGATCGAAGGCGGCAGCGAGGCGATGCCGTCAAAGTGCGTGATCCCGAGCGGAATGCCGGCGAGCGTCACCGCAAGAATGCCGTAGAGAAGAGCGCCGCGAACGTGTCGAATGTAGAGGACGCTCATCAGGAGAAAGCCCGCGATGGCGAGCAGCGTTGCGGGTTCCGAGAGCTTGCCGAGCGTAACGAGCGTGGCGTCGCTGTGAACGACGATGCCGGCATTCTCCAATCCCATGAAGGCGATGAAGAGGCCGATCCCGGCGGCGATGGCCTTTTTGAGGCTCATCGGAATGGCGTTGGCGATTATTTCGCGGACATTGCCTAGCGTGAGTGCAATGAAAAGGAGGCCTTCGAGCAGGATGGCCGTGAGTGCAAACTGCCAGGAATATCCCATCGTGAGGCAGACCGTGTACACGAAGAAGGCATTGAGGCCCATGCCCGGCGCGAGTGCGAAAGGCTTCTTGGCGTAGATCGCCATGACCAGGGTGCCGACGACGGCGGCGAGTGCGGTGGCGGTGAAGACGGCGCCGGTTGGCATGCCTTTGTCAGCCAGCGCTGAAAAGATCCCCGGATTGACGGCGAGGATGTAGGCCATCGTAAGAAAGGTGGTGATGCCGGCGGTCACTTCCGTGCGCACGGAGTGCTGGGCTGGGTCGAAGCCAAAAAGTTTGTCAAGCATGGGGAGATATTTTTCGCAAAAAGAACTCGCTCGCTGGGCCCGAGTTTTCTAACAAACACGACCGCCCGTCAACCGAAGACGGCGACGGGCGGCCAAGAAGAAAGAAGCGACTGGACGCAAGCCCAGCCATTCTTCCTTATTTGCGGATGATGAGGATCGGCACATCGCCCTGGCTGGCGATGCGCATGGCGGTCGAGCCCATGAGGGCGCTCTTGAAGCGACCGTAGCCGTGGCTGCCCATCACGATGAGGTCAAGATGATCCTTGGCATAGCCGGCAATTTCGTCACCAGCGTTGCCGACAAGAGGCACGTCCTTGGCCTGAATTTGCGCCTGTTCCAGAATGGGCTTCACGGTCTCTGTGTTTTTGGCAAACGCTTCCTGGCGCACTTTTTTGACGTCGTCCGCCGTGGTCAGCGGAACTCCCAATCCCTGAGGCATCTGACCGGCGTTTTCAAAGACCGGCATGACAGAGAGAAGGCTGTATTCAGCGGCGTTGCCGAAAAGCTCTTTGTGGGAGGCCGCAAACTGCGCCGCCGCTTCGCCGTAGTCTGAACCGTCCACGCAAAGGCCGACTCTAAGAGAATCCGCTTCAGGGATTTTGTCGCCGCGAAGCATCAGCACAGGGAGTTTTGTGCGGGCGAGAACGCCCGTGGTAACTGAGCCCATGAAGAGGCCGGCGAAGGCGGTGCGGCCGCGGCTGCCCATGACGATGAGGTCAGCGCCAAAGTCTTCGGCTTCTTGGGCGATGACTTCGGCGGGCTTGCCCTGAAGGACGCGCTCTTCCACCTTGAGGTTGTGCTTTTTGAGAATCTGGCGTGCAGGTTCAAGGACCTGTTGGGCGAGATCGTCTATGTAGGCTTTCATGCTGTCGGGCGCAATCAGTGCGGCGCCGCGGCCCGGCAGATTTTCCAGGACAACGAGCAGTCGAATTTCAGGATTGTGTCCGAGAAGCGAGGTGCGGGAAGCAACGAATTCAAGCGAATGGTTGCTGAAGGAGCTGCCGTCGTAAGGTACGAGAATTTTCATAATTTCCCCTAAACTTGATGGATGATGGAGTCAGAGCATTTTCAACTGCAGGGAAAATCCCTGACCCATTACGAGTTGATTGCGCTAGATTAGAACTTGTGAGTTATGCCGAAAGCAACGTCAATATTCTTCTCACGACCGGCCTGATCGTCGATGTCAGGATAGCCATCAAACTTGTTGGAGAGCTGGGTGTAGCCCGCGCCAGCGTAGATCGTCGTGCGCTTGGAGAGCGGGTAGAGGTACATGGCAGCGGCGCCGAAGCGTTCTGCCGTGTAATGGTCGTCCAGACTGTATTCGTAGTCGCCGTAGGAGGCGGATACCTGGAGTTCCCCACCAAGAACGGGAACTGTTGCACCAAGATGAAGGTTGTAGCCGTCAAAAACCGACCATGGATCTGGCACGTTGAACAGTTTGTCGCCAACACCGCCTACGAATATGTCTTGGTTTTTGCCGTACTGTGCTCCGAAAAATACTTTCGCCAGGCCGAAGTCGTAGTTTGCGCCGAACGAGACCGCATGCCCGTCCTGAAAAATAGACTGCACCAACCGAATGCCGTCGTCATAGTGCCTGTACAGCAGTGAGTCGTAAACCAGAACTAAGTTCAAGTTGCCGACAGAATAGGTGGCGCCGACGGCAACATAGCGGTCATTGTCACGGGAGCCGACAGCTTCCTGACCGTAGGCGTTGAAGGAGTACTGCACGTAGCCCTTGAAGCCGTTGAGATCAGGCGTGGCGTACGTCAGCATGTTGTCACAGCGTTCGCGGTGGAACCAGTTGCCTGCGCCAATGCTGTTGAGGTAGCCGCCGTCCATGGAGTCGCCGACTGACTGGAAGATGTCATAGGTGCCAGCGCCCGAGGTGAGCGAGCCCATGCGGCCGAAGGAAAGCGTGCCGTAGGGCGTCACAAAGGAAAGGCGGGCTTCGCGATCAAAGAGCGTATCGTTTGTGGAGAAGCGGCCCGTGTCAGATTCAAAGCCATTTTCGAGCTGGAACTCCACGGCGTAGCCGTCACCAAGCGTTTCACTGCCCTTGAGGCCGAAACGGCTGGCGGCGTTGATGCCGGATTCCATGCTGAACTTTGAATTGTCCTTGTGGCTTGTGGCAAGGCCGCTGTATTCCGTATGGGTATAAGCCAGGCCCGTGTCTACGATGCCGTAGACGTTTACGTTGGCGGCACCAGCCGAGCTAGCGCAGGCGACGGCAATACTGGCGGCAATCAGCGTTTTTCTCATTTTGATTCTCCCAAAATACAATATATTGCTTCATTCTTTATAATTTGTGGCAGAGGCTACGCCAATCGCTCTCAAACTTTCTTCTTTGAAAAAGAAACAAGCTCGGGAAGCTTTTTAAAGCTACACCGTAACTATGGCTGGTGGCTATTTTTTACCGCTTGGAAAAGAAGATCCGTAGACACATGATTTCAGAGCGCTGACGAAAAACTAACTGAAATTAAAAAGATTTATTTCAGCGGCAACGTTGAAATGCAAATGCCGACAAGTGGATAAAAAACAACAGGTTTGGCAAAAGAACGAAGAAAACTTTCGTGCTCTTTCTGATGTTGCTCTTTTATAACTATGCCGTGAAGTTCACAATATAATCTGTGATCTTTCGCGGCTGGCGTCAGATAGCTCCAATGCTGCGTTGCTAACGGGTTCAAAACTTCCAGCTCAGCTGCAGCTGCAGAAATCCTTCAGCGCCGGTGTCGGAGAAGATCTCGCCGCCCAGCAGTGCGCCGAAGGCAAAATGGTCTTTTTCGAGCTTCATCGACGCCATGGCTTCCACGCTTTCGCGGGTGAGCGGTTCTACGTTCGTGGTGAAGCCGGCGTTTTCGGCGCCGCGGAACGCGGCGTGATAGCGTCCGAATCGCGACAGGAATTCGTGGTTCCAGGCGAGGGAGGCG
>CAVJUB010000165.1:0-4795 GCA_963652545.1 Hallella faecis | reverse complement strand
GCGCGTTGCCGCCCAGACGGTTGCCGCCGTGCACGCCGCCCGTGACTTCACCCGCGGCGAAGAGGCCGGGGATGACCTTGCCGTTCTTGCCGATCACTTCCGCCTTGGTGTCGATCTTCACGCCGCCCATCGTGTGGTGGACGGAGGGCTGCACCTTGACGGCGTAGAAGGGCGCGGTTTCGAGCGCCTGGGGCATGTTCGGACGCGCAAACGCGGTGTCCTTGCCCGCCTTCTGGTCAGCGGCGTACTGCGTCATCGTCGCCTTGAAGGCGTCGGCGGGCACGCCCATCGCGGCGGCGAGCTCATCGAGCGTGTTGCCCTGAACCGTGAGCTTCTGCTGGATGTAGCCGCGCACGAGCTTCGCGCCTTCAGCCACCTTCGCGTCCCAGACGATCCAGGCGAACTTGCCGGGCTGGGCGAGCTCGGCCTTGCTCACCACGTCGCGGGTGAGCAGTTCGTTCGTGAAGCGCTTGCCGTCCTTGTTGATGAGCACCGCGCCGTCGCCGCGGACGGATTCAGAAATGAGGATGCCGGAGGGCGTCGCCGTGGGATGCGCCTGAATTTCGCGCATGTCAACGAACGACGCGCCGGCGCGCTCAGCGAGGGTGATGCCGTCGCCCGTGGCGCCCGGGTGGTTCGTCGTGGAGTAGCCCGCGAGGTCAGGACGGAACTTCGCCACCATCTTGTTGTTGGCGCCGAAGCCGCCCGCGGCGAGCACCACGGCCTTCGTCGAGATCGTCGTGACCTTGCCGTCTTCATCCTTCACCTTCACGCCGGACACCGCGCCCGTCTTGTCGCGAAGAATGCGAACGGCTTCATTTTCCGTGCGGATGTCGATGTGGCGTTCGTCAGCGGCCTTGGCAAGCGTGCGCATCACTTCGGGGCCGATCGCGCTGCCGTCATGAGGACGATGGGCGCGGTTGTACTTCGCGCCGCCCGCGCGGCCCACGAGGGAGAGGTCGCCGCCCAAGCCCACGAACCAAGCCACGGAGTCCTTGGCGTGCGCGGTCATGGTGTGCACGAGCTGGGGATCGTTCTTGTAGTGGCCGCCCTTCATGGTGTCCACGAAGAACTGGTCGATCGTGTCGGGAATGCCCGCCTTCTTCTGCTGTTCGGTTTCCGCCGCGTTGAGGCCGCCTTCGGCGCGGTTCGTGTTGCCGCCGATGTAGGGCATCTTTTCGAGCACCACGACCTTGCGGCCGAGGTCGGTCAGGGTGACGGCCGAGGACAGGCCCGCGCCGCCCGAGCCGATCACCACCGCGTCCACCGTTTCGGCGTGCACGGCGACCGCCATCAAAACCGCAGCGGCCGCAGCCGCGAGCTTCACAGTCTTCATCATGAGTTCTCTCCATTGAGGCCGTCCGACAAGCCAGGCGGCCGGTTTTCCTGCGGCTCGGGGGCTTCATTCCCCCAGCCTTCTTCACGGCTTTTACTTTAGCGGCGGGAACTACGTACGTAATTGAGCGTTCGTCAAGGCTGCCGCAAATTGCCGGACGACGCTCTGCGCCCGCCAAAACCATTCGGGCCCGGAAGCTTCGAAAAGCCGCCGGGCCCGAACCGAGGGGATTACCTCTTGCGAGGTAGGATCATTATTCCTCGACGATCGCCACCGCGTCCATCAGGAAGAGCGCGCCCTTGGGCATCGCGATGGGCTGGTTGCAGGTGCGCGCCGGATGCTGGGTGCCGAGCAGATAGCTGCGCATCATGTCGTTCATGTGGTCGAAGTCCGCCATGTCCTTCAGATAGATGTTGAACTTCACCACGTCCTTGAGGCTCGCGCCGGAAGCGCGCAGGACTTCCTGCAGGTTGCTGAAGGTCTGCAGGATCTGGGCGTCGAGGCCGTCCACGAGCTTGCCCGTCTTCGGATCGATGCCGAGCTGGCCCGACGTGAAGATGATGTTGCCGACGCGGATGGCCTGGTTGTAGGGACCGATGGCGGCCATGGCCTTCGACGTGTTGACGATCGTATGCATTTCTCTTTCCTCTTGTTTTGCCGCGCCGCCGGATCTTCGCCCGGGAGGCGGCGTTTTTTAAGCCTGGCGGTGATTACCCCCAAGGGGGTATCTCCGTGTTTTTTGGGATTTTGGCATAGTTCGGACTAATCCGAAAGTAGTAGGCTCAACAAAACGGGCAAAACGTGACTTAAAGCCAATGGGGGCGTTTTTTCTTAACAAATCTCGACGGGCGCAGCTTCACGGCTGGCGCCTCCTCGGAATCCGCGGAGCCCGCCAGCCGGTCAGCAGAACCGAAGGCCTTTGATGACTGGGCCGACAAACACCACGGCGGCTTTCTTCAGTCCCGGGAGCCGCTTGACATTGTCGGCCGCCGCATACGCCGCGAGCTGCACGCAAGCCTCGTCGAGCTTCTTTTGAACCGCAGCTTCGGTTCCGTTCGCCTGCGTGAGATATTTGATCTCGACAAGGTACGAATGCTGATGACCTGAATCGCTTGTCGGACGGATCAAGACGTCGGAGAAGCCGACTCCCAGCGCTTCCTCCTCCGCCGTCGCCCGGAAGCCGTGAAGCGTCCGCGCGGCGCCCAGCAGGTAAAACTGTATCGGCGCTTCCGAGAGCTGCAGCCGGCTGTGCAGCCCCACGTCAAGCTGCAAGGTCTTTTCCACCTGTCGCAGAAACGGCGTCAAATCGCCGGCGCTCAAAGCCCGGCCCGCCTCGTTGAGCGAATCCGCTTCGAACTCAACCTTTTCGCCCAGCCCAGAGAGATACTTGAAATAGTAACCAAAGAACTGCTCCAGCATCGTCTTGTTCGGACAAGCGAGCGCCTTGTCGGGACCCGGCGCAAACGTGAGGTAGCCGAAAAAGAGCAGCGTCGTCAGCACGCCTGGATTGTCCAGCCCGCCTTGCTGATTGAGATTGATGACTTTGCTCAAGCTCGCATACGGCACGGTCTGGCCTCGGAGACAACGTTCAACCACGGAGCGAACGAACGCCGGATTTCCCAGGGAAAGAATGCCGTGAATCTTGGACAGATCCACCGCCACTGAGGAATCCAGCAGATCCGAACCTTCGGGCTCCTCGCCATGATCCCGGACATGACGCAGGTACGCCATGCACATGGAGGTGTGGCAGACCGACTGCTTCGCTTTCGGATCAAACCGATAGCCGTTGTAAAGCTCCTTCATTCGCCCGAAGAGCGCGTCTTCCGACCGGCCCAGCGCCTCGCAGTCAATCGCTTCATGAATGACCTGCCGCAGCTCCTCATCCGTCAGGCCGAAGGCTTCCGCCAGCAAGGGATGCGTTGAATAATTCGTTGCAATGCTGAATCCCGACGTCATGGAATCCAGAGAGATGGAGGTCACGCCCGTCAAATAAATGCGGGGAAACAATTTATCAGCGTATTTTTTAATAACTGTATAAAAATTCTTCAAGAATCCCTGGACTGAAGTGATTTCACGAAACTTCTCAGGATCAGAAGATAGCACCTCGTTGGCAAACTGATCGTACTCATCCACGAGCAGCAGGACTCGGTTGCCAAGCACCGACTCAAAACGCTGGCAGAACCCCGTCATCCAGTCCGCCGGCGTCGTGTACGAGCGCTGAAGAAACTCCTCCCGTCCGTCAATGCCATAACGAATGAGAAAATTTTCAAACGTGCTCTTCACTTCGACGGTGACATGATCAATCAGGTCTGTCATGTCGATGCCGGAGAAGTCAAAGTGCAGTATGTAATACTGGCCTTGCCCGTCCGTACAATGATCGTAGATGTAAGTTCCTTTGAAATTTCTTTCAAAATCGGCGGCCTGAGATCTGTCGTAGTACGATTCCAGCATCGACATGAAAAGCGACTTGCCGAAGCGACGCGGGCGAAGCACCACGGGATAGGTGGAGTCGAGCGACTCCAGCACCGGAATGAACCGGGTTTTGTCCACGTAGACGTAAGGACCGCTTCGCAAGGAGGAAAATACGGCTTTGCCAATCGGAACACGAAGCTTGTTCCGCGAAACCTTGCCTTTGATGTCACGTGCGGTCATTTCCTTTCACCCATTTTTTTCGATCCGTCCCAGCCGAAGGAACTCCATTTTAACGACGACGTCCGCCGGCGCCCGCGCACATGCGCTGTCCATTCCAAAAACCGCCGGTGAGTATACCTGCCGTCCGACGGTCTCGCGCCGCGCGAACTGCGGCCGTCGCCCGCAGGCATAATGACGAGCGCCACCCACTCGAACCAAGGAGGCCGCCATGCTGCTCATGGGCGCCATCGCCGGCGACGTGCTCGGAAGCACGTACGAATTCCACAACTACGAAGGCCTCGCGAAGAACCTGAAGTTCTTCCCGAAAGGCTCCTTTGCGACCGACGACTCCATTCTCACCTGCGCCGTCGCGGACGCCCTCCTCGCCGCCCGCCAGCCCGACGGCGCGATCGATGAAGCCGCCTTCTCGGAGGCGCTTCCCGGCCGCCTGCGCCGCTTTGCGGCCGCGCACCCCGAGGGCGGCTACGGCGGCCGATTTCTGCGGTGGCTGAAAACGCCGGACGCCCCCGCCTACGGCAGTCTCGGCAACGGCTCGGCGATGCGGGTTTCGGCCTGCGCCTGGGCGGTGAAGGACGAAGCAGCGGCCCTGCGGCTCGCTGAATTGTCCGCGCTGCCCACGCACAACCACCGGCTGGGCGTGCTGGGCGCCCGGGCGACCGTCTGGGCCATCCGGCGCTTTCAGGAAGGCGCGGCAGGACGCGAGCGCGTTCGCCGCGAATGGAAGGCGCAGTTCGGCGCGCTCGGAGATCTCCCCGACGTCGATCGGCTCGCATCACCCATAGACTTTGATGAAACCTGTCCCGGCAC
>CAVJUB010000164.1:0-4826 GCA_963652545.1 Hallella faecis | reverse complement strand
GCCTATATGGAGCGAATCGGCGCCGCGAAGGCTCTCGTCAACATCGCTACCAAACCGCTGGGGTGCCTCAATTCGCCCTATCTGGTTCTTGTTCTGGGCTACCTTGTCGGCCAAGCACTGATTCTCGTGGTTCCGAGCGCAGCAGGCCTTGCCATGCTGCTCCTCGTCGCGCTCTACCCGATTCTGAAGGGGGTCGGCGTCTCGGCTGCCGCAGCCGCTGCCGTTATCGGCATGAATGCCGGCATGCCCATGGGCCCGTCGTCCGGCACTTCGAACCTCGCTTCGAAAGTGGCAGGACTTGATCCCGTCGTCTACTTCGTGCAGTGCCAGCTGCCCGTGGCGCTCCCCTCGATGGTCGTCGTGTGCGTGCTCCTCTACTTCGTGAACAAGTACTACGACGCAAAGAACGACGACGTTTACGGCGAAACAATCGCCGTGAAGGAAAAGGAAGTCCCGACGGCTCCGCGTTGGTACGCGCTCTTCCCGTTGATGCCCCTTGTGCTGATGATCATCTTCAGCAAGCTCGTCTACTCGGCCATCAAGCTCAACACCATCTCTGCGCTCTTCCTTGTCTGGGCTGCCGTAGTGATCGTAGAACTCATCCGTTGCCGCGACGTGCAGAAGGTCTTCAAGGATGCGCTTGCTATGTTCCAGGCGATGGGCAAGCTCTTCACGGGCATCGTCGCCCTCATCATCTGCGCCCAGTTCTTTGCTGAGGGCCTCAAGCTCTCCGGCCTTATTGACATGTTGGTTGACTCTTCAAAGACCGTGGGCATGGGCATGTTCGGCATGAGCGCCGTTCTTTCGGCAATCGTTGGCTTCATCACGTTCCTCACTGGTTCGGGTGTTGCGGCCTACACGAGCTTTGCCGCCATGGCGCCTGACGTTTCCGCCGGTCTGGGCGGCACGACTTCCGCCCTTGTCACCCCGATGCAGTTTGCGAGCGGCTTCTTGCGCGCCATGAGCCCCGTCTCCGGCGTCATCATCGCTGTTGCCGGCGCGGCGGGCCTGTCGCCCTTTGCCATCGTTCGTCGCAATTGGATTCCGATGCTGGGCGGCCTCATCACCGCGCTCACCGTGAACTACTTCGTTCTGATGTAAGTCCATCATGACGGTGCGCGCGCTTTGTTCGGCAACCGACCTAGAGGCCAGAGCCCACCTTCTGGCCTCTAGAGGACTTGCCGTTCCGACGGCTGACCGCTCCTGGGGCGCCTTCGAGGAGGGGCAACTCGTTGCCACCCTCGGCGCCCTAGGCGAAACTCTCGTCGGCTTTGCTGTAGCTCCTTCAGCCGAAGGCCGAGGGCTTGCTACGGCTCTAGCGCAACGCGCCGTCATGGACTTGTTCGCCGCAGGCGTCACCAACATTCGGGCTTTCACAAAACCCTCCGAAGAAGCACGCTTTGCAGCGATCGGCTTTCACACGGCGGCCCGTGCACCCGAAGCGATACTCATCGAATGGAAAGCGGGTTTTGCGCAGCATCTCAAGAAGCTTGAGGCTCTCGCTACGGACAAACCTAAAGGGGCGGCCGCTCTCGTTCTCAATGCCAATCCCTTCACACTCGGCCATCGGCATCTTGTCGAAGCGGCCTTGAGGGATCACCCCTTTGTCTGGGTCTTCATTGTGTCGGAAGACGTCTCAGCTTTCCGCTTTGACGATCGTCTGGCAATGGCAAGAGCAGCACTGGCTGATCTCACTCAGGTCACAGTTCTCCCTTCCGGCCCCTACATGGTGTCACTGGCCACCTTTCCCTCGTACTTCACGAAGGAAGCCTCGCGCGTGCGTGTTCATGCAGAACTCGATCTCGCGCTCTTTATTGAGCAAGCCAAGGCGCTAAACGTCTCCTGCCGTCTCGCGGGTGAAGAGCCTTTCTCCCCCGCCACCGCTGAGTACAACCGAGTGATGCAACGCGTGCTTCCTATTGCAGGCATCCATTGCCAGATCATTCCGAGACTGTCGCTTCCGAACGGCGCCGTCATCTCTGCCTCCGCTGTACGGCGACTTCTCGCCAAAGGAAAGATTGCCGAAGCCCGCGCCTTTCTGCCTGACACAAGCGGCCCGCTTCTCGCGGGGGCACTCGAACGTACCCGTCTACTCAAGGAAAACTCATGAATCCCAAAACTCCTGCTGTCGCTGGCTCTCTTGAGTCGAGCGATGTGATGATCACCATTACGCCAGCTGACACGATCGAAGTCAGCCTCACTAGCGTTGTTCAAGCACAGTGGGGCCGCCAAATTGAAGCTGTAGTCCGCGAAGCGCTCGCCGAAGCGGGCGTCACCGGCGCCGACGTTACGGTGAACGACAAGGGCGCCCGTGAATGCACTTTGCGAGCTCGCCTCAAGACGGCGCTCACGCGAAGCGGAGCTCTCTGATGTCCTTCGCCGATCTGCTGCCGCCGCTGGCCGAAGTCCTCAACGCCCGAGAGGATCGTGCTGCGCGCCGCATTTCGTTGGCTGAAAATGGCACTGTGCTTGCCGCCACTCTGCGTCTGCCGCATGCACTGCGTCTCGCCTATCCAGACTTTCTTGACGAGGCCTCAGCAGGCATTGAAGCCGTCGGCTTTCGACCTGCCGGAGAAATAAACGGCGCCGACGGGCGCGCACTCTTCTTTCTTTCCGACGAGCCTGTCATTGAAGCAAAGAAAAAGGCGCTCGCACTGGAAGCGGCGTCGCCGATCGGTCGGTTTCTGGATCTAGACGTGAACAACTCTGCGGGAGCTGTCTCTCGCACAGACCTGGGGCAACCTCCCCGAACTTGCGTCGTTTGCGATGCTCCCGCCTGGGAATGCATTCGCGCCGGT
The DNA here is from genome assembly GCA_963652545.1 of Hallella faecis. Lineage (GTDB taxonomy): Bacteria > Pseudomonadota > Gammaproteobacteria > Burkholderiales > Burkholderiaceae_F > Duodenibacillus. The sequence goes on along the minus strand of CAVJUB010000164.1, from coordinate 2,028 downwards.
CGTCATTCGGTGGATCATGTGGCCGCAACACTGGAAGCGGTGCGTTTCCCCAAAACCGAAACGCCTGCGGACGCCATTGCCCGCTCGGCCCAGATTGCCGCAGAAGAAGAACTTCGCCTTCTGTACAAGCCGGGGCTTGTCACCCCCATAACGAACGGCTCACATGACGACCTCAACTTTCCATTGATGCTTGAGAGTCTCTCTGCACTCTCCCCTTGGTGGAAACACTGCGCGCAAATGGGACTGATGGCTTCAGCCGCCACACCGGCGCTTCTTGAAGCGCTGCGTCCTGCCGGCATCGAAGCAGAAGCCGCCATGATGAAGGTCACCAACGGTGCCAACGCTTACCGCGGCCTCATCTACCTGCTGGGCATCCTTTGTGCCGCCACCGGCGTCGCATTATCACAAGGCCAGCCCTTTTCCTCTGTGTTTGACCTTTCGGCCGTTATCGCCGCCGAAGAGCTCCATCGGGAGCCCAACACGCTGACGAAGGCCAAATCTCGCGGATTGCATTTGCTCGGCGCCCGCGGTGAAGCCCATGCGGGCTTCCCTTCAGTGAAAGGCGCCCTCTCGTTCCTGCAGAACGAAAAACAGGTGACAAATCTCCGCGCGGAAGTGCTCGTCAACACCCTTCTCTTTCTAATGTCCGGCACTGAAGACACCAACGTCGCTGGACGGGGCGGAGAAGAAGGCCTGCACTTTCTGCAAACAACCTCGGATCTCGTGCTGCAACACGCCGGTCTTGTTACCGACGCAGGCACCGAACTCTATCGATTGCTCATGAGAAGCACGCTGCACCGTCGGCTCTCCCCCGGAGGATCGGCCGATCTTCTCATCGCCACCCTTTTCTTGGAGCGGCTGATGCCGCTTTTCGGAGAAAACAAAGCATGAAAACACTTCCTCAGTTTCCGCTGCTCAGAAGCCAGCTTTACCTGCCGGGCACCAACCCGTCCATGTTGCAGAACGCCGCCTGGATGGGAGCCGACGGCGTGATTCTTGACCTTGAAGATGCCGTGAGCCTTGCGGAGAAAGACTCCGCCCGCGACCTTGTCGCTGAAGCCTTGAAAACCGTCCATTTCGGCTCTGTGTACAAAATCGTGCGCATCAATGCCGCCGACACGGAGTATTGGGAGAAGGACCTCGCCGCCATCATCCCCGGCCGCCCCGACGCTATCCGTCTGCCGAAGGCGGAGTCGGCGGAGGCCGTTCGCGAAGTGGATGCCGTCATGACAAAGATCGAAGAAGAAAACGGCATTGAACCTGGCACTGTGAAGATCCACGCCATGCTCGAAACAGCCAATGCCGTTTTAGACGCTCGCGAAATCGCCAAGTCTTGCCCCCGAGTCACCGGGATCAGTCTAGGCGGTCAGGATCTTGCTGCTGACATGGGGATTCTTCGCACCCCCACGGGCGAAGAGCTTCTCACCGCCCGTGGCCTCGTTGTGCTTGCCGCCCGCGCCGCACGCGTCATGGCCTTTGACACGCCGTTCACCAACCTCAATGACGACGAAGGACTCGCCCGAGAAGCGGCCTTTGACGTGCAAATCGGCTTTTCTGGCAAAGCCGCCATCCATCCGTTGCAGTGCCGTCTTATCAACGCGGCGTACTGCCCCACCGAAAAGGCGCTCAAAAAAGCGGTGGCTGTTGCACGCTCCTGGAAGGAAGCACAGGCTGCTGGAAGCGGCGTCTGCAAGGTAAACGGCGCCATGGTAGACGCCCCCGTCGTTGAACAATCGTTGTCCGTCCTGCAGCGAGCCCGCGCTGCCGGCATCGTTTTGGAGGATTTTTAAATGAATCTCGTAAAAAACTCGCTCGGGCGCCTCGTGCCTGACGAAGTGGCGGGACTCGGCGTCGTTTCCCCCTACACAACGCCCGATGCTCGGCTCGCAAGTGACTACGCTTTCGCCGCCACCTTGCCGCGTCATCATGTGGCCAACCTCTGCCAACAAAAAATCACCCACTCCGTACGGGAAGCCATCGAACGCTCTGGGCTCAAGAGCGGAATGACCATCTCGTTCCACCATCATC
>CAVJUB010000163.1:0-4903 GCA_963652545.1 Hallella faecis | reverse complement strand
ATCCCGTAAGAGAAGGCGGATGGCGTTTGAAGTGCACTGGCTTGTCGCAGCTGGTGCGCGGGCGTCAGGCGGTGTTCCTCACCGTCTATGAGGGAGAAATCAAGGTGCTGCGGCCCGAGGAGGCGGCTCTGGTGACGGACACCTCTGCAGGGTTTGAGAAGACGAAGCTCTACTTGGAGGCGCTCATTCGCACGGCGCCGTTGACGGACGATCGAAAGATCTGCGTCGCACAGCATGCGGCGATGGATCCCATGCCGTATCAGTTCAACCCAGCGCTGCAGGCGCTGTCGCAGCCTCGGGCTCGCATTCTGATTGCGGATGCGGTGGGCATTGGCAAAACGCTGGAAGCGGGCATTCTTGTGAGCGAACTCATGGCGCGCGGCCGCGGCAAGCGCATCCTGGTGCTGACGACGAAGGCCGTGTTGCCGCAGTTTCAGAAGGAGTTCTGGAACCGCTTTTCGATTCCGTTGACGCGACTTGATTCAGCGGGCATTCAGCGCGTGCGCAACCGCATTCCTTCGAACCACAATCCCTTCCACTATTTCGACCGCACGATTATTTCGATCGACACGCTGAAGAACGATCTGCAGTATCGGCAGCATCTGGAGAGCGCCAGCTGGAACATCATCGTGATCGATGAAGCGCACAACGTCGCGGACCGCGGATCCGGAAGCCAGCGAGCTTCCCTGGCGAAATTGCTTTCAGATCGCTCCGACACGATGATTCTTCTCTCGGCCACGCCGCATGACGGCCGGTCCGAGAGCTTTGCGAGCTTGCTGAACATTCTCGATCCGACAGCGATCGCCAATCCTTCACACTACACGCCGGAGGACTTTGCCGAGAAGGGGCTCGTCATTCGACGCTTCAAGAGCGACATCCGCAGCCAGGTTCAGGCGGAGTTTCCGGATCGAAAGATCCGCACGGAGCTCGTTGCCGCCACGCCCGCGGAAAACGCGGTGTACAGCCGGCTTTCGACGCTGCAGTTCAAAACGCTGGATCAAAAGAAGGCTACGGGGGCGCGACTTTTTGCGACGACGCTCACGAAGGCCATGTTCTCCAGTCCAGCGGCCTGCATTTCCGTGATTGAGCATCGTCTGTCGAACTTGCGGGCGAAGGGATCAGCGGAAGCAAAGGAAGACATTGGCAAGCTCGAGTCGCTGCTCGATTTGGTGAAGGCCGTGAAGCCGGCGGACTTCAGCAAGCTCACGCTGCTCGTGAAGCTGCTGGGCGAGGGCGAAGGCAGCATTGGCTGGAAGCGAAAGACGGATGACCGCCTCGTGGTCTTTACGGAATCCGTGAAGACGCTGAAATTCCTTGAAGAAGAGCTGCCCAAGCGCTTGAATCTCAAAAAGGACGAGTACCTGACGCTTTCCGGCGACATGAAGGACCAGGAGATTGAAAAGCGGGTGGACGACTTCAACAACGGCAGCGCCTCCGTGCGGCTGCTGCTTTGTTCAGACGTGGCGAGCGAAGGCTTGAACCTGCATCACTTCGCGCACCGAATGATCCACTTTGACATTCCGTGGTCACTGCTCACCTTCCAGCAGCGAAACGGCCGCATCGATCGCTACGGACAGCGGCGGCAGCCGGAGATCCTGTACTTGCAGACGGAAGCGACGGATGAAGCGGCGAGCAACGACGCGCGCGTTCTGAAGCGTCTGCAGGAGAAGGACCAGCGGGCTCAGACGAACTTGGAGGATCCCGCCGAGTTCTTCCTCTCGCAAAAGGAGCAGGAAGACCGCACGGCGGCGGAAATGGAAGGGCACCTCGAGGTGGAGGCAAACGACGCGACGGACGTGCTCGCTTCGGTGCTGGGCATCGACTTCTCAGGCAGTGAGGCGGTGCCGAACTTTTCGCCCGAGCAGGCGGAGGAGGTGAGGACCGCCAAGTCGCTTATTTCGCCCGTGCTGACGCCGGATGAATACCGCAACGCGGTGACGGAGCGCGGCATGCTTTACGACTCCGCCATGAGCTTTGGCGAGGCCGCGCTTTCGTGGCTTGCGGCGGAAGAGCGCTGGCCGGCGGAGACGTATCGAAGGGAATCGGTGCATCGCTTCCTCTTGAAGCCCCCGGCGGATTTGGTGGCGCGCTTGAAGTACTTGCCGGCGGAGGTTCTGCCGGAGTCGGGGCTCTTTGACCTCACGGATGACGCAAAGGTCATTCAGGATGAGATGCGCTACACGACAGTGAGCGGGGAGGAGTGGCCTGCCAAGCAGCTCTTTGGCGCATTGCATCCCGTGATGAAATGGCTGGAAGACCGGCTGCAGAATGTCTTCGGACGCCACAGCGCGCCAGTCGTTCCCTTGACGACGTTGTCGAACGAACGCTGGGTGTTGCTGCAGGGCGGTTACCCCAACCGCCGCGGCTACATTCCGGTGCATCGCTGGGTGGCGGTGCGCGAGAAGGCGGGCGAGCTCTCGGTGCATTCGTTGGAAGATCTGGTGGGGATGCTCAAGCTCAACGGCCGGCTCACGAACACGGGAGTTGCCGTAGAGGCGACGGCCTTTGGCGGTCTTGTCGCGAAGGCAGTCAAGCTCGCGGGCGCCGAACTGGCGCGAGTGAAGACCGAGTTTGAAGGCACGGCGCTTGCTCAGCAGGAGAAGCGGCTGGAGGAACTGAAGGCATTGCAGGCGCGGCACATGGCGCAGCTGGAGCTTGACTTCGGCGATGACAAGGACAGTCGGCGACGGAAGGCCAAGAATGATCGCAAGCTCGCGATTGATCGGCACTTTGCTAGTGCTGAGAGCTACATCAATGACACGGCGAAGCTTGAAGATGAACCCTATCTGCAGCTGGTGGCGGTTTTCTGCCCTGCCGCTTGCTAAGAGGAGCAGACGATGAGCTTGATCGGCATTACGAACGAGCAGGATTTCTACAGCCAGCACTATCTGGACGAAGTGTTTCCCACGTCGGACGCCGTGAAGTCGGCGGTGAAGCGCTGGAGCGAGAAGGAAGCCGAGGCGGCGGAGAAAAAAGAAGCGACGGTGCGGGCGCCCTGGAAGGTGCTGTCCGGCAAGGCGCTGGAATACCGCCGAAAGCTGGCGGAGCTCCCGGATGCTCGAGACCCTGAAAAGCGTCTGGCGGCGGAACGGGAGCTGATCGAAGGCCTGCTCGCCGTTTTTGATCTGCCGCGCGGCAATGCGGAGCCTTGCTTTGTGAAGAAGGATGTGCCGCTTCCCTTGCTGGGTGAAAAGCTCTCGTTGCGCGGCACGCCGTATCTGCAGGTCTTTGCTGTGACGTCCATCGGCGGCACGGAGGATGGCGAGGCAGATGACGAAACTGATACGCTGGAGCTCACGGTGCATCCCGCGCAGCGCCGGTGGTCGGCGCCTTTGCCGGACGCGGCGGAAAAGCTCGCGCGCCGCAAGTGGCAGGTGCTGCTGGAAGCGGTCTTTGAAGAGCCTTCGCCGCCTCGCTGGGTGATTCTGGCAGGCGTTCGGGAATGGCTGCTTGTTGATCGCAACAAGTACGCTCAGCGGCGCCTGTTGCGCTTTGACTGGGAAACGCTCTTTGAGCGTCGGGAAGAGAAGGTCCTGCAGGCGGCGACAGTGCTTCTGTCGCAGGACGCCTTCACCGTGGAGGACGGCGTGGGATGTCGTCTGGAAAACCTGGACGAAGAATCTCACAAGCACGCTTACGGTGTGTCGCAGGACCTGAAGTACGCGCTGCGCGAATCGATTGAGCTGCTGGGCAATGAGGCTGCGCGTCAGCTGCGCGCCATCGCCCGCGAGCGCAAGGTGGCGTTCTTTTCGGGGGGAAAGGGGCTTGACGCGAAGGAGCTCTCGGATGAGTGCCTGCGCTACATGTACCGGCTCCTCTTCCTTTTCTTCGTGGAGTCGCGTCCCGACTTGAACTACGTGCCGATTGCGGCAGAGGACGAGACCTATCGTCTGGGGTATTCGCTCGAGAGCCTGCGTGATCTGGAGCTCATTCCGCTCACGACGAAGGAGGATCGCGAAGGACACTACCTGCATGAGTCAATTGACCGCCTCTTTCGCTTCTTCTCCGACGGCACGGACAAGGATCTCGCCGGGGATCTCTTCTCCGGAACGCAGGAGGCGAATTGCTCCGCCTTCAAGATTGAGCCGCTGCGCAGCACGCTCTTTGACAACGAGCGCATGAAGCTTTTGAAGCCCGTCGTCTTCCCGAATGAAGTGCTCCAGAAGGTGATCAGCCTCATGAGCCTTTCCAAGGAAGGCGCCAAGGGGCGTCGCCGTCGCGGCCGCATCAGCTATGCGCACCTCGGCTTGAACCAGCTGGGCGCCGTGTACGAAGCCCTGCTTTCCTACAGCGGTTTTTTTGCAAGCACGGACCTCTACGAAGTGAAGAAGGCCGATGCGAAGTATGACGAGCTGGAGGCGGCCTACTTTGTGCGCGCTGAAGAGCTGCCGCGCTACAGCGACGATGAGAAGGTTTGGGCGGCGGATCCGGTGACAGGCGAGAAGATCCCGAAGAAGTACGAGAAGGGAAGCTTCATCTACCGCATGGCTGGACGCGAGCGCGAGAACTCGGCTTCCTACTACACGCCGGAAGTTTTGACGAAGTGCCTCGTGGAGGAGGCGCTTGATGTGCTCGTGAAGCAGCAGCTCGACGGCCTGCCCGACGACAAGGCGAAGGCGGAGAAGATCCTCACGTGGCGCATCTGCGAGCCGGCCATGGGGTCGGCGGCGTTCTTGAACGAAGGCATCAACCAGGTCGCTGAGCTCTACATGCAGCATGCGACGAAGGTGCCGGGCGCCAAGCCCCTGTCGCAGGCGGAGTACCGTCATGAGCTGCAGAAGGTGCGCATGTTCCTGGCGGACCGCAACATCTACGGCGTGGACTTGAATCCGGTCGCCGTGGAGCTGGCGGAAGTGTCGCTGTGGCTGAATGCGCTTTCGGATGACAAGAAAGTGCCGTGGTT
>CAVJUB010000162.1:0-4925 GCA_963652545.1 Hallella faecis | reverse complement strand
CCTCCGCCCGAGCGGTATCAGCGTCTGCCCGAGCGGTGTCAGCCTCTGCCCGAGCGGTGTCAGCCTCTGCCCGAGCGGCTGCAGTCTCGGCCCGCGCGGCAGCCATTTGTGCCGCAATTTGCGCCGCCATCTGATCCCGTCCCACTTGAACCGCACCTTCGTACAACGACCACATACTCTTCACCTTTTCCTCGAGTTCTAACGAAAGAACAATACCATTATCCCGAAACGCCTGCTCGCGCTCCTCAACCGTCGCTTGAACGCTGAGCACCGTGCCCAGCATGCGCACCCAGTCAGCGCACGCCACCTTGTTCTGGAAATTTGGCAGGTAGGCGGCGATGCACACGAACTTGTCCTGCCGCAGTCCCAGCTTTTCAGCCATCTCGTCCGCCGCCTCCGGCAGGAATTCCTTCCCATCGAGGCCGATCTCCATCAGCGGCGGCTCGCTTTCCTTGAAAACGCGGCCTTGCACCCACTGCGGACCATTCGAAATCAGCCAGATCGAATACACCTTGCGCAGTCCGTCATAATTTGATCCGCTCACCCAGCCCAGATCGAACTGCTCGGTGATGAGCTCCGAACCGTAGACCTGCATTCGACGGCCGAGGCGGTACCCGGGATGCGGCTTGTTCTGCGCCTCGATATTGACGCGAACGTAGAGCTCCTCGCCCAGCTTGAGCGTGATGACGAAGTCCGCGCGAATATGGCCCGTTTCGTTCTTCTCGAGCATCGCAGGCGCTCTCGCGCCCTGCCCCGGCTTGACCTCCACCTGCGCCGCCTGGTGCGTCACGCATTCAATGACCTGCTCCAGCGTCATGTCGGCCGCCTCATCGACGGTTTCCTTGATGATTTTGGCCAGCACCGGCGCCTGCGTCACCAATTCCCGCGCCAGACGGTCGTGTTCCTGGGCTTTTTTCGACTGGGCAATCGACGCATCCGAAAAGGATGGTTGAGGCGGTGTCATAAGCTTCTCCCTTCAAGCAATTCGTTCATTGTGACGATGATAGCATAGATTATAAACGTTTCCCTCATTATGACTCAATCAAACGCTGCGTCAGGCCCCATAAAGAAACACAATGAAACGATGACTAATCAACGATCCTCCGCTTTGCTTAATCCCAAAGAACGACTCTCCCCAATGCTCCGCCGACTGATCGCCTTCACTTGATTCGTCATCATTGCGGTTTCTGACGTCACTTACCCACTGAACCGCCGCCCTTTCCGTCCGCCGCCATCCTCCCGCCTGCGACAAACCGCTGAGGAAGCCCGCCCGCCTTTGGGGCTATGATCATTGGATTCTCCGGCGCCCGGCGCTCCAGCCCCTTTAAAGGCGCCGCCCCCATTCATTCGAGGAGTTTTTTCATGCCGACCACCCCCATCCTTGTCGCCGTCATCGGCCGGGACCAGCCCGGCATCGTGGCGTGCGTCTCAAGCGTCCTGACGCGCCTTGACTGCAACATCATCCGCATGACGCAGGCGGCGCTCGCGAGCCAGTTCGCCGGCATCTACCTCGTGACGCGTCCCGAAGGGATGACCAACGACGGCCTCACCGAAGCGCTCAAAAAGGCCGCGGCCGCCAAGAAGCTCTCGCTCTCCTTCATCACGCGCGACGCCGAGACCGCCGTCCCGATGTCAGAAACCGCCGAACCCTTCGTGATCAGCGTCTACGGCCCCGACCGCAACGACATCGTGGGCACCTTCGCGCACATCTTCGGCGAACAAGGAATCAACATCGAAGCGCTGCAGGCCTTCCCCCTGGACGCCGCCTCCTCCATGCAGGTCTTTGAAGTGAGCATTCCGAAGGACCTGGACACCCGGTGCCTGCATCGCGTGCTCCTGGAGCGCGCCAAGGCGATGGACCTGCACCTCACGATGCAGCACCGCGCCATCTTTGAAGCCGTGCACCGCGTTGAAGTCATCTAACCTCCTGAGAGAAAACGTCATGCTTTCCGAACGTGAAGTACTGTCCACCATCAACATGCTCCGCAGCGAACACCTCGACGTTCGCACGGTGACGCTCGGCATCAACCTTTTTGACTGCGCCAGCCACGACTTCGACGTCTTCGAAGTGAAGGTGCGCAGCAAGATCCGCAAGTACGCGAAGCGCCTCGTGGAAACCTGCGACCTCGTGGGCGACCGCTACGGCATCCCGGTCGTGAACAAGCGCATCGCCGTCTCCCCCATCGGCACGGTGGGCGCGGGGTTCTCCCGCGACCAGATGGTGCGCGCCTGCAAGGTGCTCGATGACGCCGCCAAGGACGTGGGCGTCAACTTCATCGGAGGCTTCGGCGCCCTGGTGGAAAAAGGCATGACGCCGGGCGAACGCAACCTCATTGATTCGCTGCCGCAGGCCTTGGCCGAAACCGACCGCATCTGCTCTTCGATCAACGTGGGCTCCACCAAGGCGGGCATCAACATGGACGCCGTCGCCCTCATGGGGCAGCGGGTGAAGGACGTGGCCCAGGCCACCGCCGACCGCGACGGCCTGGGGTGCGCCAAGCTCGTCATCTTCTGCAACATCCCGCAGGACGTGCCCTTCATGGCGGGCGCCTACCTGGGCGTGGGCGAGCCTGACGTCGTGATCGACGTGGGCGTCTCGGGCCCGGGCGTCGTGAACAAGGCGCTGCAGCGCGCCATCGCGGAAAGCGGGCGCCGATTGACGCTCTCGGAAATCGCCGACGTCATCAAGCACACCGCCTACAAGGTGACGCGCGTGGGCGAGCTGATCGGCCGCAATGTCGCCAAAGAAATGGGGATTCCCTTCGGCGTCGCGGACTTGTCCCTCGCCCCCACCCCGGCCGTGGGTGACAGCGTGGGCGAAATCTTCCAGACGCTGGGCCTTTCCTCCATTGGCGCGCCGGGCACGACGGCGATTCTCGCCATGCTGAATGACGCTGTGAAAAAGGGCGGCGTCTTTGCGTCAGGGAACGTGGGCGGGCTGTCGGGCGCCTTCATCCCCGTGAGCGAAGACAGCGCGATTGAAGCCGCGGCGCGCTCGGGGGCGCTCACCTTGGAAAAGCTCGAGGCGATGACGAGCGTCTGCTCCGTGGGGCTTGATATGATTGCGCTCCCGGGCGACACGCCGGCGGAGACGATCGCCGCCATGATCGCGGACGAAAGCGCCATCGGCATGATCAACGGGAAGACCACCGCGGTGCGCGTCATTCCGGTGCCAGGGAAGACCGTGGGCGACAAGGCGGTGTTCGGGGGCCTCCTGGGCGAAGCGGCGGTGATCCGCGTTCCGGGCGGCGACTCCTCAACGTTCGCGGCCCTCGGCGGCCGCATCCCCGCCCCGATTCACAGCCTGAGAAACTGACCCACGAGACCATGCTGATTGACTACGAGCGTTTTCCCGACATTCCCCGCGGCGCGAAGCTGCAGCCCACCGCGGATCCCGACGTGGGCTACGTCTTTGCGGACGACGCGGCGACGGGACAGCGCACGCCGATCGGCATGATCCGGCACGGCGTCTTTACGCCGGCCTCCGCCTTTTCGCTCGTGAAGGCGCACGCCGCCCTGGCAGACCGCCTCGCGCCTTCTGCCCCCTCTGTGTCGGATTCTGCTCCCGCGCGGGCGGCAGGACTGGCGGCGCCCGCCTTGTTGCCGGACGCGACGCCTGCACCGGCCGCTCCCGCTCGGCTCGATCCCTTCCGTGCCCAGGACAGCGTCACCCCAACGGGAGCGCCCTCTTCAGCCGCCCCCGTGACGGCGCTCCTTTCGGCCGTCTTCTTTGCTTTGCTCGCCGGCGGCGCCACGACAGAGGACGCCGCCCGCTTTTACGCCGCCCATCGCGACTTTCTCGCGACGCTGACGGGCGAGACGGCGGAGGCGCTGCCGGAACGCTGGTCGCCGGAAGCTTTCCGGCGCTTTCTCGCCGTTCTGAACCCGCGGGAGACGAGCCAGCTCGTGCAAAAGACGCTGCTCGCGGCGCTCGCGCGTCCATCGGGCCCGCCCGTCGCCGCTCCGGGGCCGCTCGTTTTTAACGCGGCCCCGCTCACCCTCGCCGTCGCCTCAAACGAAGCGTCCTTGCCGCTCCCCGCTGGGTATGCCTACGGGAACGCCGTCGTGGCGGCGGAAGGCGGACCGGCGCAGAAGGCGTTTTTCAAGTCCGCGATTGAGTCGGGCTGCGACTGGGTGGCGCGGCTGGCGGCGGACGAGGCGGCTGCGGCGCCGCTTGTCATGGCGGTGGAAAAAGCGCTCGCGGAAACCGCGCCGGCGGAAATTCTTCACGTCGACACAGAGCACGGCGTCTTGACGGCCGTCGCCGGCGCGAAATTGCCCAAAACGCTGCAAAAGACGCTGCCGGGCCTGGCTTGCGGGATGGTCTTCACGTGCACGACCCCGAATGAAAAGCGGCTTGCCGCAACGTCGCTCCCCGCGACGCTTCCGGGACTCCAGCGGGCGGCGACGGTCGTCCAAGCGACGGAAAGCCACAGCTTCACAGTCTTCTTCCCGGAGGTTGTGGGGAACGCCGCGGTGATGCTGAACCTCGCGGTTCTCACGAAGGTGGCGAAGGCCGTGCGCAAGAACGAAGCGCGGCGGCGGACGATTGCGGGGCTGCCGGCGCTCACGAAGGCGGAGGCCGACCGGTTCTTTGCGGAGCCGGCGAACGCATCGCAGAGCACGGCGGCGTTTCTGGCGCTCGTTTGAGCTCGCACTCCCGCCGATCAGAAACCGCATCGAACCCAAGCGTCAGCTAGAAGCTCAGATCGCTGTGCGTTCCCGTGCGAGTCAGCACGAGCACCAATGCTTCACGCTCGGTGCGGCACACCAAAAGCCAGTCGGGTTCAATGTGACATTCGCGTTAGAAAAGAGAACCATTCTATTGCGGGAAAAACAAGAAAACATCACGCTACATCCACAGCGCCGATCTTCAGGCCTTTGTAAACGATGGCGACGCGCTTCAGATTCGCGACGCCGCGAAG
>CAVJUB010000161.1:0-5039 GCA_963652545.1 Hallella faecis | reverse complement strand
CAGAACGGCCTGTGGTTCTCAGACGCCATCCTGCTGCAGTGGGCGGAGCTCGTGCAAAAGTTCAGCAACGGCGTCGCGCCGCTGGGCGACGTTCTTTCACGGCTCCTTTCAACCCAAGGCTCAGAGCGCGACACCGCCGCGGCCCGCGCCTGCTATGCGCTGAAGACCGACCTCGCCTGCGTCTGGACGGGCGAGCCGCTCGCGGGGCGCGCGTTCGCGGTGGATCATCTGCTGCCGTGGTCGCTCACGCGCACAAACGACCTCTGGAACCTGCTCCCGGCGCTGCCTCGAGCAAACAGCGCCAAGTCTGACCGCCTGCCCGACTTCGAATTCTTTCTCTCGCGCCGCGACGGCCTCGTCGAAAACTGGCGCTGGCTCGAAGCGCATGAACCCGGCGTCTTCCGCCGCCAGACCGAGCGGGCGCTCCTGCCTGCGGGACTTCCGGCGCGCGAATGGTGGAATCCGCTCTTTGACGCCGCCGGCCGGCGCCTGGAGTCGCTCGCGCAGCGGCTCGCCGTCCCGCGCTGGCGCGGCCTGTGACAGCGCCGCCGCCCGTTCATGCCAAGGAATTCCACCTCAAGCGCCGGCGGACGCCTTGGCGGCGTCAGTCCTGGCGCCGCCAAGCACCACGCAGTCCTTGCCGCTGAAGCCGATGCCGTAGACGAACCGCCCGCCGCAGCGGAACTGGTCAAAGAACTTGGCGCAATGCTTCTCCTCAATCTGACGCAGAGCCGCTTCAGCCGCCGAGAAAAGTTCTTCGCTCTTCTTGCGATGCTTGATTTCGATCACCACGCCCAGGCTCTTCGATCCCAGGCCCGATGTGAAGGCGATGTCAGCCAATCCCGCGCCCGCCTCGCCGTTGGTCCGATAGTTTTTGACCAGCGGCCGCACATTGGAAAACAAGGCGTTCATGAAGCCGTGGTAATAATTCTCCGCCGGCGATTTGGTGGCGGCGTCACGGACGGAGACAAAGCCATCGAGCGCTTTCGAAAGAGCGTCCGTCATCGCGTCCGCATCACCCGCATACGCCGCTTTCACAAACGCAATGGCATGTTCCGAGAAACGTTCGCCGTCGGACGAAAAATACTGCAGCACTTTCTGCTCAAAGGTCTCTCGGATTTCCCGATTCGGGATGCGCACTCGCCAGCAATCGCCATTCAACTTTTCTTCCACCGTCAAGTAGCCTGCCATCAGAAGAATGGTCCAGAAGTCGTCCGGCCGATGGTTGGCGAGATCGCCGTAGCTCAGCTTCTCATTCACCCGAATTTCGACGATTTCGCCATCGAGCAGCCGCTGCATTCGATCCGCGTCGTCTCCCGACAAGAAGCCGAGAAACTCATAGACCTCCGCATTCTCACTCGTTGACGACCAAAAGTTTTCCGGCTCATACTTTTCGGGAGCGTCCGCTTTGCGAGCCTGTTGACAGAAATTGACGACGTCCCATGGACAGTAAATTTCACGACCGGCAAACCGATATCCGTCGTACCACTGCTTGACATCGTCAAAGCGGGATTGCAGGCCGCAGTGCGTCAGAAGCGCTTCGACTTCCGGCGCGGTGAAGCCCATCGCTTCCGCCAGGCTGGCGTCCATCGAGCAAACCGCATTGATTTCCGGACTGTTCAACTCCGGAAAGAGGCTTTCTTTTCCGATGCTCAAGCATCCCGTCAACACGGCCTTGAAAAGGCGCGGCTTCACAGAATTCGACAAATCTCCGGGCTTCAGCACCTGACCGAGAAAAGACCGGATGATTTCCTGCATGGGCTTGAAATACCCGTTCTTCGCCGCCTTGGCAAGCGGCACGTCGTATTCATCGACAAGAAGCACGACTTGACGGCCGAAGTGTCTGCAAAGCCAGGACACGAGGTTTTTCAGAAAATCCTTGATGTCTCCAATGTTTGCCGGATCCTTGAGATGCGCGGGCGTGAGGTACCGCTGCATCATCTGCCGTTCCCAAGGCAGCAGAGCGTCGCTCTCCGCGAGAAATGCAAATTCCGACGCGACGTCAAGAAGCGTCGAAGCCAGCCGGTCATGCGCGGCTTCGAACGTGCTGCCGCCCACATCGCTCAGCGTAATACAAACTACGGGAAAGCGGCCCATGAACGCTTCGCAGAAACGCTCGTCTTCAAGAATTTTCAATCCGGAAAAAAGCGGTCGAATCGCCGGCGAGTTGTTTGGATCCGAAACGTCCAGCCGCAGAAACGTCTTCAGCGTGTTCATGAAGAGCGACTTGCCGAAACGACGCGGACGCGTCATCAACAAGACGTCCGCACCGCCCAGCATCACCGTCTTGATGAACGGCGTCTTGTCAACGTAGCAGCAGTCCTTCTCTCGAAGCTGAGCAAAAGACTGATCCAACCGGAAGCTTGATCTCCATATCCTTGCTGAAAAGGAAGAAGTTTATTCGCCTCAGTTTATCACTTCAGCCACTCAGAAATCTGTCTTTCCCCAGTCTCGATGTCCGCCGAGGGAAATCGAGCACTGAATTGATTTGTAATGAGATTTTCAGCGTAATGGCAAATTTCGTCAAAATTCTACATTAGCGTCTGTCAATTTTTGACTCTACTAGCTGTCATTTTCCAACATTTCCTCTTGTCAAATTTCAGCAATTGCCGCCTCCTCAAGACCACAGCACCGCCATCGGCACCGCGTAACAACCGTCCCCGTATTCTCGGAGCGATTGTCCGCAGTACAAAATAATGGATCCCGCAACGCACTCCGCATTGTTTTCCTTGAACCAGCGCAGGCTCTGAAAATCACGGCTGCTGACCGACTCTCCAGCCTTCACTTCTATGAGAATCATCTGGCCCTGCGGATTTTCAAGTACAAAATCAATTTCCTGTCGCTGAGCCACGCGAAGATGGCAGACCGTCCAATCAAGGCTTGCCTCTGCGATGGGCGCCAGCTGGTTGTAAACCCACGTTTCGATGAGGTTTCCAATGAAGTCCGAGCCCGCCTTGTTGTCACGCGCCGCCCAGGCTTTGAGATCCTCCAGACTGTAGTGTCCCAGCAAAGCACTCATGAGCCCCGTATCCGTGACTTCCCATTTGGAGGCTTTGGCAATCCGAGCATAGGGCTTCCTTGTCCATGCCGGCACCTCATCCACAAGGTACATCGTTTTCAACGCTTCCAGGCACTTGCCTATCATGCGCGAATCTTCCTGCAGATCCCGGCTCATTTCCGACAGGTTGATCGTTCTGCTCGAAACCGCCGCCAGGCGATGCAGCATCTGGCTGAGCACGCTTTTCTTCCGAAAGTCAGCCACTTGAAAAAGATCCCGATCAATCAAGGCCGTCAGGTAGTCCCGAAACCACAGTTTTCTTGTGAGGGGATCGGCGGCGAAAATCTCCGGATAGCCGCCAGCCAGTGCTTTGGAAAGAACGATGTCCTTGCTGCATTCTTCCGCGTCGTAAACCAGCTTTCCCAAGTTTCCGGCCGCCACGTCGTCAAAGAAGCGACTCTTGTCCACGCCGGCGATTTCTGCCGCAGTCAAGGTGCGCAGCCGGACTTGTCCCAGGCGTCCTGCCATTGATTCGTTGACCGTCGGAAGAGCGCGGTAATTCGAGGAACCCGAGAGGAGAATGCGACCGGGTTCCGGATGGCGGTCTACGATGAACTTGATCTGGCCGAAAAGTTCCGGCGCTTTCTGCGCCTCGTCAATCGCCAGACGGCCGGCCTTCTCCAAGCAACCGCGCAAGAACGCGTGAGGATCAGCTCGCACCGCATCAAGCGTGTCTGCGTCATCCAATGAAATCATCACATCCTGCGGAGTCAGCATGTGACGAAGCAGCGTTGTCTTTCCGCATTGTCTCGGACCGCAGACATTCACTACCCGCATGACCTTGCTGCAGGCGTTGAAATACGTTTCCATCTGGCGAGACAGATATGGGGCCATGGCAAAGCCTCCTCAAAAACTATCTGTCAGAATCTTACATCAGCGCTTGTCATTTTTCTACATTATGCATTGTCAGATTTCTACCTTTGACAGCATCAAATTTGCACATCAGAACATGGGCGCCCCCGCAAGCCCCGTCGTGACGCCCGCCGAGACTCAGCCTTGTCGGTCGAACGGCTGACCGCGACTGAGCTCCCGAACGCAGGGAACTGCTCGAAGCGAAGGCTGCGGACGTAGCAACTGAGAAACCCAGCGGCATATGCGGCCGTTCAGTTCGAAGTCATTCGAACTCAAGCAAGAAATTGTTGATTTGATTAGAATTACCGAAACAAATTGTTTTCGTCTCATCCATGAAATCGCTTCCTTTGGGTCAGCAGTCCTTCGCCGATCTGGTGAAGAGCGACAACTACTACGTCGACAAGACGCCTTTCATCAAGGCGGTCATGACACAGCCCGCCCAAGCGTTGCTCATCACGCGTCCGAGGCGCTTCGGGAAGACACTTTTCATGGACACGCTGCAGCAGTTTCTGACGATTGATCCGGCCAATCCAGGACAGAACGACGCCAATGCCCAGCTTTTTGCCGGGCTCAAGATTCTTGAAGACCAGGCTTTCTGCGACGCCTGGATGGGCCGGCACCCCGTCATCGGCCTTTCCTTGAAAGGCGCGGCAGCGGACACATTTGATCTCGCTTACGAACTTTTTGCATTGAACCTGGTGGATGTCGCCAAGCGGTTTGCCTTTCTGCTGGACAGCCCGCGCGTGTCGCCGGGCGACAAAGCTTTGCTCACGAGCTACATGACATCGAGCTACATGGGTGATCCAGCCAACAAAGACCAGGTCATTCTCTTTTTGAAGAAGCTCGCCGCCATGGTCTGCGCGCATTACGGCCGGAAGGTGATCATTCTCATCGACGAATACGACGTGCCGCTCGCGAAGGCGGCCGCCCATGGCTACTACGATGAGATGGCGGTCGTGATGCGCACTTTTCTGACCGAAGCGCTGAAGCCCTCGCCGACAGCCGATGACTTCCTCCTGAAGGCGGTTCTCACGGGCTGCCTTCGCGTGAGCAAGGAAAGCCTCTTCACCGGCCTCAACAACCTCAGCTTCAACACCGTCTGCTCGGAAGACAGCACGCTGAGCGAAGC
>CAVJUB010000160.1:0-5053 GCA_963652545.1 Hallella faecis | reverse complement strand
TCATCGAGCTGTCCGACATTCAGCGCGTGGAGTTTCTCACTGCCCGCACGATCGCGCGTCTCAAAACCGCCTCTCCCGTTCCCATCGAGTTTCAGACCTTCACAAGCCAGGAGCTGGAAAAAGCCGTGCGCGAAAAGCGCATCGACGCCTTCATCGCAAGCTCGGGCTTCTACTGGCGCATGATTCCTTACGGCGCTCGCGACATCGCGACGATGATTTCGCCCAACCGCCCGGATCCTAATCATTCAAGCGCCATCACTTTCATCACCTCCAGCCGCCATCCGACCATTCGCACGCTGGAGGATCTGCACGGCGCAAGACTCTCTGCAAGCTACCCCACAGCCTTCATGGGCTACCGCATCGGCCTCGCGGAAATCGCCGCCGAAGGCTACGACCCAGACAATTTCTTTGCGTCCGTTGAATTCACCCAGTCGCCTGACATCGACGCCATCGCCGGCAAAGTGCTCACCGGCGAAGCCGACGCCGCCTTCGTGCAGTCCTGCTGGCTGGAAAGCCAGCCCGGCGCCATTCGAAGCAAGTTCCGCGTCATTGCGCCGCGTGAAGACCCGGGCTTTCCGTGCCTGCACTCCACCCACACCTACCCCAACATCACGGTGGCAGTGCTTCAAGGCGCCGCGCCCGGCGCCGCCCGAGAAATCGCTCGATTGCTGCTCAACATGCCGCCCGACGCCGCCGGCGAGCGCTGGGGGCTCGCAACCGACTTTCAGTCCGTGGACCGCGTCTACAAGCTCCTGAAGCTCGAGCACTACGCTTATCTGCGCGAATGGAGCGTGAAGCGATGGATGGAAGCGCACAAGCACTGGGTCGCTGCCGGCCTCTTCTGCCTCTTGCTGCTCATCGCCCACAGCTTTGTCGTCTCCTTGCTGGTGCGACGGCGCACAGCAGAGTTGCGAAAGGCCGTGGCGGAAAAGGAAGCCGCCCGCGAGCGCGTCGCCGCGCTCAACGACCGCATGGAGCGCATCCGCAAGGCGAACCTCGTGAGCCAGCTCTCCAACATGATCGCTCACGAGCTTGCGCAGCCGCTCGGGGCCGCACGCTCGTTCTGCGACGGTCTGAAGCTTCTGGTTGAAAACCACATGCTCTCGCCGGAAAAGCTGCAAAAGAGTCTCTCCGGCCTGGACCGCGGCCTCACCCGCATCCAGCGCATCGTCGAAAAAGTGCGCAGCTACAGTAAGGGCCGCGTCAACCGCGACGAGCGGCTGTGGCTCGCTGACACCGTGAAGACCGCCCGGGACAGCCTCTCCCGGCTCGCCGCCGAGGGCGTTTCGATCGAAATCAACATCAACTCGACGCTCATGGTTTGCGGCGACCAGCTTGAGACCGAACTTCTCTTCAACAACCTTCTGGGCAACGCCGCCACTGCTGCTAAGCAGTCGGACACGCCTTTCGTGCACGTGACGGCTTCGGCACGGGACGCTCGCATTGACGTCGTGATTGAGAATTCCGGCCGAGTGCTTTCCGACGAAGAAGCCGCGCAAATCACCGTGCCTTTCATCTCCTCTTCGGGCACGGGCCTGGGGCTCGGCGTGCCGATCTCGATGTCGCTTGCGGAAGCGAGCGGCGGCCGGCTGCGGTTTGAACGTCGCGACGAAGGCGGCCTTCGGGCGATCGTGACGCTGCGCGCCGGCTGAGCGGCCGTTGTCTGCCGCCCAAACCGCACTCGCAACCAACGCCAAAGGCGTGGGTCAATTCAACGTCGTTTCGTGGGTCTGCTGGAAAGGCGTTTGGCACATCACGAGGCCGTCGTAGAAAGGTTGCAACCAAACCGCAGGCCGCCTCGCAAAGTCAAAGCGCCTTGACGATGTGTCGCACCACGCCAAAGCAGCTCCACAGGTCGCATTCATCAGGATAGATGTCTCGATAGCCTTCTGCCGTTGTTTCGGGATGAAGATAAGGTGTCCCTTCGCGCGTCTTGAGGTAGCGCTTCACCGTGAAGTCATTGTTTACGGCCATGATGACGATATCGCCCACCCGCGGATCCCGTGAGCGGTCCACGACCAGCAGGTCGCCGTCATCAATGCCAGCTTCAATCATCGACTGGCCGCGCGCCCGTACGACGAACGTGTATGGCATGTCGGCTTCAAGCATCTCGTTGAAGTCCACCTTGCCTTCCCGACTTTCTTCCACAAACGTTGGAAAACCCGCTTGCACAGTGCCTGTTGCGATGGCGGCAGTTGTCTTCGTCCTGGCTTCGGTCTTCCACACGCCCGAAGGCAACGGAGCGTCAAGCGGCATTTTGGGAAAAGACGGCGGCATGGTTGTGCTGAGAAGAAATCGACTGGGGAATTTTTGATTGTGTCGCGTTCACCGGTTGAAGTCAACCTGAGTTTTACTCAATTTCTGCGGATAAGTCAGCCCTAGGCCGTGTGGAACAGCGTGGAACCACTGAGACAGCGAAATTTGTCTTTCGTGCCTAAATTTTAAGCACGCGTGTCATTGTTCTCTTTTTTCGCCACTCTGAATCGTTGAAACCGCTTGATTTCGGTTGCGTCAACTAGTTCATTGTCGCCAAAGAACGAGTTTGTCGCGAGAGATCTATCCCAGAGACCATGGGCATTGATCCTTGGTCCCGAATTCGAGGCGTCTTGTTTTTTTTCAAAAAAAACAAAACCCCCAACAGTTTTGCAACTGCGGGGGCTGCCTTTCTGGTGCTGACGCCTTTATGACTGCGCCGGATGCCTCTCGATCCGAGACCAGCGGGCGATGTAAATGTCAGGCTCGCCGGCCGAGACGGCGAAAGCCTTCTTTCGAGCGGTGTACCAGCTCGTAAGCACCATCAGCTTCTTGCGAGGCGACAGGCCGAAGAGGCCCTCCACACGATAGAAGCCATCCTTCTCCGGCAGTACGTCCGGATACGGAAACCATTCAATGCTGATGTTGGGTTGCTTTCCCATGGTGCATGTCCACTTTTTCTGAGAGCGGTCATTGTAGCGAGCTGGCGACGCAATGCAAATCTATTGCTGGCGTAACGCGTATCGTTACGTTACCCATCATGGTAACACTACGGGAATGACTTCAAACCATTGTCTTGTTTTGATTTTCGGGCAGGTTGACAAATGTCAATCGGGTTGTCTCAATCCTTACTTTCGCCGTAACGCTACGGTTTTTCCGTTGAGTTCTCTCAAGCCGCCACATCACAAACACCGTTTTCAGCATTCACCAGGTGCCAACATGTTGGCACCCCAATCTTCCTCCAGTTGAACTACGGTTTGCGCCCAAGGCCTACTCCTTTTGGGGGAGATTTCGTTTTCGCTATAAGTTTGGATCAATACCTCGGCAGGCAAGATAGCCCGAACTTGGCTGCACTTTGAGAGCTGCTTCAAAAGGACTTTCGCCTCCTTCGCGGCCAATCAATCCAACCGCCGAGACATCTCGGAAAATCGGCGGCTCAAGAAAAGAAATCAGAACACAGGAGATTTTTTCGTCATGACGATGGCCCTTGCCTCTCTCATCATTCTGGCCATGTGCTACGGCCTCTTGAAAAAGTACGAGACACGTCTCGTTCTGATCGCCGGCGGCTTGGCGCTTGCCTGTCTCGCCGGCGATCCGCTGACCGCCATGAACGCTTTCTCTGCTTCCATGAAGCAGTCCAATGTCTTTGAGACCATCGTCGCCTGCATGGGCTTTGCGTCGGTCGTGAATCTCACAGGCTGTCATCGCCATCTTCTTGCTGTTTTTGTTTCGCTCCTGAAGCGTGCCGGTCCGTTCCTCATTCTCGGCGCGGCGCTGGCTGCCATGGTGGTCAATTCCGCCATCCCCTCCTCCGCTGGCACAGCGGCGGCTGTGGGCACGATTCTCATTCCGCTACTCATAGCTGCCAAGGTGCCGACGCCCCTTGCCGCCGCCACGATCATGCTCGGGCTTTGGGGCGGTGACCTCAATCCTGGTCATGTCCATCCGACCATCGTCGGCAATCTGGCAGATCGTCCGTCCATGGACTTTGTGACAGCGGCAGCATTTCCCATCGTTGGCTCGGTCGTCTGCGCATCACTTGTGATGATCCTTCTCGCGTTCTACATGAAGCGAAAGGGCATTGGCATGGAAGAAAGCCACTCCGCGGACGAGAGCTCGTTGCCTGAAGGCTTCAAGACGAATTATTTCTTCGCCATCCTTCCGCTCCTGCCGCTCATCATGCTGCTATTGGGCAATCTTGGCGTCGTCCCCTGCCTCAAGATGCCGGTCTCCCATGCCATGATCATCGGCGCTGTTGTCGCCATGGTCGCCACTCGCACGAGTCCTCAGGAGATGACCAAGTCGTTCTTCACGGGAATGGGCAGCTCCTTCGGCGCTATTTTCGGCATCATCATCGGCGCCAATATCTTTGTAGCGGGCATGAAGTCCTGCGGCATCATTCAGTCGCTGATCGACTGCATGAGCACGTCACCGTCCATCGCAAAAGTGGCTTCCATTTTCGGACCGCTCATCATTGCCGTTTTGTCTGGCTCTGGTGAAGCGGCTGCCATTGCCTTCAATAATGCCGTCACGGCGCATGCGCCGCAGTTTGGCTTGGACATCATGAACATGGGCGTCATGACTGTTCTTTCTGGCGCCATTGGCCGATCGCTCTCTCCCGTTTGCGGCGCCATGGTGATTTGCTCCGGCATTGCCCACGTGAGTCCGATGACGGTCTCTCGCTGGATTTTCCTTCCGCTAGTTGCAGCACTTTGCTTTATCGTCTTTGCCGTTTACGTGATCTGATCAGTTGTTGTCTCAACACTGCTCTTTAGCTCAAGGGGTGCCAACATGTTGGCACCCTTTTCTTTAGACAAGCATTGCCTCTCCTGCATTGTCTGTCGATCACCGACAAAATCAGGTTTCCGCTGAGCACTTCTGAAAGTGTCTCCACTGCCAATATGTTGGCAGGTCTGAGGAATGTTGGATTGGTCTCTCCAACGCTTGTTGCGAGCCATCGCTCAATGGTTTGACCTTCACTTCTGTTTTCTCCAGATCCAGAGTGTCGGGAGATACTTCTTTCAATCTGATACCACCGCACATCGGCTGTTGGACTCAGAACGCTCAAACTGCACTCTTT
>CAVJUB010000159.1:0-5054 GCA_963652545.1 Hallella faecis | reverse complement strand
GCGAAATGACGCCCTTTAAAACGAGCTGCTCGCCCAGACGGGGCGACTTGCTGAATCGCGGCGCAATGGTGGCTTTGTCCGGCATGACGATCTCCCTTTAGTGCGAGCGATGACGGAAGCGGCGCACGGGCGCGGCTTCCACTGGCGCCGCGGGCTCTTCAACCACCGCCGGGGCTGCCGCGGGCGCGGTGCGGACGACGGGCTCCGCCACGGGTGCAGCCGCCGGTGCCGGAAGGGCAGCCGGAGTGGCGGACGCAGCGGGCGCCACAACGCGCTGAGGCTGGCGGTTGGGATCGTAGTGGCGGTGATTGCTCGGGGGTTCCGCGAGCACGTCAGGCGAGGGCGAGAGCGGCCGCGTGGCGCGGTTGCTCGCGTTGCGCGTGGGCAGAATCTCCGGCGTGATGAAGATCAGCACTTCTTCCATGGAGGAGGAGCGGTTCGTGGCGCCAAAGAGATACTTGCCGCCCGGGATGTCCCGCACGCCCGGAACGCCCGCGTCGGTGAGCGACCCCTTTTCCTTCGTGAGGCCCGAGATGACGATCGTTTCCCCGGATTTCGCCAAGAGCGTCGTCTCCGTCTGCTTCTTGATGATGTAGGGGTTGCCGTCCACGCTGCGGGACGTGTCCACTTCGTCCTTCTTGATGAGGATCTTCAACTTCAAGTTCGCGGCGTCGATGACGTTCGGGGTCATTTCGAGGCGCAGCACCGCGTCTTCAAACTTCACGTCGTTGTCGCCGTCGGAGTCCTTGCTCACGTACGGCACCTTTTCGCCGTTTTCCGTGTAGGCCATCTTGTTGTCCAAGGTCGTGATGGACGGAGACGACAGAATGTTCAAGACGCCTTCGCTTTCCATCATGCTGAGCTGCGCTTCCAGAAGATTGCGCGCCCCCTCATGCGTGAAGCCGATGACGCCGTTCGCGCCGATGTTCGCAACCGACGAGTAGTCCAGGCGGAAGTTCGAGGGCGAGGTGGCGTCCGTGGTCGCCGTCTGGTCCCCGGCGCCGATCGTGCCGTGGCGGCCGCGCGAGAACTTGCCGCCCCACTGCATGCCGAGCTCGCGCGCCTTCTCCTTCGTCGTTTCGACGATGTAGGCCTTCAAGAGGACCTGCGGACGCGGACGGTCCAGGTGGTCGATCAAGGCGAGGAGGCGCTTTTGTTCAATCGCCGTGCCCTGAAGGATGAGCGCATTGTTGTGCTCGTCGATTTCAATCACGGCGTCCTTGTTGCGCGTGACGAATTTGGAAAGGCTTTCTTTGAGGCTCTTCGCGTCCGAATAGCGGACGTTCACGACCTGCACCGACAAGGGGCCGGTGTGGGAGGCCGCCTGATAGGCTTCGGCCAACTGGTTGTTCAAGGTCATGAGGCCCGTGAGGCGCTGCTTTTCTGCGAGCGTCACCACCTGCAGGATGCTTCCCTGCCAGTGCCAGTCCAGGCCGTTGGCGTTCAAGATGCTCAAAAACACGTCCGACCACTTCGCGTTCTTCACGTTGATGCTCGTCGTTTCCTTGATCCCCGGGGCCATCATGAGGCTGATGCCCGCGGCGTTTGCCATGGCGCGCAGCACCGTCTCCACCGAGGCGTTCTGCAATTTGAGCGTCACGCGCTTTGAGGGGAGCGGCTTTTCCTTTCCCTGCAGCGCGGCGTCGGACTGCGAGAGGAGCACGCGGGGCTCAGGCGCCAGGTCCTGCGCCGAGGGCGAATACCCCTGGCGGTCCACCGCCTCCTTCTGCCAGTGGTCGGCGAAGGCGTTGGGAATGTCCTTGGCGTTGCGCGTGGCGCAGCCCGTCAAAACGAGCGCAGTGAGGGCGGCGACCAATGTCGCCTGAAGAACCGGTTTGTTAGAAAGTTTTTTCATAGTCGGAGCCAGCCTTTATTTCAATGCCGGCAGCGCCGGTGCGTTCGTAAGTTTGGAAAGATCCGAAAGGTCGGGATCGAGATCCTCCACCTTCAGGGTGCGCGTGAGGCCGTCGGGGGTCGCGAGCGTCACGGTCTCGCGGCCGATGGCCTTCACGGTTTCGTTGGTGTCGGGGATGACGTCGCCCACGCCGTACTCCTCGCCCCCGATGAGCGCGATGTTGACGCTGCCCATGGAGAGGATGCCGCTCAAGGTCATCTGCGGCAGGTCGGCGGCGGCCGTCGCCCGCATGCCGGCGGTGGGCGCCTCGAAGGGATCGTCCGAAAGCGGAGAATTCGCCATCTTCAGAAGGCGCCGGCCGTCGTCTGAGAGCGGCAGCGAGGAGAGCTGTCCTGTCATCGAAGAGACCGCCGCAGCGGCTTCCGTCGAGCGGGCGGTGAGGCCTTCGTCCTTTTCAAAGCCCGAGGCCGCGCGATAAAAGTAGTCGCAGGCGGCGTAGGCCAAGACGATCAGGATGAGCGCCAGCAGCTTTTGTTCACGAGGACTCATTTCGCGCCTCCTTTCCCTTTCTGGAACTCACGGCAGGTCGCCTTGAATCGAGCGGAGAGGGTGTGCATCGGCACCCCGGCCTTCACTTCCACGCTGTTCATTTCCGTCACCCAGTTTTGATCCGAGAGCACGAGAAGGAACTTTCGGAAGTTTTCCGCCGTGCCGTCGGCGGTCACGGTAAAGCGAAGATTGGTGCTGCCCACGACCGACACGGCGTCGGGCACAAAGCGCGCCCCAGGAAGCCCCGCGTCTTTGGCTACGGCGAGCAACGCGGCATTCAGCCCCGCGATGTTTTCCGGATAGGGCTGAGGCGGGGTTTTTGCGAGGAGCTCCGTCAGACTGCGCTCGCGCTCCAGAAGTCTCGCGTACGGCACCGCGAGCGTCTGCTGCGCCGAAAGCTTGTCCTGCGCGACGGCGGCGTCTTTTTCCGCGGCAATTTTCATCCACCAGCACCCCGCCGCAAAGACGGCGGACACCACGAAGAGGATTGCGAGCAGCACCGCCTTCGCCACGGGAATCGTGCGGAAGAACTGATTGATCTTTTCCTGCATCAGAAGCTCCCTTCCATGCGAATGACGACGGGGAAGCCGGCCCCGGCGGCCGCGTCGCGGCGCACGGTGATGACGGCGTCCTTGAGGCTCGTTTCAAGGCGGTTCAAGAACTGCGCCAAGGCGGTCTCCCGCTCCTGCGGCGTTTGAAAGAGCTCGGCGGAAATCGTCAGGACGCGCCGGCCCGTCGCGGTTTCAAGGCTCTTGCTGCGGTTGTTCCGCCCGCGGGGCGCCGTCTCTGCGGCGGCGTCCGTGAGAGTCATCCCGGTGATGAAGATGTCGTCCCCCTTGATCGAGGCGATTTCGGCCATCAGGGCCGCAAAGCGGCGCTTTTTCAAAAGGTCCGCGCCGTCTTTTTCGAGGTTCGCGAGCTTCGCGGTCTCGTTTTTGAGCATGGCGGGCGTCAAGGGCTTCGTGAGCGCAGCGAGCTGTTTTTCTTTCAGGGCCGCTTCCTGGTGCGCCGACATCCAGCCCCAGGCGCCGTAAAGGCCGGCGGCGATGAGAACGACGGAGGCGATGCCCACCGCGGCCGCCAAGCCCCGTCGCACCAGCGCAAAGCGCCGGTTGGTGCGGCGGATGTCCGGGGTTTCCAAGAGGTTCGGAATGCGCTCGTCGTTGGAAAAGCCCACGCCGATCGCGTCCGTGAGCGTCGCCGTCTTGAAGCGGTTGACGATCTCCTGAATGCTCGCGTCGGCGGCCGGAGAGCGCGGCGCCGTGAGCGAGAAGGGGAGGCTTGCGAGCCCCAGCTGCCGCTCCACTTCCGCGTGCAGCGCATGCTCCACGCCGTGGCTCGCGGTCACAAAAAGCCCTTCCAAGGGCTGGCCCTTTTCCACGCGCTGGTAGTAGTTCACCGTGCGCGCGAGGTAGCTCACCATGCGCTGCACGCCGTCGCCCAAGGACGCCGTAAGCAGGCTGCGCTCTTCGTCCGTGGGCGAGGGGTTCGCCATCAGGGCGCTCGCGGCATGAAGTAGCTTCGCCTTCCCGCTTTCCGTGGCGAGGTCCCGCCCTCCGGCCTGCGCCGAGAGCTGCTCCATCACCTTGGAAAGAAAGAGCGAGCGGCCGAAGTTGATGGTGCGCTGCTGCGCGAGGCGGCCGTTTGCGAACACCGAGAGGACGCTCACGTCGTCCGAGACATGCAGCGAAGCGAAGTTCTTCCACGGGATCTGGCAGAAGCCCGGGGTGAGCAGGATGACGGGCGCCAATTTCGACGACACGACGCCCGACAAGGTCACGCCGTGCTTTTTGAAGGCGGCGACGAGGGCTTCGGTGGCCGTGCGGCTTGCCACCAGGCCGATCGCTTCAACGGGGCTTCCCTTCGGGGCGCCCGCGCGGACGCGGTAGTCAAAGACCACGTCCGCGGCGTCAAACTTGGACTGCTGCCCCGCCTTTAAAAGCGCCACCGCGTCGCGCTCCTCTTCCTTCACGTTCGGAAGCGTCAGAAGGCACACGTCCGCCTTCTTCACCGTGGCGAGAATCTTGCAGCGCGCGTAGTCCGGCGCAAAGGACTTCAGGGCGGCGACGGCGCAGGCGACGCGCTGCGTCATGTCCGTGGCGTCGGTGCCCGCGGGATAGGGCGCAAAGCGCACGCCTTCCAAGTAGGGCTCGCCCAGCGTCAAGTGGCGCGTGCGCGAAAGCATGACGCCCTCGGCGTCATAGGTGAGGCCGATGACGGAGCGCGAGTCGTGCGCGAGCGACTGGGAAATCGTTCGCAGGGGGCGCGTCAGGCGGCTTGCGGACGATTCGGTCGTTGCGGCGCTGCTCGCGGCTTCGGGCGCTGTCGGACCGGCGGAGGCGCCGGCCGCTTGGGCTGGCGCAGAGCGCCCGCCCGCTATGTAGTCAAGCAGCCGCTGGGAGGCGGCTAGCGACTCCTGATTCGTGGGACTCGGCATGGTTTCCTTCGCCCCGGCGCCGTGGTTTCCCGGACGGCGCCGTTGCTGTATTTGTTTTTTGTTGTCATTTCAGCGGAGGCCGCGCGCCGGCCCTTCAACGGGACGGAGGCGACGGACACACCACTACATGCTTCGGATTGTAGGCGAGGCGCTGTAAGGACGCGAAAATTTGTGAGAAATATTTTCCGGCGGGCAAGGAAAAGGACTCAGTTG
>CAVJUB010000158.1:0-5164 GCA_963652545.1 Hallella faecis | reverse complement strand
GGTCTTCGGATCGGCGGCGTTTTTCTTCCCGATGAACTTCCACTTGTTTGAATTTTAGAACTCAAACAAATAGTTCTAAAGAGCTATTCAATCGCCAAAAATAAACAAGGCTTCCATTTTTGTTAGAATAGGAGCTTAGTCTCTGTTGCCTTGGCCGTGCTGCATGCAAGGCCCTGCAGCAAGTCACTCCGAAATGTTGCAGGTTTATAAACGAAAGGCCCGGAACTGTCATTCCGAGCCCTTCAACACTAAGGAGTACGAGATGGACGGAACCCAACTCGTAGCCCTCTCCGCGTTGGCCTTATTATGGCTCAACGGCAGTGTGGATGTCAATATCAACATCTCGCTGTCCTTCGGCGCGATGGCTTTGATCCTGTTGGTCTTTTTAAAGCGCTAACAGGCCGCCGCTGGTCTTCGGATCGGCGGCGTTTTTCTACCTGCCCAGTCTCCTGCGCCTTCTCCTTCCACCGTAGCCCAACCGAGGTAAGGAAGACCGCCTTTTTTCGTTCCATTTCCGCCACTCGCCTTCCCGCCCGCGTCTATACTCCCATCTTCAAAAAACGCCGGCCGGTCACCCGCCTGCGCGGCAGCCCCTCTAATATATATAAGGAACCTTCGACATGCTGGAAAAGCTATTCGGCTTTGATCCGAGCAAGCACTCCGTGCGCACGGAAATCATGGCCGGCATCACCACCTTCCTCACGATGGCCTACATTCTCGCCGTCAACCCGGGGATCTTCTCTGCGCTTGCGGACAAGGGCATGCCGACCCAGGCGGTCTTCACCGCCACGGCGCTTGCCGCCATCGTCGGCACGCTCGTGATGGCTCTCTACGCAAAGAAGCCTTTCGCGCTCGCGCCGGGCATGGGCCTCAACGCGTTCTTTGTGTACACGGTCTGCCTCACGATGGGCTACTCCTGGCAGTTCGCGCTCACCGCGATTTTGATTGAAGGCATCCTCTTCATCGCCCTCACGCTCGGGAACGTCCGCGAAACGATCGCGAACACGATCCCCGTCACCATGAAGAAGGCGATCGCCGCCGGCATCGGTCTTTTCATCGCCTTCATCGGCTTGAAGAGCGCGGGCGTCGTGGTTCACAACGACGCAACCCTGGTGTCGATCGGCAAGCTCTCCGAACCGGCGACGCTGCTTGCCATCGCGGGCTTCATCCTCATGGGCGTCCTGTCGGCGCTTCGCGTCCGCGGCGCCCTCCTCTACGGCATCCTCGCCGTGACGGTCGCGGGCATTCCGCTCGGCGTCACGCACTTCAACGGCGTCGCCTCCGTGCCGCCCTCGATCGCCCCCATCGCGATGCAGTTCGAGTACCACAACATCTTCTCGTGGGACATGGCGATCGTCGTGATGACCTTCCTCTTCATCGACCTCTTTGACACGATCGGCACGGTGGTCGGCGTTTCGATGAAGTCCGGCATGGTGGACGCCAAGGGCAACATCCCCGGCCTGCGCCAGACCCTGATGAGCGACGCCGTGGCGACGGTGGCGGGCGCCTGCTTCGGCACGAGCACCACGACGACCTACGTGGAAAGCGCCGCGGGCGTCGCCGAAGGCGGCCGCACCGGCCTCACCGCCTTCACGGTGGCGGTGTGCTTTGCGATCGCGATCTTCTTTGCGCCGCTCTTTCTCGCGGTGCCGGCGGTAGCG
Source organism: Hallella faecis (assembly GCA_963652545.1). Classification (GTDB taxonomy): domain Bacteria; phylum Pseudomonadota; class Gammaproteobacteria; order Burkholderiales; family Burkholderiaceae_F; genus Duodenibacillus. The sequence goes on along the minus strand of CAVJUB010000158.1, from coordinate 3,503 downwards.
ACGGCTCCGGCCCTTGTGCTGGTCGGCCTCTTCATGATGGGCGCCTTCGTGGACATCAACTTTGACCACTTCCCGGAATCCATCCCGGCCTTCGTGACGCTCATCGCAATGCCGCTCACGTACTCCATCGCCAACGGCATCATGCTCGGCACAATCACCTACGTGATCCTGAACGCCCTCACCGGCAAGGCCCGCCAGATCGGTCCAGTCATGTGGGTTCTCGGTGTTCTCTTCGTCGGGTACTACTACTTCACGGCGTAAGTTTCGTCTCTGCGGGGCGCTCGCGTCCCGCCCGTCTTCTCAGAGCGGCTGCCTTCGGGCAGCCGTTTTTCGCTCAAAAAAACGCCCAAAACCGCTTGTCAAGTCCCCAAAAATGCCCTCCTAAAATTTTTCCGCAAGGTTTGCCGATTCGCGACGAATGCCTTCGAAAACGCCCTTTTCCCGCCGCCAGTCAGTAGTCCGTCAAGCCAATGACCGCAGGCCCTGAGCGACTTTTCGGCGCCCTCGAAAAACGCCCGGTCTGCCGCGGATTTTCTTCTTCAGGACCTTCGACCCGGTCCGCTCGGCTTTTGCCGCCGCACTTCCTCGCAACGCCTCGATTTCAGGGCATTTTTCACGGTTTTTGTCGGCTTAAGAAAAAGCCACAATACAATCAGTGCAAATCCCGATTTTCAGAAGGTTGTGAAAAATCGCATTCACTGATTTTCAACGATTTTATTTTGACCTAGGAATTACCCTATGTTGTGGCAAGCCTAAGCGACGCCAAGTGACGCATGCTGAAGCAAAAGGAAATTTTCACCTAGGTGTCCGCGCCAAAGCCGTCCGCCGGCCAAATGTATTGTGGGGTTTTTGTGGAAATGAATCCGCTGGTTAAAATGTCGGCATTCATTCCTCTCACATGGAAATCACTGTCATGGCTAAGCGCAAGACCAGCAACCGCCGCATCCTTCTGACGGTCACGGACGACAACCCGTCCTCCTTCCTTCAGATCGTGTGGGCTGAGAACAACCGCCAGCGTCCGCTCCCGGACGAAATCCAGATCCTTTCAACCCCCGAAGGCGCCCGCCAGCTGCAGGCCGCCTTTGAAGAAAAGGACGGATCGTTCGGTCAGTTCTGCGATCAGATCAAGATCAAGCTCCCCTACAACAAGGACAACATTCAGGTTCTCACGGACAACGACCGCCGCGAGATCGAGCGCCTGGACACGCCGCGTCTTTTGTCGGCCGCCGCGGACTGCCTCGTGACGCGCCTGCGCGACCTCACGAAGGTGCAGGGCACGGCGATCGAGCTCGCGCTCCCCGCGACGAGCCCTTTGGCGAGCTTTGCCTCGACCGTGATGTCCTACTTCGGCCGCGAAGAGGACGAGCTGGTGCTTCTCACGTCCTCAGGCGACGCCGTGCCCGACGCGAGCCTCTCGGCGGAAACGTTCTGCGACGCCTGCCGCGAAGCCGCGCTCGATCTCTTCCCGATCGTCTACCCGCACTATCGTGATCGCATGAGCCGCGCCCTCACGTCCGGCATCGACCGCCTGACGCTTTCGGCGGTTCTGGAAAAGACCCAGCCCGCGCTCGCCGCGCCGGTGCTGCGCCTTGACCTCGCCGCGGGCCTCCTCATCTGCCGCGAGCATGCCGTGCCGCTGGAGACTTCGGTCTTCTCGCTTTACCTCTGGATGGTGAACCGCCGCCTCAACGGCAAGCCCGACGTCGCCGCCTATGACGAAGGCGCGGATGAAGAATATCTGCAGACCTACGCCTACGTGATGAGCAAGGGCCGCAGCCGCAACACGAAGGAAAGCCCGCGCGTGGCGATTCTCCGAGAGAAGATGGAAGCGGGCGAACTCGACTTCCGCGCCTACTTCTTGGAGCGCAAGTCCCGCATCAAACAGGTGCTGCGCCACCACCTCGGCGCCATTGCCGCGTCCGAATTCACGATCCGCGGCTTCGGCCGTCCGCGCCACCTGCGCTATGACATTCCGATCGAGGAAGACGCCATTCAGATCATTCCGTTCCCGAGAAGCGTTCTGCCGCCCGTGGAGAGCTTCAAGGAAGAAATCTCGGAATCGAAGGTGTCTCGTCTGAGCCGCTTGAGCGGCGGCCGCGTGGTGGAAATCAACAACACGGACGACGATGTTGATGAAGCGGACGTCATTGTGACGAAGAAGACCAAGGTGTCCCAGCGCCGCAAGACGACGACCCGCCGTCGCCGCACGGTGAAGGCGTAAGCCTTTTCGAAAAGGGGGTGTTGACAAAGTCGCTATGCAAGCAGCGGCAGACATCAACACCCTTTGTTTTTGCATCAAATTTTGCGGCGCCCTTTTCGATCCGGGTGACTTTGTCAACACCCCCTGCTGTGATTCGCCGCATTGAAGACGCTTCAACTAGCCAATTGAAGCGATGTTTTTATGTTCTGGCGGCAATTTATTGTTGCGCTTGAATGGAAATAGCAGAGTTCGCGTCTCTGCTTGCAAAAGCAGAAAGCCTTTTCTCATATAGAACTGTTGCGCCTTGTCGTCTTTCGCCTGAACCAAAAGTCCCCGGCTGGCAACTGCTTCGGACATCGCCTTGGCAATTTCTAATGCCTTGAGCAACAGACGGCCGCCTATTCCTTGGTTTTGATAAGACGCAGCAACAGCGAAACGGCCTAGGAGAGTCAAAGGATGATTTTTGTACCCACCTGATAGTTCTGGCAAATCTGAACGGTCTAGTGAAGTTTGTGTTAACGTGAAAAAACCAACAGCTTGAGACGGATCCCTTTCATCGACCAAAACGTAGCAGCTTGCATCATGGTACTTGACGTCGATGGAGGCTTGAACTTTGAAGTAAAGGTCTAATTCAGCGTTGCCGCAGGAAAAAGCATCCCTGTTGTGGCGGCGGCATAGTCGTTGCAAAAACAGCATCAAAGTTCCTCGCCTTCGGGAACAGGAATGAGGCGGATGGCTTCGTTAGCCTTCTCCGCTTCTTTGACGCGCTTGTCGATGTCGTCATATTGGTCGGCGTTCTCTAATATATTTAGAAAGTTATCCCATTCTTTACTGTTCAATGAGATGCGTTTTCCTTGTTCTGACCGCCGCTTCATGGCGTCGATGATGCTGTATGTCTTCTCCGCAATGGCAGCCGCGGCGAAGCTCTTCATCGTCATGCCGTACAAAGAGCTTGCGTAAAGTGCATCCTCATAGGTGCACTCCGGGAGGGCGGTTTGTATTCTTTTTTCTGCGAGTGACATAGCTAACGTCCTTTTGCTAAAAATTAAGCAACTTATACGCTTATTTTACTCAACCTTTCGTGGCCATATGTCGCTTGGATACAAGATCTCCGAACGGGGCGCCACAAAACTTTACGCAAAAACAAAGGGATGTTGGTATAGCGACTTCATCAACACCCCCAAGACCTCCAGGATGCCGAAAGCAAGACGGCCCGCATCCTTTTTTGCGCCCGCGGCTAGCGCGTCGCGTCGCAGACTTTGGCAAGCTCGTCGGTCGTCATGCCGGAATAGAGCGCCCGGTA
>CAVJUB010000157.1:0-5208 GCA_963652545.1 Hallella faecis | reverse complement strand
TTCGGCCGGGCTTTTTCGCAAATTCCAGCGCCTCCTTGACCGTCAAAATCTCTCTGAAAACAAAGAAGATTTAGGACAACTTTCTCCACGAGGCTTCACGCCGTCCGTCCTCCCTTGACGATTTTTTCGGAAAACCGCGCCCCCAAAAGCCTCGCTTTGTGGCACACTTCCTCCCTGCAGCACGGCCCGCTCTCAGCCGATCCTCCCTTCACCGGGAACATGAATGAGAGTCAAACAAACCGAACCCTTCGAGGGCGATTGCCCTCGACCGGCGCTGTGGTGACCTTGCGTCACGCGGCATCAGCCAATGGGGTTCTCGCGTGACTGAAGGGCTCATTTCCCTTCAGCTCACATCAAGGAGAACTCTCATGATGCACTTCACAGCGCGCGTGCCCGCCCGAAACTTCGGATTCGTATCCGAGAGAACGGTCCTAGGGTTTCAGTCTCAGCCAAAGGCTCCCGCCGGCGCCCGCTTCATCACGCCCGACCCGGACTATGTGTTCGCGCCGGACTTTTTCGAGCGCCTGCGGCTCTGGTGGGAGTGGACTGACACGTCAGCTCCGCTCTTCATCTCCGGTCCCGCCGGCTGCGGAAAAACCTCCGCCGTCCTTCAGTTCCTCGCTCGCGTTCACGCTCCCGTCGTCAGTCTCACCTGCCGTCGCCGCATGGACAAGTACGAGCTCATCGGACAGTGGGGCGCGGATCCCGTCACGCGAGACCTCGTCTGGACAGACGGTCCGGCGCTCACCGCCTGGCGCCGCGGCTGCGTTCTTCTCGTGAACGAGATGACCAGCGCGCCCGCGGACGTCTGGGTGTCCGCCAACGACCTGCTTGAAGGCGACGCCCTCGTCGTGGACCGCACGGGCGAAACGGTGCCCCGGCACCCGAACGCCCGCGTGATCTTCACCGACAACCGGCCGCTCGGGGATGCTTCGGAAACGCAGCAGTACCTCGGACGCCACGCGCAGGACCTGTCGGTGACGGACCGCTGCTGGCACCTTGCGGCGAACTATCCGGACGAAGCGCTCGAAAGGCAGCTTCTTCTGCGAAAGACCGCGCCGCACCAGCAGGGCCTTGACGCCCAGCGCGTCGAAGCCATCATCCGCGAAGCGGTGCGGTTTGCCCGCGCGACGCGCGTCATGCCCCCGGATCCCCGGCAGGCATTCCCCGCGCCGCTCTCGACGCGCTCGCTGGTGCGCTTTGCGGAGCTGCTCCTTTGCTTTGCGGCAACGCCGGGCATGGAGCACCCCGTGAGGACCGCGCTGTCGCTCACGCTCGCCGACGGACTTTCCGAAGACGCAGCCGCCGCGATGCAGCATGCCGCGCAGTTTGACTACGCCGAGCTTGAAAAAGCCCTGCGCTAGCCGCTTCATTCACCCGCCTTGGGGAGTTCCTCCCCCAGGCCGGGCGAAGGATCTCCCCGCCGCTTTTTTTGGGGAGATCCCGCCATGCATGACCAGTCCAACGCCTTTGGTGACGGCGTCCAGTCGTCCTTTGACTTCTTCTCGCCCGCTTCGCCCTCGCGGCGCAGCGCCGAAGAACCGCCCGCCGGCCTCGAGCCTCAGGGCGGCGAACCGTCAATTGACCTCACGCCCGAACCGCCCTTCTCCATTGCCGCAGACCATCTGCGCGCCATCCAAGAAGGCCGCTGAGACCGAAAGGTTCGAAAGCGCGAAAGACCGCCCCCCGATTTTTCGGAGAGCGTCTTTCGCCTTTCGCGAGCGTCCTGCCTGCTGACTTCTCCCAATCCCTCTCCTTCATGCCTGACGATTCGTCAAACGATCCCCTCGAACTCCTCCGCGAGCGGCTTCCGCTCCTCACGTCCCCTGACATCGCGCGCCGCGCTCTGCCGCGCCTTTCCAGCCCCGCCGCCCGGCTCACCGCCGACGACCTCTTCACGGCGCTGCGGATTTTCACCACCGCCCGCGGCGGCCGCCCCGAGCGCCGCCTGAAGCTTTTCGGCGTTCTTCTTCACGTTCGGGCGAATCTCACGCCCGACGATCCCGACGAAGCGCTCGCCGCCGCGCTGTGCCGGCGCGATGAAGCGCAGATTGCCGAGACAAGCCCCGGCGCCGACCCCGACGCGGCGCTCGCCCTGTGGGCGGACTTGGAGCAGTTTCGCTTCACGGCGGCCTGGGACGATCCGCCCGCCGCCGGTCTTTTCGCCGCCCTCTGGACGCAGGCGCTCGCCAAAACCAAGGAAGAGGCGCTCGCCGCCGTCAACCGCCACTGGCTCTGCCGCCGCAGCTTCATCACCCGCGTGGCGGCGCCGCTTCGTCGCACGAATGCCGGGGCCCTCGCAACGTCCCCGGCGGACGGTCCGCTTTTTGCGGGCGCCACCCGGCTCGCGCTCGAGGCAGGGCTCGCCTTCTGCTCGCAAAAAAGCGACCGCTGGCACTTTCTCAGCCCCTTCGGCCGCGCGATCGCCGAGCGCTTTGCCGCAAAGCGGCCGGAGCCGGGCCGCTGGCGCTCGGCGCAGCAGGGGCCCGCATCCAGGCGCTTTCGTCCGATGAGCGTGCTCGGCCGGCAGGTGCTCCTTCCCGACGCCCTCACGAACCGCACGCTCGCCGCCTTTCACACGGCTTTTTCCGCCGTGGACGAAGCGGTGCGGCTCAATCCGAGCCGGCGGTCCTTCTTTTCGATCAAGGACGTCGGCCTCTTTCTGCCCGACGCCTTCGTGGCGGAGCCCGCGGAGCTGTGGGCGGAGTTCTTTCTCGCGGCCGGCGCGGTGGCGGAGGTCGCCCCCGGCGACGTCAATCGAGCCGACGACGCCTCGCCCTTTGCCGTGCGGCGCTACGACGAAGCCGACCGCTGCCTGCACGTAGGCCACCTCTTTCTCTTTGCCACCGGCGACGAAGTCCCCTTGCGGCTTCTCTGCAACCGCCGCGCGCTCGCCGCGGCCTTCGTGCGCCAGGAAACAGAACACCGTCCGCTCGTGCACAAGCCGCTCCCGCCGCCTCGTTCCATAGACCGCCCGGCCCGGCGCCCCAAGCCGCCCGCCAAAGATGCGTCCGACGATCAGGCCCGGACGCTCGAAGCCGCGGGCGTGGAAGGACAGCTCGCGGGCCTGGCGCGCTTTGACTCGGTGCGTCCCTCGCGCCGCGCCCGGAGCCGCGCATGAAGTCCGCTCGCCCCATTTCCACCGGCGCGCCGGAAAGCGCCGCGGGCGCCACCTGGCGCGAAGCCCCGGAGCTCGGCGCGGCGTTTGTCTGGGCCGGTGCGGCGGTGACGGCCTTCGCCGCAAGCGTCATCGGCTGGGAGCCCGCTCCGCTTCTTCCCATGGCCTCCGCCGCCGTCATGGCCGTCCGGCGCTATGTCACCGCCCGCACGGTGCTCGCCGCCCGGGCGCGGCTCGCGGGGTGCGCGCTCGAGTTCTGCCCCCGCCCCGACTTCGCCAGTCAGCACAAAGACGCCGCCCAGCGTGGCGTCGTCTGGTTCGGCAAGGGCTTTGACTGGACGCCCGAGCACGCCCAGAAACTCTACGAGCTCACCAAAATCGACGCCGCCCGCCTCATTCCGCCGCCGTGGATGCTGAAGCTTGCCGGGCTCGACGTCCCCAAGGGAAAAGATCCGTCCGCGATCGGCCTTGCGGCCCTGCACGGCGTAGGCGAAGAGGACGTCGATCTCACCGTGTCGGAAAAGACCCTCGAAGGCGGCACGCTGCTCGTCGGAACCACGCAGGCCGGCAAGGGCGTGATGCTCGGCGTGCTCATCACGCAGGCGATCATCAAAGGCGACCCCGTCATCATTCTTGACCCCAAGAACAGCTCCCGGCTGCGCGGCGCCGTCATGGCGGCGGCCAAAATCGCCCAGCGAAAAGAGCCGCTCATTCTGGATCCGTCCCACCCCAATTCAGGCGTGAGGCTCAATCCGCTCGCCTCCTACGGGCGCGCCTCTGAACTCGCAGGCCGCATCACGGCCGCCATCACCGAAGAAGGCCCCTTCAAGGCGTTCGCGTGGTCGGCGGTGCACGCCGCGGCGTCCCTCATGGACTGGCTCGAGCAAACGCCCACCCTCGCCGCCGTGAAGGACGTGATGCAATCCGGGATCGGGCGGCTGCTCGCGGACGCCCTCAAAAAAGAAGCGGACCGGCGGTCGGAAGCCCTCTACCCCGGCTGGGAGCAGGCGATCGCCGAACGAAAGCTCGAAGGCCGCGACGCGATGCTCGCGCTTCTCGACCTGCGGGACAAGGCGGGATTCACGGACCCCGTCGTGGACGCCGCCGCAGCCGTCTACCGCCATGACCCGGCGCACTACGCAAAGATCACCGCCAGCCTCATGCCGATTCTGGAAATGCTCACGTCCGGCCCCCTTCTTGACACCCTCTCGCCCGACGCCAGAAACAAGACGGACCCGCGCAAATCTCTGACGCTCAAGTCGGCGATCGAGAACCGGCAGATTCTCTACGTGGCGCTTGACGCGCTCCCCGACCCGCAGCTCGCGGGCACCGTGGGCTCGATCATCCTCTCGGACCTTGCTTCGCTTGCGGGCGAGCGCTACCGCGAGTCCGCGAATCCCGAGCGCGTCTCGCTCTTCGTGGACGAATGCAGCAACGTCATCAACCGCCCCTTGATCGAGCTCCTCAACAAGGGGGCGGAGTCCGGCATCCGCACGACCTGCGCCATGCAGACGGTGAGCGACCTCGCGGCGCGCCTTGGAAGCGACGCCGAGGCGCGGATGGCTCTCGGAAACTTCAACAACCTGATTGCGCTTCGCACCAAAGACCGCGCGACGCAGGACTTCGTGGCGGAGAGCTTCGGCAAGACCTACATCGCCGCCACCGAATCGGCGCTCACCACCTCCTCGCACACGGGCCCCGCCGCGGCCTTCTCCGCGGGCGTCACGCGCCGCATGACGTCCTCGCGCGACGACATCATCCCCACGGACGTTCTTGGAAAGCTCCCCAACGGCGAATTCTTCGCGTCGCTCGCGGGCGGCCGGATCGTCAAGGGGCGCGTGCCCATCCTCACCGACAAGGAAGAGAAATGACCTCAACCCCGCTTCTCACCTGGATTCTGCGGCTTCTTCCCGCCGCCTGGCTTTTCGTGCTCCTCACGGCGGACGCGGGCGCTCTGCAGGAAGCCGCGCAGCAGCTTGCCGCCGCCCCCGGCGCCGGCGTCGTGCAGGAATGGGCGGGCGCGGCGCGCCTTGCTGTCTTGTCCGCTGCGGAGAACCTGCCGGAAGACGCCGCGGCCGCGCGGATCATCG
>CAVJUB010000156.1:0-5256 GCA_963652545.1 Hallella faecis | reverse complement strand
TGTTAGTACACTCACTGTTAGTACATTTGGTGTACTAACAGTGAGTGTACTATTTATTTTGTTGAAAATCAACGATCGCTTGTTCTGCGGAAAGGAGTGGTTGGGGAAGAGAGGGCGCCCGGCGAAGCGGACGAGTTGATGGCGTTTGTTGGGCTGTCGCTCGGGGCGGCAGTCAGGAAAAACGCGTCAGAAAGCGATCAGGCCGGTTGGTGCAGAGGGCGTCAACGCCCGCGGCAAAGAGCCGCTCGGCGTCGGCTTCTTCGTCAATCGTCCAGCACATGACGCCCCAGCCGTGGGCATGGGCGCGCTTTACGAACGCTGCGTCTGCGGTGGCATCGGGGTGCACGGTGCGCACTGCCAGGTCTTGCGCCGCCGCTTCCCAGTCGTCGGGGAAGCCTTCCAAAAGAAGCCCTCGGGGGAGTTCCGGGGCGGCGGTTTGCGCCGCCTTCAGCGCATCGCGGGAGAAGGAGGAAAGCAGCGGCGTGTCGCGGCGTCCGGCGTACTTTTCCTGCACGAGGCGGCAGGTTTCGCGGGCGGTGGCGTCGGCGAGCGCTTCGGACGACGGCTTGATTTCCAGATTGAGAAAGAGGCCGTGGGCTTGAGCAAAGTCGATGACTTCAACAAGCGTCGGCACCTTTTCGCCCTGCCAGTCGGCGGAAAAGCGGATGCCGGCGTCCAGACGCCGGATTTCGTCGGCGGTGAGGTCCGCCACCGCGGCGTCGGACGCCACCGCGCGCCCCAGCACGGGGTCGTGGCTGATGACGGCGACGCCGTCGCGGGTGAGCATGACGTCCGTTTCCATCGCCTTTACGCCCAGCCGGGCGCCAAGACGCATCGCGCCCAGCGTGTTTTCCGGGGCGAGCGTGCCGGCGAGCCGGTGCGCGATAACGCGCGGCCAGGGCCAGAAGCGGGTGAGAGCGGACGTCATGGCGGATCAGCTCGCGCGACGCATCATGTCGAAGAACTCGGCGTTGCTCTTCGTGCTGCGGATCTTGTCCAAGAGGAACTCCATCGCTTCGATTTCGTCCATGTCGTAAAGGAGCTTGCGGAGCACCCACACCTTCTGCAGGACGTCGGGCTTCAAGAGGAGCTCTTCGCGGCGGGTGCCGGAGCGATTCACGTTGATGGCGGGGTAGACGCGCTTTTCCGCGAGACGCCGCTCCAGGTGAATTTCCATGTTGCCCGTGCCCTTGAACTCTTCGTAGATCACGTCGTCCATCCGAGAGCCCGTGTCAATCAGCGCCGTGGCGAGAATCGTGAGCGAGCCGCCCTCTTCGATGTTGCGCGCCGCGCCGAAGAAGCGCTTCGGGCGCTGCAGGGCGTTGGCGTCAACGCCGCCCGTCAAGACCTTGCCCGAGCTCGGCACCACGGTGTTGTAGGCGCGCGCAAGACGCGTGATGGAGTCAAGAAGGATGATGACGTCCTTCTTGCTTTCCGCAAGGCGCTTCGCTTTCTCAATCACCATTTCCGCGACCTGCACGTGGCGCGTCGCCGGTTCGTCAAAGGTGGAGGCGACGACTTCGCCCTTCACCGAGCGCTGCATTTCCGTCACTTCTTCAGGACGTTCGTCGATGAGAAGCACGATCAGCACGCAGTCGGGGTGATTGGCGGTGATGGCGTGCGCGATGTGCTGCATCAGCACCGTCTTGCCGGACTTGGGGCTTGCGACGATGAGGCCGCGCTGGCCCTTGCCGATGGGGGCGATGATGTCGATCAGGCGCCCCGTGAGGTTCTCTTCGCCCCGCATGTTGCGCTCCAACTGCAGCGGCTCGCTCGGGAAAAGCGGCGTCAGGTTCTCAAAGAGCATGCGGTGCTTCAGGGTTTCGGGCGCCTGGCCGTTCACCGTGTCCACCTTCACAAGCGCAAAGTAGCGCTCGTTGTCCTTGGGAATGCGCACTTCGCCTTCGATCGAGTCGCCGGTGTGCAGATTGAAGCGGCGGATCTGGGAGGGCGAGATGTAGATGTCGTCCGTGGACGCGAGGTAGCTCGTGTCGGGGCTTCTTAAAAAGCCGAAGCCGTCGGGGAGGACTTCAAGGGTGCCGTCGCCGAAGATCTGCTCGCCCGTCTTGGCGCGCTTTTTGAGAATCGCAAACATCAGCTCCTGCTTTCGCATGCGCTGGGCGTTGTCGATGTCGAGCTCAGCGGCCATGTCAAGGAGCTGGCTGATGTGGAGAGTTTTAAGCTCGGAAAGATGCATTTTGCTGCCGAAGGGACGGCCCCGGAAAACGCCGGGGCCGCGGGAGAAAGGAGGGATTTTTAGCAGTGCTGCTCGATGAAGGCCGCGAGCTGCGAGCGGGAGAGCGCTCCCACGTGATGGCCCACGACTTCGCCGTTCTTGTAGACGAGCAGCGTCGGAATGCCGCGGATGCCGTTTTCGGCGGCGATGCTGTTGCTTTCGTCGACGTTGTACTTGGCGACGACAAGCTTGCCGTCGTAGGTGCCCGCCGCCTCTTCAACGAGGGGGGCGATCATGCGGCAGGGGCCGCACCACGGGGCCCAGAAGTCAACGAGAACGGGCTTTTCGGACTGCTTCACTTCCGCTTCGAAGTTGGCGTCGTTCACATGGAGGATGTCGCTCATCGCTAGGATCCTTGATAAGGGAGAGAAAAAGTCAGGAGGCTTCGCCGCTCGGACGGGCGCGGAACGCTCGCAACAGAAATTCGGACGCTGGTCGGCCGTATGAGAAAGATTGGCGTGGGAATAATCGGCGAGACTGCCTGAGACGGGGCGGCGGAGACGGAGCCGAAGGGCTCGCGGCGGCGCCGCCGATGTGACGCGCACTATACAAAAAAAGACGGCGGAGAACAAGCGGCGGCGCAGGCGAAATCAGCGGGTTTCGGGGGCGGCGAGGGAGAGCAGCCGGCGGTTGCCGGCCGTGACCCGGCGTTCGATTTTTCCTTCGTCCGTGAGGCTCTGAACCTGATTTCGCAGCTTGGCGCTGATGCCTTTGTAGCCCAGGGCGGCGGCGAGCTCGGTGAGCGTCATGGGGCGTTCACTGAGGGCGGCGAGAAGGCGGCGGTTGAGGGTTGGGTCCGCAGGGCGCCCCGACTTCTTGGTGAGGAAGGCCGGGTGAATGGGCAGCACGACGTCCACATAGTGCCGGCCGGGATCCATGTGAATTTCAAGCATCGGCGAGCCGTTGGCTTTCAGCGCCTTGATGGCGTTGGGAAAGCCGGTGTTTCGGCCTTCGATGAGGTGCAGCTCTTTCAAAAAGTCGCCGATGCGCCGGTTTCGATAAAGGCGCGAGTGGATCTGAAGCTTGGCGATGGCTTCGTCCGTGATGCTGAGATCCAGGCCGGGGAGGCTCGAGATGGTGAGCCGCTCGGGCGTGAGCTCGATGGTGACGGGCTCGCGGATGTCATAGGCCTTGTGGTAGACGGCGTTGGAGACCAGTTCTTCCAGCGCTTGATAGGGGTAGTTGTAGACGTGGTCCGCTTCCGCACGGTCGGGATGCTTGACGATCAGCGTCTGGATCACGTGATTCTTGAGAAATTCCAGCGCCTGGGTGAGCTGGTGCTGCAGCGGGCCGCGGAAATACTTTTCCTTCATCCGCTCGCCGGAAGGCGTGGGCTTGTCGACGAATTCAATGCGGGCGCCGGGGAGGTACTTTTCGGGATCATCGGAAAACATCAGAACGGCGACATTGCGCGGCACCTGACGCTCCCAGGCAAAACTGAGAAGCTGCATGTCCTGAGCCAGCGCCTGAACGCTTCGCTCGCCAGCGTCACGAAGAAGGTCGCTTTGGATGGCGGCGAGGTGCTCGACGAGGAGCTCTTTGCTCAAGCAGTCGATGGGCGCGGGAAGGCAGGGACGGTCGTCAAACGGGACGTTGCTTGAAATGTAGAACAGATCTCGCTCGTCACCGGCTTGCGCAGCGATGGTGCTGGAAAATTTTCGGATGTAGTAGTGGTACTCGGCGCTGGGCGCCAGCACGTCCTTGGGCGCTTTGTAAGGGCGCCCGAAGCCGGCCGTGGCCCAGACGACGATCACGTACCGTCCGTCAATGAGAAAGGGCTCGGCTACGGGCAGGTAGGCGGGGGTGATGCAGCGGCAGTGCTGCAGGAGCTTTTTGAGAATGCCGTCCACTTGAGCGGGTGCAATGCCTTTGACGGGCAGCACGGGGACGCCGTCTTTTTCTTCGACGCCGATGACGATGTAGCCGCCGCCCATGTTGTCGATGTCGTTGGCAAAGGCGCAGAGGGTGCGAATGATGGGCGCCGGGTTGTAGTCGGCTTTGAACTCGATGCGTGTCGACTCGACAACCGTGCGGTTGATGAGGTCATGAATGTTGACGGGGATGGTCATGAAGAGATGCGAAAGATGATTGAGATGAAAGGGAGTTTATCTGCCTCCTAAACTTTTGTCTAGTACTAGACAAAATATTTCGTCTAGTCTGTCGAGTCGACGGTGACGTGGAACAATGAATTTTGTCTAGTACTAGACAATCATTTTGTCGAGTCTGTCGAGTGGCGGCAAGTGAAGTCGTGTTGGGCGCTGTTGGCGAGTGCTTCAATTACTTGGCGCAATTCGTCTGGTTTGGCGGTGGCAGTCGGCTCCATGGACTGGAGGGCGGCGAGGTCAATCACTTCGGGGAATTGTCGCAGGTAGAGGTCCAGTTGTTCCGTGCCGATGATCGCTACGTCAGCCGGCGTAATGCCGCAGGTGCCCGCGATGAGCCGCCGCAGGCGTCTCTCCGTCAACTTCGTGAGGCGGCGATTGGCGACGAGCAGAAAGTGATCGAGCATGCCATCGGCGCGCAGCTTCTGAAGACGAGGCAGTTCTTGCGCCAATTCGCTCTGTGAATTTTGAGAATTGTAAAAGTCGGGATCGCTGAATGACGCTTGAGAACGGTTGGTGTGCTTTGCTTGCACGATGGTGCTGCCCTTCCAGAGAGCGGTTGAATTGGGAGACGTCGTTGTGCCTTCGAACTTGGCGTCTATTCCCGAGTCGTCACGAAAGCCGATGGTTCCGAGACCGAGAAGTTGTTGGCACAACAGAGTGACCATGGTTTTAAATTGGCAATGATTGCATGAATGGTATTGAATTCGCATGAATATAAATAAAATTTGAAAATTATCAAATATCTGGATAGTGACGACCAAAGGCTTGAGGCGGTAACTGAAAGGAAAGCTTCCGTGGGCAGGCGTCAGCTGAGACGGTAGCGGGTGGTTCGGCCGCTGCCGGTTCGGGCAATGACTTGTTTTTCGAGCAGCGACTGCAGCGAGTTGTAGGTGGTGGCGTAGCTCATGGCGAGGA
>CAVJUB010000155.1:0-5287 GCA_963652545.1 Hallella faecis | reverse complement strand
GAGAGTTTGAGACGAGATTATGGACTGGAGTATTCTGCAGCAAATCTCAAGCTCATCAGAAGATTCTATATTGTGTATTCGAAGGAGAAGATTGGGGAAAAGTATTTTCCCCAATCATTACTATCGATCAATGATTCTTCTAATTATGTAACAAATCAACGCAAAAGAAAATTTGCACTCGGATGGTCTCATTACATCAGGTTGATGAGGATTGATGATGAAGATGAGAGACATTTTTATGAAATTGAGGCGGCAGAGAATCATTGGACATTGGCAGAACTGAAGCGGCAGTTGAACTCCGCGCTTTATCAGCGGCTTAGGCTGAGTTCGGACAAGGCAAAGGTTAAAAGTCTCGCTCTCGTTGGTCAGCGGATTGAAACGCCAAGAGATTTGGTGAAAGATCCTTATGTGTTTGAATTTGTCGGGCTGCCGAAGTTGCAGACCTACTCCGAGAGTGATCTGGAATCTCGAATAATTGAACATCTGAAAGATTTTCTTTTGGAGCTAGGCAAGGGGTTCTCATTTGTCGGACGTCAGCAGCGATTCACCTGCGGCGAAGATCACTTCATTGTTGATCTAGTGTTCTACAACCGCCTGTTGCGTTGTTTTGTCCTGTTTGATCTCAAGATTGGGGAATTGAAGCACCAAGACATCGGTCAAATGCAGATGTATGTCAACTATTACGACCGTCAAGTGAAGCTTGAGGACGAGAATCCAACCATTGGCGTGATTCTCTGTCGAGATAAGAATAATGCAGTAGTAGAAATGACCTTGCCAAAAGATAATAATAGGATTTTTGCTAGCAAATACAAAACATTTTTACCGACAAAAGGTGAGTTGAGAAGTTTCCTGGAGATGAATGAGGAAGAAGACGAGACGGCTGAGATTGTGGAAGTGACTAAGACGTAGTGGGGGGCATTGGTTGAAAGGTTTTATGAGAGTACGGCATGAGTGAATCCACGGCAGAACTGGCGATGGTTCCGTACGGGCGGGCGTATTTCCCGTCAATCCGACGGAACGCCTTGGCGTACGTCGACAAGACGCGCTACATCGAAGTGTTGGAAAAGAAGATCGGCAGCTACCCGTTCATCGTTCGTCCGCGGCGGTTCGGAAAGACGCTGTTCACGTCCATGCTGCGGTCGTACTATGACCGCAGCGAGGCGAAGGACTTTGAAAGCCACTTCAAAGGCACCTACATCTACGAGCACAAGACGCCGCTTCAGGGACAGTACTACGTGCTGTCGCTCGATTTCTCCGGACTTCAGGGCGGCAAGAATGTCGAGGAGGTGCAGGCGGCTTTTCAAAGCGCCGTCCGAAATCGCCTGCGGGATTTCTTCAATCGCTATCCCATGGCCGGATCGGACGCCGTGCTGGCGGCTCGTCATGCCACGCCCGCCGAGCAGATTGACGCCTTCTTTGCGTTTGTGAAGCCTCAAGTGCAGGCTTCGCTTTTTGTCATCATTGATGAATACGACCAGTTCGCCAACGAGATTCTGGCGACGGACGTGGCGCTCTTCAAGCAGATCACGTCCAAGGAAGGCTTTCTCAAGTCGTTCTATGCCCGCCTCAAGGCCGCGACGTCGGACGGCGTGGTGGACCGCACCTTCATCACCGGCGTGACGACGGTGTCGCTCGATTCGATGACGTCGGGCTTCAACATCGCCGATCTGGTGACGGCGGACCGGCAGCTGGCGGGCGCTTTCGGCTTTACGGAGCCGGAGCTGCGGGACCTCATTGTTCGGACAGTGGATTTGAAGGCGGCGGGGAAGCCGATCGAAGCGATTTTGCAGCGCATGAAGGACTGCTACAACGGCTATCGCTTCAGCCCGGATTCGGACGTGACGGTCTTCAATGCCTCGATGTGCCTTTACTACCTGAGGCGGCTGGCGGCGGACGGCGAGGAGCCCTCGAACTTGATGGATCCGGCCTTCAGCCAGGACCTGATGAAAATCGAAAAGATTCTGTCGCTCTCAGAAAACGCCGGCCTGCTGCAGCAAGTCGTGGAGTCCGCGCTTTTGGGGCGGCCGCTGGAATTTTCCGGCGTGCTTCGCGAGCTCAACCTCAATCAAAGCGACGGCTTCAATCGGGAGGAGGTGCTGTCGCTGCTTTGCTACCTGGGCTACCTCACGTTTTCTCGGGATTCGGCCACGGCCTTGGTCTGTCCGAACCAGGTGGTTCGGGAGAAGTTCTTTGGCGTCTATTTCGAGCGCATCGTCAAGGTGGGGACACTCGCGTACCAGGAGGCGGAGCTCACGCAGGTCTTCCGGGAGGTGGCAAAGACCGAGGACCTGAAGCCGTTTCTGGACTACATCGCCCGCCGCATCGACGACTTGCTGGGACTTCAAGGCAAGAAGAGCCTCAAGGAGGGCGTGATCGAGATGGCCTGCCTCATGGGCGCGGACAAGAACCCGCTCTACGACGTGAGGGCGGAAGTGGAGGCGCACGGCCGAGGCGTGGCGGACTTGCTGGTGACGCCCAAGGCGTCGTACTCGACACTGCCGGCATTCATTCTGGAGCTGAAGTACGTGCCGAAGTCGCGGGCGACGCGGGCGGTGCTGGACGCTCGGCTGGAGGAGGCGAGAGGACAGCTGGCTCGCTATGCGCAAGCGGAGAATCTGACGGCGGGCGGCCGGCTCCGCCATCGGGTGGCGGCCGTGTTCTCCGGCACGGCCATTGTGCGCTATGGCCTCGATCGGGCGGCGTGACGGCGGTTTGGGAAGAACTCAAATAGCCCAAATCGAATGGGCGACCACGTCCGGCTTGAGGTAGCACGGCGTAGATGTCTGACAAATGACCGCTCCCGGCCCGCGAGTAAACGAGCCGCCTTTGATGCACTGGAAGGCTTTCACCATGGAAGCCTCGGGGCGCTCGGACATCTTGATTTCCACCGGAAAATACGTCGTGCCTTCTTTGATGAGGAGATCCACTTCGTTGAAGTTGGAGTCACGGTAGAAGAAGAAACTGGCTCGCTTGCCGTTGTGCAGCCAGCTTTTTCGGAGCTCCATGATGACGAAGTTCTCAAAGAAAGCGCCGTTCAGGTAGGACGTCCGGAGGGCGTCAGGCGTCGTCATGTCGGCGAGCCACGCGGCGAGCCCGGTGTCCGAGAAATAAAGCTTGGGCTTCTTGATGAGCACCTTGCCGATGTTTTCGAAAAACGGCGGCAGCAGGTAGATGATTCCGGACGCCTCGGCCGCCGACAGCCAGGCGCGGGCGGTTTGAACCGCAATGCCCGCTTCGGAAGCGACTTTGCCGATTTGAAATTCCTGACCGATGCGCGTGGCGAGAATGCCGAGGAATTTGTGAAATTCTTCCAGTTTGGTGACGCCGGCGGTTTGATGTACGTCTCGCTCGAGGCAGCTGTGCATCAAGCCGTTGAAGAACCACTGGCGTTCGTCGGCATTCATGGAGAGCAATTCGGGCCAGCTGCCTTGCCAGATGATTTTCCAAGTCTCGTCCGTGTCCAGCGGGGTTAGCGTTCCTCGGTCCAGATTTCCGCTAGGAAGGTAGGGTTGCTGTTCGAAGGCCCGGCCTTGCCGTTCGTAGAGGCTGAAAGGCAGCAGTTCAAAGTCCGCCATGCGGCCGGCGAGCGACTCGGAGACGCTTTTCATGAGGGAAAAGCGCTGCGAGCCGGTCAGCCAGACCAGGCCGGGACGCTGTTCGCGATCGACGAGTGACTTGATCTCAAGACAAAGATCCGGTGCGCGCTGAATCTCGTCGATCAGGATCGGCGGGCGGTACTGCTGGAAGAAGACGTCGCGCATGGTCCGGGCGGTTTCCAAAGGACGAAAGTCGTCCAGCGTCACGGTCGTTCGGGAGCCGGCCAGTTGCTGCAGCAGCGTGCTCTTGCCCACCTGTCGCATGCCGGTGAGCAGGAGCACTTTGAAGCGAAGGCTGGCGCTTTCGAGAACTTTTTCGAGCGTGCGTCGTTGATAGGCCATGGAAAATCGCTCCTCTGTGAATTTTCGAAAATGTACTTCATGAAAAAGAGAATGTCAAGTTCATGAAAAACAGAAAGCTGACTTTCTATTTTTAATAAATAAACAAAAGCAACCTGAAATATAAGTAAAACTTTCGTCTGCTCTAGGTTCGGTCGGCTTGTGATTTGCTATGACGATTGATCTCTCTAAAAATTCGTTGTTCTGGCTCTTGCAAAAGACCGTTGAAACAGAGATAATTCGCCCCTCGCCCGGATGGCGGAATGGTAGACGCAGGGGACTCAAAATCCCCCGCCTAAACAGCGTGAGAGTTCGAGTCTCTCTCCGGGCACCAATTTGAGAAACACATGACCCCGTGACTTTTGATGTTGTGGGGTTTTTTGTTGTCCGCAAGCACGCGGCCGTTCCCATCACTTCATCTCGAATTTTGTGGCACCGAATCTGCGGCTGCCCTTGCTCAAAGGATGGCGGATGAGCATGGAACGTTCACGAGGAGGCGCGAATGAACGTTTTTACGATCGGCTATGAAGGCTCCACGTTGGAGGGCCTGGTCTACGCCCTGAAGAGCAACTTCATCCAGACGCTGATTGACGTGAGGTTCATTCCGCTGTCTCGCAAGCCGGGGTTTTCAAAGGACGAACTCTGCGCGGCGGTGGAGGCCGCCGGCATGAAGTACCGGCATTTCAAGGCGTTGGGTTGTCCTTCCGTTGTTCGCGATGTCTACCGAGAAGACGGCAACTGGGAAAGCTATTCCCGGAAGTTCAAGCAGCACCTCGCTGCGCAGGCAGCGGCGGTGGATGAACTTTACGACCTTGTGACAACATCGAACAGTTGCCTTTTGTGCTACGAGCGTGATGTTCGCCGATGCCACCGACGGTACGTGGCCGATCGTTTGGTGGAATTGTCCGAAGGCCGGCTGAGGCGAGTGGACCTTCGGCCTTGCCTTGAGAACGACGACAGGAATCAAGCGCAGGCAAGCTTGGCGTTCTTTTAGGCGCGAAGCCTCGCCGGATCTTTCAGTCGCCGGCCAGCGTCATGCTGAAGTGCGCTTCCCGTTTGTCAGCTGCGGTCTCGATGGCTCCACGCTGGCGCTGTCGCGCGTGAGGTCCACGAAGCGAGCCGCTGGGCTCTCATCTCAAAGCGGCTTGCGCCATCCGAACGCCGCGTTCTCCCGCATCGGGAGCTCCTCCTTCATGCTTTTCACCACAGCTTCATAGTCCGCGAGGCTCTTGGCCTTGAAGAGCGCCTTGACGTGCTTTTCCTGTCCTTCAAAGAGCCACTGCAGGTAGAACCAGTATTCCTTCATGTGCATCATGGCGTTCTTGCGGCTTTGAAAGGCGTCGGCGAGTTCG
>CAVJUB010000154.1:0-5360 GCA_963652545.1 Hallella faecis | reverse complement strand
CAGGCTACCTCACCCTCAAGCGACGCAACGGTCGATTTTTCTGCGTCGGCTACCCGAACAAGGAAGTAGCGGATTCATTGGCGTCGCTCTACACCGACATGTTGTTGCACAATCGTTCGTTCAATTCCTTCGGAGCTGGCAGACTCTCCGATGCGGTGTGCGATGGCAATGCCGATCTGCTCTTCGATCAGGCCAACCACGCCTTTGCCGGCATCGACTACCAGCAACATCCCATCGCCAACGAGAAGCACTGTCAGGCGTTCCTGCAAATCTTCCTTGTTGGTCTCGGCTTTTCCGTTTTGTCCGAACAACACAATGCACTGGGTCGAAGTGATCTTGAAATCGATGCGCCGAAGGTTCACTGGGTGTTGGAACTCAAGTACCAGCGCAAGGGCGAGTCGGCTGACACCCTGCTCTCAGAAGCCGCTAAGCAAATCACCGAGAAGCAGTACGGCGCCGCGTCGGAAAAGCCGCTGATTCGCGTGGCCGCCGTGTTCTCCGAAGAAAAACGGACGTTCGTGCGCTGGCAGCAGGTTAGCTGAAATGCTTCCAACCTCCGAGGCGACCAAGTCTTGCGCGGAAACGGCAGCGACTCCTCCAACACAGGCTTGTCGTCTCTAAACGCGAGTGTTTGACGCCCTGATCCTATAGCTCATTGTCCGCTGACAGGCGCCGGCGTCGCTCACGCATGCGTGATTTTTTGGTGAAAATCACAATGCAAGAGGATCCTCAGTCATTTCAATTCTCACTGGCGCACTGTTTCATGACGCGGGCGATGACGGCGGCTGCGCCGGAAGGCGTTTCAAAGCTCCTTCCAGGCGGACAGTTTTCGCTCGGCTTCGGAGAAAACCAGCGCCACTCCGATGGTCCGCTGCTTTTCAAGCGACTTCGCGAGGTAGCCTTTCGACTTCATTTGAGCTTCGGCGTCCGCAAGAAGCGCGGCCGTGCCAGCGGCCGTATCTGTCGTTTCTTTCTTCAGGAACTTGAATTCAAAAACCCAGTGGCAGTCGCCGGCGGTGACCTCAAGATCGCTTCGTCCGCGAGCGCCGTGCACTTCCACGGACGGCAACAGGCAGGCGCCGATCAGCAGCACTTGCAGGTGCGATCGGCAGGACGCTTCGCTTGTCACCGGCGCCTTCAAGTAGTCGATGCAGGAAAACGCCGTGTTGAAGAGCTCCATGACGATCTTCGTGTTGCCGTCAGCCAAGGCTTTCGGCAGTTCGGCCATCTTCGCCTTGCTTTCGTCCGGGTCTTTCAAACACATCGACGCATAGAGCCAGGCCATCGACTGGGACACCTCTTCGTTGGGGTAGCCGGCGTAGAAGACGCCGTTGGCGGTGACCGAGCGGATCGTGAGGTAGCCGGTTTGCGTGAGCAGCACGGGCGCGGACATGGAGGCCAGACTCTTGGGCGCGTCAAGCGACTCGTACGTGATGGCGCAAGGCTCAGCGTAGTGCTCGGGCGCCGCGAGTCGATGCGATTCCAGGTAGCGCATCAGTACGGTTGCTTCGCCCGCGCTGCGGTACCAGTAGTTCGCAAAGCCGGATTCTGGGCGTGAAAAGAAGTTGAGCACGGACCAGGTTGAATAGACATGCTGGGTTGCGGTGGATTCGAAGCAGTAGCCGTCGTAGTGCGCGGTCAGTTGCTCCAGCACCGCTTCCGGCGAGAGATGAAGCGCCGCGGCCGCTCGCTGCACATAAGGAGCAAATGATGTTTCGATCTCCTCGCGAGTGAAGCCGAGCAAGGTGCCGAACGCCGGCAGCAGCGACAGATCCGTGACGTCGTTCAATTCCGAAAAGATGTCGGCGTTCTGGAACTTGGTGATTCCGGTGAGGAAGAAGAATCGCAGGCAGCCTTCGTTGCTTTTGATTTTGGCGTAAAAATCTGCCAACAGGCCGCGGATGTAATCAAACCGCTCGGGATCATTGATGGCTTCTGTCAGCGGCGCGTCGCATTCGTCAATGAGAAGCACCAGCGATGAGTCGGGACGGTTGTTGAGCCAGTTGGAGAGCTGATAGGTGACGGAAAGAGCGTCGTCAGGCTGGTATTCAAAGCCGGCGTCGCGGAAAGCGGCGGTCAAGAAGCACTTGAAGTTTTCTTCGTACGCTTCGACCGTGGTGAATCGCCGGATGAGCGAGAAGTCCAGTCGCACGACATCGTAGGTTCGGTCGTCCCATCGCTTTTCAAGCTTGAGACCGCGGAAGTCCCGCAAGCCGTGTCGAAAGAGCGATTCGAAGGTGCTCAGCAGCAGTGATTTTCCGAATCGGCGAGGCCGGAAAAAAGCGAACTTGCCGTCATTGGCCGCAATGTCAGCCACTAGGTCCGTCTTGTCGACATAGAGCTTTCCCGATTCGCGAAGCTTGGAGAACTTCGTGACCGAAACAGGAAGGCGACGCAGTTCTTGTTGAATCATCTTTGAAGGACCTCATGGCGTGCAGCCCGCCCGTTGTTTGTTCGCCTCAGCCTAGCACACCCGAGGTCGGGTGATGTGAGGTTGCGCGAAGGCGATCCAGACGGTTGAGGCTACGCCGTCGCCCAGGCCGAGAAGGACCGCTTTTCTTCCGAAAACACGGCCGCCGCTCGAACGAGCGGCTTGCGAGAGGCGGCGCCGTAGTTTCGTGTTTTGATCTGCTCGACCGCTTCGGCGAGCAGTGCGGCGGCATCATCGCCTTTTCGCTGGTACTTGAGCTCAATCACCCAATGAACGTTGTCGGCGTCGGCTTCCAGATCACTGCGGCCCAGCGCGCCGTGACGTTCGGAAATGACGTCGAAGCCGGCGCAGGTGAGAAAAATTTGCAATACGGACTGACAGGTTTTTTCGTCCGAAATAGGATAATGGGCGTAGTCGATGGACGCAAAAGTTCGATTGGCGGCGGTGAAGAGATCGTCAACGAGTCCAGCTTGAAACGCCTCTTGAAGGTACTTCACGCCGGCCTGCGCCAGGGACTTTTGGTTGAGCAGCTGGTTGGCGTAGATGGCAGCGAGCGACGCCGCTACTTCTAGATTGGGATAGCTGACGTAGAAGGAGTCTAGCTCGCGGCGCTTGATGGTGAGGTAGCCCGCCTGCGTGAGCAGCACCAGGTCGCTGATGTGGTCAAAGTCAGTGGAAGCGCTGAGCGCTTCGTAGGAGACTTCCAGCTCTGCGCCGTAGGCGGTCGGCGTCTGCAAGGCGTGAGAATGCAGGTACTTGTCGAGCAGTGCGGACGGCACGCCGCTTTGCATCCAGTAGTTGAGGAAGCCGCGGGAAGGACGGGACAGAAAGTTGAGGACGGACCACGGCGCATAGAGGTGTTGAGAGACCTGATCGTCGAAGCAGTAGCCGTCGTAGTTTTCCCGGAGCTTGGCAAGCAAGCGATCCTTTGTCAGGCTGAGGTCGGCGGCAGCGCGCTCCAGACGGCTGGAAAAATACCGTTCGATGTCTTCTTCGGTGTAGCCCAGCAGCGAGCCGAACTGCGGGTCGAGCGAGATGTCAGTGAAATTGTTGAGCTCGGAGAAAATGCCGGTCTGATTGAACTTCGTGATGCCTGTCATGAAGACAAAGCGCCAGCAGGCGTCGTTGGACTTGACGATGGCGTAGAAAGACGACAGCAGCCGGCGAACTTCGTCAAAGAGCGCCTTGTTTTCCAAACAGGCCGTGTGCGGCGCGTCGTATTCGTCAATGAGAAGGACGAGTGAATTGTTGGGCTGGGCTTCCAGCCAGTCGGACAGCTGATCGATCCATTCCGACAGGTTTTGCGTGTCCAGAACAAAGCCTTCCTTCGCAAAGGAGCGGGTGACGACGGAGCGCAGCTTGCTGGCGAAGCTTTCGAAGTCCGAAAATCCTTTGACCTTTGAAAAATCGATCTCTACGACGCGGTACGTCCGGTCTTTCCAGAGCTTTTCCATGGCAAGGCCGGAAAAATGAGTCAGACCGTTCTTGAAAAGCGAGGCGAACGTGCTCACCAGCAGCGACTTTCCAAAGCGCCGCGGACGTGTCAGGAAAAATTTTTCGGGACGGCTGGCGAGCTCGTAGATCAGCTCGGTCTTGTCAACGTAGCTTTGGCCGCGCAGTCGAAGGGTTTCAAAGTCCGACGCGCCCAAGGGGAGCGGAGCAAGTGGTGCAACATTCGTCATTTTCAATCCTCGTCTCAGCGCATTGTCTCATAACGCGAAGCGCTTGACGTTCCCAGGATGTCGGATGTCATAGGAAAAAACCCGTCGAAGCCTTTCGCCTCAACGGGTTTTTGGAATTTGGTGGGAGCGCAGAGACTCGAACTCTGGACCGACGGATTAAGAGTCCGCTGCTCTACCAACTGAGCTACGCTCCCATGAGATCAATTGTTCTTGGTGGGTCGTGCGAGATTCGAACTCACGACCAACGGATTAAAAGTCCGCTGCTCTACCGACTGAGCTAACGACCCTCGGAAACCGACCGGCCTGAAGCCCCGTTCCCGTAGAGGAACAATCGAGGGTGCGCATTAGACACCTTTCCAAGAAAACTGTCAAGCGCGTCGCGCGCCGGCCGTCGATCTCGCGGTTTGCTGATCTCCCGCAAGTGTCCCGGGACGCGGTGTTTTCTATAGTTTTTCCCGAAGCAGAAAGGCAGTTCGTTGTTAAATCCCTAACAACTGCAGCTGCGCGTTATTTCAAGGAGAAATGAAAATGATGGAAAGCACGGTTTCCCGCCGCAGTCTTCTCGGCGCCTCGGCGGCGCTTTTGGGCAGCGCCGCGGCTGCAGCGGCCGCCCCGGCCCAGGCGAAGACGGCCGCCCCGAAGAAGTTTGACGAAACGGTGGACGTGGTGGTGATCGGCTCCGGGTTCGCGGGGCTCGCCGCGGCGTACGAAGCCGCGAAGGCTGGCAAGAAGGTCATCGTTCTGGAAAAGATGCCCACCTTTGGCGGCAACTCCATTATCAACGGCGGCGAAATGACGGCCGTCGGCGCGCCGCAGCAGAAGGCGGCGGGCATTGAGGACAGCGTTGAGCTCTGGAAGAAGGACACGGTGACGGCGGGCCTCGGGCTCAACCATCCGGAAAAGGTGCAGGTGCTGGCGGACAACATGCTCGCCAACTACAACTGGCTCAAGGACGAGATGAAGGTTCGCTTCAAGACGATCATGATTCAGGACGGCGGTCATTCCGTGCCTCGCTCCGTGGTGGCGGAAAACGGCTCGGGATCGGGTTTCATCAACCCGATGCTGGATCGCTGCCGTGAAAAGGGCGTGAGCTTGAGAAAGCGCTGCTACGTGGAGACGATCTACCGTGATCCGGAGACCGGGCGCGTGACGGCGGTGAAGGTGCGCGAAGGCTATCGCTTCCCGAAGAAGGGGAGCGGCAAGGAAAAGTGGATTCGCGCGAAGGCGGGCGTCGTCTGCTGCTACGG
>CAVJUB010000153.1:0-5396 GCA_963652545.1 Hallella faecis | reverse complement strand
CGAATCGTCGCCGAAGCCGTCCCCGGCCTTTCCGCGGGATGCGCCGCCGCGGCCGTCGTGCGCGAAGCGAAGGCCGCCGGACGCCTCACGGTCTTCATCTGCGCGGACGCGAGCGACATGATCCGCCTCGCGGACGAACTCACGTGGTTCGATCCGTCGATCACGGTGTCCGTGCTCCCCGACTGGGAGACGCTCCCCTACGACACGATGAGTCCGCACGAAGACCTCGTGAGCGAGCGGCTGGAAACGCTCTGGAAGCTCGCGATGCACGCCAGAGGGAAAGACACGGCCGCCAACGCCCGGTCCCACGCCGACGTCATCCTCACCTCAGCCGCCACGGCCGCGCAGCGGATCGCGCCCCCGGAATTCATTCTGGGAAGCTCCTTTTTCTACAAGAAGGGCCAGAAGATCAACGTCGAGCTTCTGCGCACGAACCTCGTCGCCGCGGGCTACGGCAACGTCGAGCAAGTGATGGCGCCGGGGGAATTCTGCGTGCGAGGCGGCATCGTCGACGTCTTCCCCATGGGCTCTTCGGCCCCCTTCCGCCTTGACCTCTTTGACGATGAAATTGAAGAGATCCGCCGCTTTGACACGGAGTCCCAGCGCTCCACGGACGCGATCGACGAAATCCGCGTGCTCCCGGGGCACGAATTTCCGATGGACAAGGAGGCGCAGGCGCGATTCCGCACGGCGTGGCGCGAAACGTTCCCGGGCGACCCCAACAGAAGCCCCGTCTACAAGGACATGGGCGAAGGGCTCGCCGCCGCGGGCATCGAGTACTACCTGCCGCTATTTTTTGAATCCACCGCGAGCCTCACGGACTACCTGCCGGAGAACGCGCTCATCGCGCAGTACGGCGACACGGAAGCGGCGTTGAGCCGCTTCTTCACGGAAGTGACGGACCGCTGGCGCTTTCTCTCTCACGACGAGGAGCGCCCGGCGCTGGCCCCTGAAAAGCTGATCGCAAAGCCCGAAGACTTCTTCAAGGGGCTGGCGCCTTTCGCAAAGCTTCTTCTCAAAACCGCGCCCGCCGCGACGCCCCTGGACGTCGCCATCAGCCGCAAGGCGGCCGAGCCGCTCGCCAAACTCAAGCTCTATCTTGACAAAGCGACGGTGCAAAAGCGGCGCGTCCTCATCTGCACCACGAGCCCCGGCCGCACGGCACGCTTGGAGGAGCTCCTCTCTGACAACGGCATCAAGACGTCGTCTGCGGGCAACTTCCCGGCGTTTCTCGCGTCAAAAGCGAAGGTGATGCTCTCCGTGGGCCCCGTCGCCGACGGCTTTGAAGCGGACGATCCCGCCGTCACGGTGCTCACCGAAAGCGAGCTCTACGACATCCGCGCCACGCGGCGCCGCTCCCGCCTTCGCGACACCAGCACCCGCGTCGAAGCCGCGATCCGCGACATCTCCGAATTGAAGCCCGGTGATCCCGTCGTGCATCTCGATCACGGCGTGGGCCGCTACATCGGGCTTGAAGCCATCCAGAGCGACGAAGGCACGAGCGAATTCGTCCGCATTGACTACGCCAACGACGCGAAGCTCTTCGTGCCCGTCTCGCAGCTTCACCTCATCAGCCGCTACACGGGCGCCGACGCCGAGCATGCGCCGCTGCACTCGCTGGGAAAAGGCGACTGGGAGAAGGCGAAGAAAAAAGCGGCGCAGAAGGTGCGTGACACCGCGGCTGAGCTCTTGAACCTCTACGCGCTGCGCGAATCCCGCACGGGCTACGCCTTTTTGCGCCACTCCGCCGAATACGAAGCGTTCTGCGAGGGCTTTCCCTTTGAGGAGACCCCCGATCAGGCGGCGGCGATCACCGCGGTCATTGAAGACATGTGCCAGCCCCGCCCCATGGACCGCCTCGTCTGCGGCGACGTGGGCTTTGGGAAAACCGAAGTGGCGCTGCGCGCCGCCTTCGTGGCGGCGATGAACGGCAAGCAGGTGGTGGTGCTCTGCCCCACGACGCTGCTCGCGGAGCAGCACGCCCAGACGTTCCGCGACCGCTTTGCCGCCTGGCCCGTCAAGATTGCGGAGCTCTCGCGCTTTCGCTCCGGAAAGGAGACGACGGCCGCCATCGCCGGGCTCAAGGACGGCACGATCGACATCGCCGTGGGCACGCACAAGCTTTTGAGCGAAAAAATCGAGTTTGCGCGCCTGGGCCTTGTCGTGATCGACGAAGAGCACCGCTTCGGCGTGCGGCAGAAGGAGAAGCTGAAGTCCCTGCGCGCCGAGGTGGACGTGCTCACCCTCACCGCCACGCCGATTCCCCGCACGCTCGCGATGAGCTTGGAGGGCATCCGTGACTTCTCCGTCATCGCCACGGCGCCCGAAAAGCGCCTCGCCATCAAAACTTTCGTGCGCCGGGAGTCCGATGAACTCATCCGCGAAGCCGTCATCCGCGAACTAAAGCGCGGCGGCCAGGTCTACTTCCTGCACAACGAAGTGAGCACGATCGAGGCCCGCAAAGAGCGCTTGGAGAAGCTCCTGCCCGAAGCCCGCATCGCCGTGGCGCACGGGCAGATGAGCGAGCGGGAGCTCGAACACATCATGCGCGACTTCTACCAGCAGCGCTTCAACGTGCTTCTCTGCACCACCATCATTGAAACGGGCATTGACGTCGCCAACGCCAACACCATCCTCATTCACCGCGCGGACATGTTCGGCCTTGCGCAGCTGCATCAGCTGCGCGGCCGCGTCGGGCGCAGCCATCATCAGGCCTACGCCTACCTCATGACGCCGGGCGAAGACGCGGTGACGAAGAACGCCGTGAAGCGCCTTGAAGCCATTCAGAACCTCGAAGACTTGGGAAGCGGCTTCTACCTCTCGATGCATGACCTGGAAATCCGCGGCGCGGGCGAAGTCCTCGGCGACGAACAAAGCGGCGAAATCGCCGACGTGGGCTTTGACCTCTACAACCAGATGCTCCGATCCGCGGTGCGCGCCATGAAGCGCGGCGAGACGCCCGACTTCTCGATGCCCTTTGCGGCGATGAGTGAAATCAACCTGCACCTTCCGGCGCTCCTCCCCTCGGACTACGTCCCGGACGTCGCAAGCCGCCTGGGGCTCTACAAGGAGCTCGCGGCCGCGGACAGCCTCACCGAACTCGAACACGTGATCGACGACCTCAACGACCGCTTCGGCCCCCTGCCCGACGCCGCCAAGGCGCTCATCGCCACGCACCGCCTGCGGCTCGCGGCCGCGCGCATCGGCATCGCTAAAATTGACGCCGCCGACGAAGCGATCGTCTTCTCCTTCAAGGCGCGGCCCGCCTTTGAGCCGATCGCCATGATCAAGCTCTTGCAAAAGTACCCGTCCGTTCTCCGCATGCTGGGGCCGGACAAGGTGCGCATGACCGTGAAGACGGGAACGCTTGATGACCGCGTGCGCGCCGTGCGCACCATTACGAATCCGCTCCTTTCCGCCGTGCCCGAAACCAAGGAACATTCATGACCAACCATCCTCTGCGCCGGCAAGACCGCGCCATTTCTGAAGACGACGCGATGAAGGTGATTCGCGCCGCGCATTTTGCCGTGCTCTCCACCGTGGGCGAGGACGGCCTTCCCTACGGCGTGCCGGTGAACGCGGCGCTTTCGGACGGCGTCCTCTACGTGCACGGCACGAAGGCCGAGGAAAGCCGCAAGGCCGCGAACATCGCCGCCCATCCCGCCGTGTCCCTCTGCTTCACGGCGTTTGAAAAGCGCGTCGCCGCGGACTATTCCACGGACTACGCCTCCGCCATCGTCGAAGGCACGGCAGCGGTCGTCACCGATCCCGCGGAAAAAGAGAAGGCGCTTCTTGCCATCTGCGCGCAGCACGCGCCCGAAGCCGAGACGGCGGCGACGCTTGACTACATTCGCAAAGGCGCCGCGTACGCCAAAGTCTGGCGCATCACGATCGACCGCGTGACGGGCAAGTCCCGCAACTGGCCCGCCGCCTCTGCTCATCTGGAAGGAAACTTGTCGTGACCGATCGCCTTTATCCCGACGCCTACGTCTTCTGCTCCACCGATCCCGCGCCGTCTTTCTTGAACGAACTCACGGCGATGCTCTCGCCCCAAAAGCGCTTTCAGAGCGAGAGCGGCCGCACGCTGAAGTTCACCGGCGTCACGACGGACGCCGCGCAGCGCGACAAAGCGCTCGCCTTCGCGCAAGAGCAGGGCGCCGACCTCGCCTTCTGGGACGAACGAACGTCCCTCACGCGCTTCAAGGCCTTCTTCTTTGACATGGATTCGACCCTCGTCACGACGGAGACCCTGGACGAAATGGCCGCTCTCTGCGGCACCGGAGAGCAGTGCGCCGCCATCACCGCGGCTGCGATGGCAGGGACGATCAAGAACTACGCCGAGAGCCTGCGGGCGCGCGTGGCGCTTTTAAAGGGCATGGACGCCTCGGTGCTTGAGACCGTGATGTCGCACACCCGCGTCAACCCGGGCGCCCCCGAACTCATCGACGCCCTGAACCGCCACGGCGTGAAGTCCTACGTGCTGAGCTCAGGCTTCACCGTGTGCACGAGCCGCGTGGCGGAACAGTTGCACATGACGGGCTTCCACTCCAACGTGATCGGCATTGAAAACGGGAAGTTCACGGGCGGCGTCACCGGCATGGCGGGCGGCCCCATCGTGGACGGCGCCGGCAAGCTCGCCTTTGCGGAGCGCACCGTGAAAGCCTTGGGCGGCACGATGGAAAACGCGGTCTGCTCCGGGGACGGCAGCAACGATCTTCTCATGGTGAGCGCCGCGGGACTCGGCGTCGGGTTTCGCCCCAAGGCGGTCTTGAAGCCTCGGTGCCGGCTCGCCCTGAACTTCACGGGCTTTGACAACCTCCTCGCGCTTTTTGCGGAAACCGCGCCCGCCTGGACGGAGATTTAAATGCACGTCCTTGCGCCCGAGCCCGTTCGCTACTTCGCCGCCTCCTGCACCTTCGACGTCACCGTGACGGACGACGATGTCGTTGCGACAGTGCGCTTTTTCAAGGTGCCTGGCCCTGCGCACGACGCGCTGGGCGGCATGGTCGTCGCCTGGGGCGACGGCAGCCGCAGCCCGGTGGTCTGTGAAGCAAGCCGCGACGACCTGGAGACGCTGATGGAGACGGACGACGCCTTTCCGACGGCCGAAGTCTCCCACGCGTACGGCCACGCGGGCGTCTTTCATGTCTCCATCGGCTGCCCCTCGGGGTTCGTTCCCCTGGCGCAGCTCCCGCACCAGACGACGGCGATCACGGGGCCGCTTCCCACGCTCACGCTGGGCGAATTTGACGAGCGCGGCCGCCTGCAGCCCGCGGACACCCTGCCGCCGCTCGTGCCGCCCCCGGCGCCCGAAGCGCCGGTCGAGGACGACGTTTCGAAAGAGCCGGCCACGGAGCGCGAGACCACGGAAGACGACCTTCCGCCGCCTGCCCCCG
>CAVJUB010000152.1:0-5439 GCA_963652545.1 Hallella faecis | reverse complement strand
AATCAGGTCGCAGAGCTGACCTGGTCGCTTGATTTCGCCCTTCTTCTGCATCGCATGTACACGGGCTAAATTTTTTGACTTAAAATAGGCTATAATTAATGACTTAGACTTTAAAAGGGGACCCATATGGGGCAACGCAGATCGAACGGCATCGAGGCCTACAACGAAAGCGAGAAGACCGGCCGCGGGAGGGGGAACGGGGCGAACTATCAGCCGTGGCTGAAGACCTCTGACGTGACCAACTCGAACGGGTGCCGCACCCGGATCTTTTCCCAGAAGTGCGGGCGCGTGATCCACCTCCTTTCCCACGCTGAGGCTCAGGTCTTCCTTTCTCTGGACTGGAAGCCAAGCGTTGTCGAGATTTATGAGCAGTACCCGCTCGATCCAAGCCTCTCGGTGAAGGTGGCCGAGGATCTCGGCATCAAGCACCCTGGCTATGTGCAGAAGTCCATCTGCGTGATGACTTCGGATTTCTTCGTCAGACACAAGGACAAAAGAGGCTTCTGGCACGAGGCAATTCAGGTGAAGTCGTCGCGGAAAGACACCGCATCAAAGCGCGCTCAGGAAAAACTGGCAATCGAACGGGAGTACTGGAGGCGTCAAGGCATCAACTGGCGCTTGGTGTATGCCTCCGAAATGAATTCGGTGTACCTGAAGAATCTGCAAACACTGGCTCCCTATCGGAACGCCCCGTATTCCTCAAACACGCTTGATTGCTTCGAGGACTACTACCTCAGAGCGCGAGAAGCCTTGCCCGAGGTGGACTCAACGCAATTGGCGGAAGCCGAGCTGACGTTCGCCGGCGGCATCGAAGTGACGGCCTGGGACGTCATTGCCGTGCTGGCCGGAAAGCAACAGATCTCTTTTCCTATCAACAACAAAGACCTGTTCAGCTGCACGCTGCAGGATTTCAGGCCTTGCCATGTTTCAGAAGAATGATGTGATCAGCTGGAACGAAACCAGCTACCGAATTCTTGCCTACGTCAAGGATGATGTCGTGCTTTTCCCGATGGACAACGACAAAACCATCGGACTGAAGAAGGAATCCGCTTTGGCATTGGACGCCGCTGAAAAAGCAGGAACCGCCAAGTTGCTTGCCGATCCCTATTTCGCCTTGCAAAACAAAACCCCCAAGGGAAAAGCAGTTGAGAAGATGCAGAACAACTATGCACTCATCAAGCCTGTGCTCGACGGCGGTGATGAGATGCTGGTTGACGGCCGACTGAGAAGCCGAACGCTCAATCAAATCGGCGGCGGCAATTTCGTTCATCGCCGAAAAGCGGTTCGAATGCTGGGCACCTATTGGAAAAAGGGACAGACCATCAATGCTCTTCAGCCTGAATACGGGAAGAACACCAAGCCGCGCAACTGCACGAGAAAGCCAGGACGCAAGTTTGGTGACTCCAGCGTCAATCCGCCTCCGGTGAATGCAGAGCTGCGGCAGTTGTTCAGCCGCGTCATTGACAGCTACATGCTCAAGACCGAACAGCGTCTTTCCTTGGCAAGCGCCCATGCCAGGCTGGTCCACGAGTACATCGCCTCCCATCCGGGAGCCACGAGCAACACCGCGCCGACGTTCAATCAATTTCGTTATTTTTATCGAAATTACAAAAGCTTTCCGGAAAAGCTCAAGGCCATCACTCCTGCAACCGAATACGACAAGGACAAAAGGGCGCTTCACGGAACCATCTACGACATGGTCGACGGCATTGGCCAGATCTACGAGATTGACGCGACGAAACCGTCGGTCTATCTGGTTTCCGAGATCGATCGCAGTCAGCCGGTTGGTCAGCCGACGCTTTATCTCGTCACCGATGTCTACAGTCGCTTGATTGTCGGCGTGCACGTAGCTATTGAGCCGGCGCAGTTCGAACTGGCAGCGGCTTCGCTCGTAAACGCCATTGCTGACAAAAGCGAATTTCTGGCAACTTGCAGCGACAACATAGCCCCCAAGGCGTGGAACGTTTCCGGACTGCCGGCGAACGTAACGGCTGACAATGCGGAGCTCTCAGGAAAGCAGATCGAAGCATTCTGCCGCAGCAACTGCGTGACCATCGGGAACACCAAGGCGTATCGAGGCGATCAGAAGGCTACGGTGGAAAGATCCATCGGCTTGGTTCAAAGTCGGACTGAATCGGTCATTGATGCTCGTCCCAGTGCCGTAAAGCTGAAAAAGGAAGGCGCCAAGGACATGCGCTGCGATGCTTCGCTGACGCTCTCGGACTACCGCAAAATTGTGATCAATGCGATTGTTGATCTCAATAACCGTGTGCTCGAGTTTGCGCCCCCAGGGTATCCTGCTGGCAGGGCTCCGACACCGATGGCCATCTGGGAGTGGTGTCACTCCGTTGGCGGCGGAAAATCCTATCTGCGACGCGCCCCGAAGGAGGACATGCTCAAGCGCACCTTGATGCCGCGCTTTGATGCGACGGTGTCTCGCGAGGGAATTCGAGCTGAAAAAATTACGTACACCTGTGAGCGAGCTCGAGAACTTGGATGGTTTGAACGAGATCGGCATGCTCCCAGACCGAAGGCGCCGCGAATTGCCATTGATCCTGCCAATGTGGGAAGAGCCTGGCTCTTCCCGACGGAGGATACGCAGCCGCAGGACGCCTGGCCGTGCACGCTGGCCGCGAAGGACAAGCACTTTGAAGGGAAGCCGCTTTTTGAAGTGCGTGCGTACAAGAATGAGCAAGGCAAGTCCGCTGAACAAGCGGAGCGCGAGCATCAGCTGATTCAGGGCAAAATGCACGCCAGGAACGAAGCCATTGCCAAACAAGCGAAGAAAGAGAAGCCGAAGACGAAGGAAAGCAAGAAAGCCCAGCTGGAAGGCCTGGCAGAAAATCGACTTGCTGAACGAAGTTTTCAAGCTCGAAAGGGACAAGGCGCCTCAGCGCAAGAAGCCAAGAAATTCAAACCAATAAAACCTGTGAAACCGGCCAACCCATACGAGTTGCCGGATGACATGGACGACTTGGACTAACGACATGCTCATTCAACCTGCGGAATACAGACCGGCCACTGCCGAAGCGCATCGAAACAATCCTCTGATTGAAGCGTTGCCAGACTACCTGGAATGGCGGCCTCGCGACATCCTGAAGAAGCTCTCAAAGGAACCTGAGCAGCTGAATGCACGCGCCAGCCGCTCGCAGATTTCAGCCTGGCTGGCCAATCTGCCTCCATCGCTCTTCGTTTCAACAAAGCGGCACTATGCGCTGTTTGAGACCATCGATTTGCTGATTCGGCAAGGCTACGTACTGCGCAACCCCATGACGCCTGAGCGTGCCAGCTACTTGCGGAATGCGTATGCGCGTTTGCAAAGCGGCGAGAAGGTGCTGGACTCGACCTTTGAGGAAGAAGTCCACGAACAGCTGACTGCAAGCTTGATCGGCACCTCCGGCATGGGCAAGACGCGCACGGTGGAGCGCATTCTGACGTTCTACCCCCAGCTGATAAAGCACAACCGGGAAAGCATGGGCGGCTCCATTTTGCAAATCGTTTACCTGCACGTCGAATGCCCTCATGACGGCAGCGTTGTTGCGCTCTGCCGCAACTTGCTCAGTGAAATTGACCGACTCACGCAAGAGAACTATCGCCAGAAATTTCGCATAACGGATCGCACAACGCTTGAAACGCTGAAATCAACGCTGGTGCACGTGCTGGCTCTGCACTACGTCGGCATCATTGTGATTGACGAGATTCAGAACCTCACCTCAAGTCGAAAGAACCGCGAAGATCTTTTCAATTTCATAGTGAGTCTCTCGAATTCACTCAATGTGCCGCTGCTCTTTGTTGGTACGCCGAAGATCTATGAATTTCTGACGAGCAACGTACGAACAGCCAGACGTTTCGGCACCCGGGGTTTCATCAATTGGAAGCCTCTGGAAAAGGGCTCGAAGGAATGGAAGAGCATGATCGCCGCGCTGTGGAAGTACAACGTTCTGCAGGACGACGCTGACGACATGCCGGAGACCATTGAAGACAAGCTCTTCGAGAGAAGCTTCGGCATTGTCGAAGTCCTCCTGAAGCTCTACATCCTTACGCAGAATCGAATTCTTTTGCTGAACACGCGAAAGAGCTCGGCAACGAAACGAAAGATGACGCCGGAAGCCATCGACTTCATCTTCGATGAGTTCTTTAAAAACATGGAGCCCATACTCAAGACGCTTCACAAGGGGGACATGGATGCCCTGCGCAAGCTGGAAGACATCGCCATGCCGGATAACCTTGCTGAACTGATGTGGAAGGTGCGCGACGACATCGATGATGACGAGGACTGCCTTGATGCAGAAGAGCAGCAACAGCAGGACTTGAATGCTGTGGTGGCGGAAAACATGTCTTACGCCGGAGAGGACATGCCGCCGGTGGCAAAGGACATCGCTCAGAGCATCATCGACAACACTTCCCCGAAGGGGAATCTTGCTTGATCTACCTGCCAGAACCCTGGGAAGAAGAACTGCTGAGCAGCGCGCTGACGCGTGGTGCAAAGTATTTCGGCAGAGACAGCAGAACCATGTCCCGTGTGCATTTCGGAGAATACTGCCTCTGCCATCCTCAGTATCCGAAGCACGTGCCGACTTTTGCCAAGCTCTGGGGCGAGCGGTGGACAACAGAGCAGCTGATAGCGGCCCATACGTTGTATCCGCTGACGGCGCCGTTTGTGGAACCTGCATTGCGTGAGCGGCTCCTCGACTGGATGCTTGGCAATCCCAGCGGCAGGCGTCGGGTGGCGGGACGCATGCTGCAAGGAACGCGCCTCTTGACCTACCGCTTCTGCCCGCTGTGCTGGGAAGAGCAGGAACGAATCTGCCGAGGCGATCAAGGCTGGCTGAGACAGTGGCAAGTCCCGGAAAACAGGATATGCCTCAAGCACGGCGTGCCGCTGATGGATACCGGCGAGTCGTTTCGAGATCGATTCGGAGCAACCCGAAACATCGACTGGAGCGACGTGGATTTGAGCAAAGCCCAGCCGCTGGCCGCTCAGCGGCATGACGGAGAAATGAGTTTGACGATTGATCAGCTCCTCCATCGCCCCTTGTCCAGTTTGCCGACGCAAGAGCAGTGGAACAGCTACTGGGATGCCCTGTTGGCGCCTTTCGACGCAGCGGCTCTTGCCGCTGCGGGGAATGAGTACTGGGGCAAGGACTGGCTTGAAAGCAGGGGCGTCCAATACGTCAGCCGCCAGTTGATTGATGGGCCCCGCTGTCGGGTATGGTGGCGGCATCTGCTACTGCTCAAGGCCGCCTCGCCGGCGACGTCCTTGCTGGAGGCCATTGCCGCCGCTGCTAGAATCGAGGTCAAGTGTTAATTGATAAGTCAATCTTTAAAGCCTAATTCAGGTCAAACTAAATAGCCCGTGTACAGCGCGCAGGCATTCAGACGCTCGTGGGCGGGATGTGCGACACGGACTACTCGGGCTACCCCGACTGCCGCGACAAC
>CAVJUB010000151.1:0-5455 GCA_963652545.1 Hallella faecis | reverse complement strand
AAAAAGTAGAAAAAGGCGACGTGCTAAAATCGCGCGCCTAGGAAATTCAAGGGGATTGAAATCATTTTGATTCCCCTGAATGGATACGGATGA
This sequence comes from Hallella faecis, assembly GCA_963652545.1. Taxonomy (GTDB): domain Bacteria; phylum Pseudomonadota; class Gammaproteobacteria; order Burkholderiales; family Burkholderiaceae_F; genus Duodenibacillus. The sequence goes on along the minus strand of CAVJUB010000151.1, from coordinate 5,362 downwards.
CGGACGAAGCTTTTTCAAACAAGGGAAGGGCTTCGGCCGATGTTTTTGTGTCCGCATGAGCGGACTTCATTTGACCTTTAGAGAAGAAAAAATGGCTCTTCAGCGTACTCTTTCCATCATCAAGCCCGATGCCGTCGCCAAGAATGTGATCGGCAAGATCTACACCCGTTTCGAAGACGCGGGCCTCAAGATCGTTGCCGCCCAGATGCGCCAGCTCTCCCGCGCCGAAGCCGAAGGCTTCTACGCCGTGCACCGCGAACGCCCCTTCTTCAAGGCGCTCGTTGACTTCATGGTCTCCGGCCCCGTGATGATCCAGGTTCTCGAAGGCGAAGACGCCATCGCCAAGAACCGCCAGCTCATGGGCGCCACGGATCCGAAGAAGGCCGAAAAGGGCACGATCCGCGCAGATTTTGCCGAAAGCATCGACGCCAACGCCGTGCACGGCTCCGACGCCCCCGAAACGGCGGCGGTTGAAATCGCCTACTTCTTCCCGACGCTTTCCATCTGCAAGCGCTAATCGGACGAGAGAAACGGACTGGTCATGACGGAAATGACGGAAACGGCAGCGGCGGGCGCCTCGCGCGTGAACTTGCTCGACTTTGACGCGGAGGCTGTGAAGGCCTGGTGCGCCGAGATCGGGGAAAAGCCCTTCCGGGCGACGCAGCTCACCCGCTGGATTCACCGCTACTGCTGCGACAACTTTGACGACATGACCAATCTGGCGAAAGTGTTCCGGGCCAAGTTGAAAGACTTGGCCTACATCAAAGCGCCATCGGTCATCACCGAGCACAAGAGTGCGGACGGGACGAGAAAGTGGCTCTTTGATGTGGGCAACGGAAACGCCGTGGAAGCGGTGTTCATTCCGGAAGACGACCGCGGCACGCTTTGCATTTCGACGCAGGCAGGCTGTGCGATGGGGTGCCTTTTCTGCTCCACCGGCAAGCAGGGGTTCAATCGCAACCTGACGACGTCGGAGATCGTGGGCCAGCTCTGGACGGCGGAAAAAACGCTTCGCGCCGAAGCGGGCGTCACCGATCCCAACGACCGCATCATCAGCAACGTGGTGCTGATGGGCATGGGCGAACCCCTGCAGAATCTCGACAACGTGATTCCGGCGCTCAAGATTTTCTTGGACGACAACGGCTACGGACTCTCCCGCCGCCGTGTGACGGTTTCAACGTCGGGGCTCGTGCGCCAGATGGACAAGCTTGGGGAAGCCGCTCCTGTGGCGCTGGCGGTGAGTCTTCATGCCGGCAACGACGAGCTTCGCGACAAGCTGATGCCCGTGAACCGGAAGCATCCGCTGGCGGATCTGCTCGCCGCCTGCAAGCGCTACCTGAAGGTGGCGCCGCGCGACTTCATCACGTTTGAGTACATTCTGCTCGGCGGCATCAACGACGCGCCGGAGCAGGCGCGCGAACTGGTGCGCCTTGTGCGCGACGTGCCCTGCAAGTTCAATCTCATTCCCTTCAATCCGTTCCCGGATTCAGACTTGAAGAAGCCTGACCGCGCCCGTGTGCTTGAGTTCTGCTCGATTCTGAACGGCGCGGGCATCGTGACCACGGTGCGAAAGACGCGCGGCGACGACATCGCCGCGGCCTGCGGGCAGCTCGCGGGCGAAGTGAAGGACAAGACGCGGCGCGCCATTCGCCTGGCGCAGCAGAAGGATGCTGCGCGAGATCTTCTGGCGCAGTCTCGCTAAAGGAAAAAGGGCATGACGTCCGTCTACGAAGAACGCCGCCGCACGGCCGCCGTGCGGGTGAAGAATGAATGCTGTGAAGTGACGGTGGGGGGCGGCGCGCCCCTGGTCGTTCAGTCGATGACGAACACGGCGACGGAAGACGTTGAAGCGACTGTCGGTCAGGTGCTGGAGCTTGCCGCCGCAGGCAGCGAGCTCGTCCGTCTTACGGTGAACACGCCCGCCGCCGCCAAGGCGGTTCCCGCCATCCGTGAAAAGCTCAATGCCGCGGGGTGCTTCGTGCCGCTCGTGGGGGACTTCCACTACAACGGCCACAAGCTGCTCGCGGACTACTCCGAATGCGCCGAGGCGTTGTCGAAGTACCGCATCAATCCTGGCAACGTGGGAAAGGGCGCGGGTCATGACGCCAATTTCGCCGCGATGGTGAACCTTGCGGTGAAGCACGGCAAGCCTGTGCGCATCGGCGTCAACGGCGGCAGCGTCGACAAGGAGCTGCTGGGGCGCATGATGGACGCCAACCGCACGTCCGCCGCGCCCAAGACGCCGCAGGAAGTGCTGCTTGACGCCATTGTGGAGAGCGCCGTGCAGTCGGCGCAGGCCGCGGAAAAACTGGGGCTGCCGCATGACGCCATCGTGCTTTCCGCCAAGGTGAGCGACGTGCAGGACTTGATTCGCGTTTATCGCGACCTCGCGCGCCGCGGCACGTGGGCCCTGCATCTGGGCCTCACCGAAGCCGGCATCGGCACGAAGGGCATCGTCGCAAGCTCGGCGGCGCTGGCGGTTCTCCTCGCCGAAGGCATCGGCGACACGATCCGCATTTCGGTGACGCCGGAGCCGGGCAAGCCTCGCACGGGCGAAGTCGTGGTGGCGCAGGAGCTGTTGCAGACGATGGGGTTGCGCGCCTTTGCGCCGACCGTGACGTCGTGTCCGGGTTGCGGCCGCACGTCAAGCGACCTTTTTCAGAAGCTTGCGTTGGAGACGCAGGAATTTTTGAGAAGCCGCGCGGCCGAGTGGCGCCGCACGTGTCCGGGCTGCGAATCGATGAAAGTGGCTGTGATGGGCTGCATCGTGAACGGTCCCGGCGAGTCGGCGGAGGCCGACATCGGCATCAGCCTGCCGGGGCGCGGCGAGTCGCCTGTGGCGCAGGTCTTCGTTGACGGCGAAAGGCAGGCCGGACTCAAGGGCGGCGAGATGAGCCGCGAATTTCAGAATTTGATCGAGGACTACGTGCAGAAGCGCTGGTCTTCGAAATGAAGTGACAATCGCCTAACCAAAGTGTGAAAGACATGGCAAAAATGAAGGTGACGGGCATCAAGGGCATGCCCGATATGCTTCCCGAAGAAAGCACGATCTGGGAAAAGTTTACGGACACCGTGCGCGCCGCCGCCTCGGGCTACGGCTACCGGCAGATCCGCACGCCGATCCTGGAGGAGACCGCGCTCTTCACGCGCGGCATTGGCGAAGTGACCGACATCGTGGAAAAGGAGATGTACTCCTTTGAAGACTCGATGAACGGCGAGAAGCTGACGCTTCGTCCGGAGAACACCTCCGCCGTCGTGCGCTGCGCGATTGAGCACAGCCTCACCTACAACGCGCCGCAGCGCCTTTGGTACTTCGGGCCGATGTTCCGACACGAGCGTCCGCAGCGCGGCCGCTACCGTCAGTTCCACCAGTTTGGCTGCGAAGCGCTGGGCTTTGCCGGTCCGGACGTGGACATCGAGTTGCTCGCGATGATCGCCCGCATCTGGAAGAACCTCGGAATCACCGCGAAGCTTGAGCTCAACAGTCTGGGCGAATTGGAGGAGCGCGCCAAGCATCGCGAGGCGCTGATTGCATACTTCCAGCAGAACGCGGATGTGCTTGATGAAGATGCGAAGCGCCGCCTTCTTACGAACCCCCTGCGCATTTTGGACACCAAGAATCCGGACATGCAGGAGATGGTGAATGCGGCGCCGAAGCTCCTGGACTTCCTGGGCGAGAAGTCGCTCGCGTTCCTTGCAGAACTTGAAAAGGGCATCTCCGCGATGGGGATTGAATACACGGTGAATCCGCGTCTTGTTCGCGGCCTCGACTACTACAACCACACGGTCTTCGAGTGGGTCACCGACAAGCTGGGCAGCCAGGGCACGATTTGCGGCGGCGGTCGCTACGACCCCTTGATTGAGATGCTCGGGGGGCGGCCTACGCCCGCCGTGGGCTTTGCGATCGGCGCCGAGCGCGTGATCGAGCTCATGCGTGAGATGGGGCTCGAAAAGCAGGGCAGCGCCTGCGACGTGTACCTCGTGCACAACGAGGGCGAAGCGGCGGCGAAGGCTCGCGCGGTGGGTGAAGCGCTTCGGGACCGGGGGCTTCGCGTCATCGTTCACGCCGGCAACCCCGGCTTCAAGAACCAGTTCAAGCGCGCGGACCAGTCGCTTGCGCAATGGTGCCTGGTGGCGGGCGAAAGCGAAGTCGCCGAAGGCAAGCTCACCGTGAAGCATCTGCGTGATGCTGAAGGCAATCAGGTCTTTGAAGACCAGGCGACGCTCCCGGAAGCTGAGGCGCTTGCGCGCGTGCTGGGCTGATGCGGTATAGTCAACCAATTACCTAACTGAGAACGATCTCATGGCATACGATCTTGAAGAGCAGGAGTCCCTTGACCAACTGAAGGCCTGGTGGGAGAAGTGGGGCAACACCGTGCTCAGCGTCCTCACCGTGGGGTGCCTGGCGTTTGCGGGTTTCAACGGCTGGAACTGGTACCAGCGCCATCAGGGCGCAAAGGCCACGGCGGCCTATGTGCAGCTTCAGAACGCGTACCTGCAGGGCGACGAAAAGAACGTCACGTCCATCGCTGACGGGCTGATGAAGGACTACGCCGGTCATGTCTTCGCGCCGCTCGGGGCGTTCTTTCGCGCGGCGGACGCCGTGAAGAACGGCAAGCTCGACGAAGCAAAGAAGGCGCTCAACTGGATTCTCGAAAGCCGTCATGACGAATACAAGATGACGGCGCGCATCCGCCTGGCGGGCGTGGCGTTGGACGAAGGAAAGGCGGAGGAAGCCTTGAAGATTCTTGAAGCCGCGAAGCCCGCTGAAAGCGACGTGGTGGCTTACAACGATCGTCTGGGCGACGTCTATCTGGCGCTCGGCAAGACCGATGAGGCGCGCAAGGTTTGGCAGGCGGCGATGGACGCCGACCGCTTTGACGGCGCGGTGACGCCGTACCTCAACCTCAAGATTCAGTCGCTGCCGGCGGCTCAGTAAACCATTCTAGACGAGAGGCGCGATATGAAATTTGCGAAAACGATTCGAACCGTGACGGCCGTTGCGGCGGCGGTGCTCGTGCTCGCGGGCTGCGGCTCGCCGGATCCGCATGAACCCGTGGAGCTGCAGAAGATCCGCGAGCTGGTTCACGCCGAGCGCCTCTGGTCGACGGACGTGGGCGACAGCCTCACCGGTCTCCTGACGCCGGTTGTGACGGAGAACACGGTCTACGCCGCGGGCGGCGACACGCTCTACGCCGTGAATTTGGCAAATGGCGACCGTCTCTGGAAGTCGGACACCGTGTCTGACGTGACGGCGGGCGTCGGCACCGACGGGCGTCTTGTTGCCGTGGGCACGGCTTCGGGCGAGCTGAAGGTCTTTGACACAAACGGCAAGCAGCTTTGGAGCGTCCGGCTTTCCAGC
>CAVJUB010000150.1:0-5495 GCA_963652545.1 Hallella faecis | reverse complement strand
CCGCGTGATCGAGGACGCGAATGCCGCACTGCGCGAGAAGGGCGTGACCGAAGGGCTCCGGGAAGCGCTCCCGGATGTGGACGTCAATGCCGTCCGCGGCACGCTGCAGGCGCTTGCCGAAGCGGAGAAGCCGGCCGAGAAGCTGGCGGAGGCCGTCGTCGAAACGGTGGCGCCAGAAGCCGCTCCCGCGCACGAGAAGGCTCCCGAAGCGCCGGCGGACGCTTCTCCGGACGCGACGCTTGATGCTGAGGCGCAGGCCGCGGCGGCTCATCAGGCGCACGAGCGCGAGCTCTTTGCCGACAATCCTGACCGCACGCAGGTGGAAAGCCTGGCGGAAGTCAACCCGGAACAGGTCTACACCTGGATGGATGATGACGGCCAGGTGCAGACGATGACGGCGAAGGAGCTGCTCGAGTCGGATGCGAAGATCGACGCTGAGGCTGACACGGACGTGGCCGGCATGGCGACGGCCGCAATGTGCATCATCCGCAATCAGGGGATTACCGAATGAAACAGGAATGCAGGGACTTTATTGGGAAGACGCTCGGCCGCGAGGTCTCGAACGAAGAGGGCGACAAGATCATCTCGGCCATTCGCGCAAGGATGGGCGTGCTGGCCGGCAGTCCGCAGTTCAAAGACAAGTGGGGGCAGATGACGCTTGACGACCGCATCATTCAAGCGGCCGGCGACATTGCGCGAGAGATCAAGGAGGCAGCCGAAGCAAAGAAGGCCGCGCGCTACAAGCAGGTGCTGGCGCAGAACAAGATCGTCCGCGAGATGGACCGCCTCTCCACGCAGGAGGACATTCAGTCCTTCAGCGCCGTCGCTCGGATTCTGCTGGGCGTTGAGCGCTCCGCGAAGGGCATCCAGAACGAATACCTCTCGCAGATGCTGGATACCTTGAACGGCATCGGCTCGAAGTGGATGGGGTTTGTGGAGAACGAAGCGGACGTGCAGGACTTCGTGCGCGAGGTCTACGGCGTTTCGACGGGGAACGACCGGGCGAAGGCCGCGGCGGAGGCATGGACCAAAACAGCGGAAGACATGCGCTCCCGTGCGGTTCGCGCCGGCGCGGAGATCGGCAAGCTCGACTACGGCTACATCCCGCAGTCGCACGATTGGTGGAAGGTGCGCAAGGCGGGGAAGGATGCCTGGGTGGACGCGGTCATGCCGCTTCTGGAGCGCACGCGGTTCATCGGAGACGATGGCGGCGTGATGGGTGACGCTGACGTCCGTGCGTTGCTCGAGGCCGCGTGGGACAACATCGTGACAGACGGCAATCCCGAAAGCAATCTCTTTGACATTGCGAAGAAGGTGCCTGAACACAACGTCTCCCGATACAAGAAGTATCAGCATCGCGTCCTGCATTTCAAGGGGCCGGACGCCTACCTCGCGTATGAGCGGCAGTTCGGGCAGGGCAGTCTGACGAGCACGCTCGTGGGGCACGTGGCCAAAATGAGCCACGATATTGCCATTATGGAAAGCATGGGGCCGCGGGCGGACGCGACGTTTGCCTTCATGAAGCAGATCGCGGAAAGCGCGGCGGAGAACGCGCGAAGCGAGGAAACTCGCTGGCGCCTGCTCACGAAGTACTCCGACTGGCAGGGCCTCACGGACGCGAGCATCGACGACATGTGGTCGGCGCTCTCGGGGCGCTCGGGCACGGCGGCGGTGAACCGGCAGGGCGTCGCGGAGTTCATGGCCGGCTGGCGCAACCTTGAAGTGGCCGGCAAACTGGGGAAGGCCTTCATCTCATCCTTCTCCGACATTCCCTCCTACTTTGTGGCGACGGGTTTCAACCGCATGGATTTCGGGCAGGGGCTGCGCTTCCTCTTCTCGGCCTATGGCTCCGACTGGCGCGACTACGCAAGCCGTGCCGGCCTCATCGCCGACAGTCTGGCCTCGGACTTCAACCGCTGGGCCAATGACAACATCGGACAGGGATGGACTGCGAAGATGGCGAACGCCACGATGAAGGCGTCCTTCCTTACGGCCTTCACGGACGCGACGCGGCGAGCCTTCGGCTTGAACATGATGGCCTCGCTCGCAAAGCTCGTCGAGAAGGATTGGTCGGCGCTGGACGACTACGACCGCGCTCGCCTCGAGAACGCGGGCATTACTGAGCGGGACTGGCAGCTCTTCCAGATGGCCGGCACGGAAGAACATCGCGGCATCCGCTTCCTGACTATCCGCCAGCTGAAGGCCATGAAGGCCGATCAAGCGACGGGCGTTCTGCAGGCGGAGGTTGACGCGCTTCCGGGGAAAGCTCCTCGGTCTCATTGTGTCCGAAGGGGAAATGGCCTCCCTGGGGCCGGACTTGGTGACGCGCGCCGAATCAACCCGCGGCACGCAGAAGGGCACGATGAAGGGTGAGTTCGTCCGCGCGCTCTACCTCTTCAAGTCGTTCCCGATCGCCATGATGGAGAAGCACTGGCGCCGGGCGCAGTTCCTTTGGCATCACCGCCAGTACGTCGATTCGCTGGGCTACGGTGCGGCCATTGTGGTGGCGTCAACGGTCTTTGGCGCTCTTTCTGTGCAGATACAGAACCTCTTGAACGGAAAGGACACGCAGGATATATCAACATGGAAGTTCTGGCTCGAGGCGATGGCGAAGGGCGGCGGCCTTGGTTTCATCGGCGACTGGCTGGCGAACGGCCTGTCGGATGATGCGCGCTATGGCGCCATGTCGGGCCTCGCCAACTTCGCCGGTCCGCAGATCGGCACGGCCGTTGCGGCGTCCGACTTGGTGACGGCCACGCTGGGCAGTGCTATCTACGATCGGAACACGAAGCCGGGGGTGAAGGCGCTGCAGCTCGTTCGCTCGCATACCCCGTTCCTCAACATGTGGTACACGTCTTCGGTCCTTGACCGGGCGTTCATGAATGAGCTTCAGGACTGGATGTCGCCGGGCTACATTGAGAAGATGGAGCGCCGTCTGCGCCGTGGCACTGGGCAGGAATACTGGTGGGCGCCTGACAGTCTGGTGCCTCAGCGTTCGCCGCGAATGGCGGAAGCGCCTAAGAAGTAGAATCCAAAAGCAAACCCCGCCAAAGCTCGAACCTTTGGCGGGGCGTTCAACTATCCCTTGGAGGAAGGATATGGGGGAAATTATAGCCGCCGCGTCAGCGATCGCGGCGTTGATTTTTAGCATGAAGTGGGGAGAAGAAGTGGAAAGAGCGCGCTTGTTGTTGTGCTATATCCTCGTCGCCTTGCTGATGCTTTGCGTCATTTCAGCGGCGGGGTCGGCCGTGGATAATCTCTTGACCTATTTCGACTTGCCAAAGATGAAAGAGCTCGCACCTTTGTCTCGGTGGGAGCTCTTCTGGGGCGTTGTTGGTTTTTACTTTTCAACGGTTCTTGTTGCATGCGCGGGGGTGCGCTACTACCTCCGCGTAAAGGGCGAGTCGGAGGACAAGCGAATTGAACAGCTCAGAGGGTTTGCTATCGTTTGTACAACAGGGCCGCTGATTCTGTTCCTTGCGTGGCTGTCCTTTGTTGTGCACAACCACGTTTGTCCAGGCGGTTGCTAGCTCACTTCACTGCTTCTGCGAGGGCGTCGTGCTGCTGGGCGCTCCGCTGATAGAGTCGGCCGCACTCTGAACCAGCGTCAGCCAGTCTTTGAACCAGGCCTTCCAGCTGGGCAACTCGGGCTCTAAGAGCGTCTGCGGAAGTGTCTGCTCCGCGGGAATTGAGTGCGTGGCGCAGCCGGGCGCGAGCGCGATCAAGCTCGCCGCGCAGATCGCTGTACTCAGCTTGCGCCAGGTTGATGGTGTTCGTAGCTTTCGCAAGTCCTTCGGCATTCTTCTTCTCCGCTTGGGCGACGGCCTCTGCGTTCGCCTTTTCCATGTTGGCTATTTTGGCGTCGTAGTAGATCGACGTGACAAAGCCGCCGAAAAGGGCGGCAGTGACGCACAAGATCACGTCGGCGACTTCTGAAGCGTTTATTTTCATGTTGGCCTACAGGCAAGCAAGAAGAGCAGAAAGGCGACATGAAGCGCGATGACGCATGCACACCACAGGAGCTTGCTAAGCATCAGCACCCCAGGTCGTGCAGGACAACTTCGAGGAGGACCGCTACGCCGGCGACAACGCAGACGGCTGACAGTGCGACGAGCGCCACGGCCATGAAAGTTCGTTCACTCATTTGACGGCCTGTGCAATCTGAACGAGGTAGTTGATAAGGCAGACGAGTCCAGCCAAGGCGGCTAGCGTCGTAGCGACTCCGCTGGCGAATCCCTTCCAAAAGGTAATTGTGTGGTCCAACTTTTTCAGCCTCTTTCCGGTCTTCATGTAAAATCCTCTTGTCCTGTCATGCTGTACTGCCCGCCTGGTGCTCGAACACTCGGCGGGCTTTTAATTACTTCCGTCTCCGGTAGTCCCAACGGGCATAGATACCGCGCCGGTCTACGTGCACAAAGCTCTCATACCGGCCAACGCCGCCAGTCTGGTTCATGCGGTCCGCGAGCTCGTACAGCTCGTCGAGGTCCGCGGGATCGGCCGGCCGGATGTCCGCGGCGAGGCCTTTCGTGTGATAGCTGTTCGGGACTCCGCCAACGGCCTTGTTGTGCTCTGGCGAGCGGTAGCCGGAGTTGACGATCAGCTCACGGCCGAAGCGCTGGCGCAGTTGGTTGAGGAAGTCCACCAGCTCCTGCTTTACGTTCATCGGGCCGTAGGGCGAGGGCTTTCCGTCCTTGCTGGCGAACTCTGCCGCCTTGAAGAATCCATCTTCCATCTCAGTATCTCCTTATGGAAAAACCTCTTGCCACTTCTCCACGATCAGTAGCAGGCCGTAGCAAGCGCAGAAGGCCAGGCAACCCCAACGGAAAAGCCTGGCAACCCAGGGCAGTTCACTATCTTTTTTCATAAAGAACCATTTCAAAAAAGACTTCAAAAAAGGTGCCGCAGCTAGTAAAATCTCTTCCATAGACCTCCTATGCACAAGGGTCCCTCACGCCTCCGGGTGATGCCACTCACCGCGGGGGCATTTCTTTGCTGACTCAAAATGAACGGATGAACCCGATCAGCCCGAGAACTCCGCCCACTACGGCGCAGGCGGTTAGGATGAGGTCCTTCCATTACGCGCCTCCTAGCTTCATCCGGTCGAGTATTTCCAGTAGGTAGTACAAGAACATCGACCCGCCCACAAGCACGCCGCCTATCCACTGGATGCAGTTCTTCACTCCCCGCCAATAAGAATCCCGCTGCTCGATGTCATCTTTTTGAAGCTCTGTAATTTCCATCTATTTCAAGGCGTCACGCCATGCCTTTACAGCTTTCGCGATAATCCAGGCGAGCGCAGCGTATGCGCTTCCGTAAACTGGTATTGCAAGCAGAATCGGCAAGTCTTGAGCCATTTTTAAAGCCTCGTAAATTGCTACAATGTCTCTCATGGATCCCTCATCACATAAGGTCCTCCTCGCCCCTGGGTGTTCCACCACCGCGGGGGCATTTCTTTATCTGAAGACGGCGATCAGCATCAGCATCCCGCCGACAAG
>CAVJUB010000149.1:0-5585 GCA_963652545.1 Hallella faecis | reverse complement strand
ATGAAAGGGAGTTTATCTGCCTCCTAAACTTTTGTCTAGTACTAGACAAAATATTCTGTCTAGTCTGTCGAGTCGATGGTGACGTGGAACAATGGATTTTGTCTAGCACTAGACAATCATTTTGTCGAGTCTGTCGAGTGGTGTTGAGTGAAGTCGTGTTGGGCGCTGTTGGCGAGTGCATCGATCGCATGGAGCTGTTGATGACGGTGATTCTTTGACATTGTGAATTGAATCAAATAATTCATCGATGCCAAGACATCGGAAGTCCGCGGTTTTTGCGGGTTCCGCTATAGTTTGCGCCTCCGAAATTGCTCATGAAAATCCCTCCCATGCAACAGACAACTTCCGGCTGCTGGCTCTCGGAAACTGTTCGCGCCGGCGTCTTTTTCGCAACGTCTCTAGCGGTGTTTACAGCGCTGCGGCTCTTCTTTTTTGCCTACTACAAGGCGGATCAGACGTTTGCCGCCGAATGGCCGGCGCTGGTGCTGGGCCTGCGCCTGGACGCCCGCTGGTTTTCGATCCTTCTCGTTCCGGCGTGGCTCGTGTGGCTGGGCGGACTCTGGCGGCCGGCGGCCTTCACCATCGCCAAGTGGCTGGCGGTCGCGGCGCTCGCCGTCTTTGTGCTGCTGGATCTCATCAACATCGGGTTCTACGGCTTTTACACGACGCCCATCAGCGCGGTGATCTTCGGCCTGGCGCAGGATGACACGAAGGCGATCATCGTCACCATCTGGCGCGACTGGCCGGTGCTCACCTACGTGGCGGCCTGGCTTGTTCTGACGGCGCTTCCTTGTCTGGCCTTTCGTTTTGCGAGGGTTTCGATGGCGGTGACGCGGCCGAAGCCGGCGGCCGCTGTGCTTGTGGTGGCGCTGACGGCTTTGATCGCCGTCATGTGCCGCGGCAGTTTCGGCACCTTCCCGCTGCGGCAGCAGGATCTGGTGGCGGGCACCGATGAATTTGTGAATGCGTCGGTGCAAAACGGCGCGGCGGCGCTTTACGAAGCGAACAAGTCGCGCAAGATGCTGGAATTGAAGGGCGGGCCGCTGGCGGGCCTGAAGTCCTTTGGCTTTGCGTCGCCCGAGGCGGCGATGGCGGTGCTTCGCGACGTGCGCGGCAGCGTTCCGGTGGAAAAGGCGCCGGCCGTGCAGCCGCACGTTGTCGTGGCGGTGATGGAAAGCATGGGGCGCTCGGAATTCGAAGCGGACTCGCCGACAAACGACATGCTCGGCCGCCTGCGGCCGGAACTGAAGGACGCCTACGTCTTTAAGAACGGCATTTGCTCGGGGTCGGGCACTTTTCCGTCGTTGGAAGGCATCCTCTTTGACACGCCGTTGACGCCTTTGACGCAGAGCCGCTACGGCGTGAAGTCCTTCCCGTTCTCGCAGGCTTGGGACTTCAAGAAGGCGGGGTACAAGACGGTCTACCTCACCTCGGGCACCGAGAAGTGGCGCAACATCGATGAGGACTTCCCGCGCCAGGGCTATGACCGCGTCGTGGGCGCCGCGGCCATTCGCGCGAAGTTCCCGCAGGCGGAGTTCGGCACCTGGGGCGTGGGGGACGCGTGGACGTTCAAGTACGCGGAGGAACTTTTGGAAGAAGCCGATCGGAAAGGCGAGAAGCTTTTCTTGGTCATTCTGTCGGCGACGAACCATCCGCCGCATCATGTGCCTGACGGCGCTGCGGTGAACCCCGTGAATCCGGCGGAGCTGCCGGCCTATATCGTGAGTGATCGAAAGGATCCCGAGGTGCGCGCCATGATGCAGACCTATCAGTACGCGGCGTCGGCGCTGGGGGATTTCGTGCACGCCGCTCGCGAGAAGGGGCTGCTCTCCCGTACGGTGATGGCGGTGACGGGCGACCACAACGCCCGCTTCAAGTTTGAGTCTTCCGGCATTGCGCACTACACGCAGGGCGTGCCGCTCATCTTCTGGCTGCCGGCAAACGAACAGTCCGCGACGGTCGACGTGTCCCGCTGGGTGAGCCACCGAGACCTCTTTCCTACGGTGAAGGCGCTGGCTTTGGGGAAGACGCCGGCCGTGTGGCAGGGGCGCAACCTTTTTTCGGGCGAAAACTTTGACACAGCGCATACGTTCTTTGCGCTCGGACGAGACGGTTTTGCGATCGGGCGAGCGGGCGCGGCGGCAGTGGACGGCGCGTCGTTCCGCTGTTTTGCGTGGAAGGCCGACCGGCTGGAGGCGACGGACTGTACGCCGCCCTTGACTCGACTGGGTGAGGCCGCTCGCGCACAGCGGGCGATGGCAGACTACGCCGTGCGGCTTGGCGTGCTCGAAGGAAAGCTGCCGTAGGCAGGCGTCAGCTGAGACGGCAGCGAGTTGTCGGTGGTGGCGTAGCGGAGGTCAGGAATGCTGACAGGGATTGCCATGCGGAAATGGGCAAAGTTATTGAAATTAAAGGGAGTCTGTCTGCTTCTTAAACTTTTGTCTAGTACTGGACAAAATATTTTGTCGAGTCTGTCGAGTGTGGCGTCGGTAGGAAACCAAATTACCATGCAGGCATCTTGAAGAGTCGCCCATTGTCGCCCTGGTCATCCAATGAGAGAATGATCTCATCGGCTGAGAAGAAGGGGGCGGAGTCAGGGCGTGGCGGTAGGTCGGAATCAATGGCGGTGACGACCGGCTGCAGCCCCAGATCAGCGTATTGGTGCAACACCGCGAGGAGATTCTCTTTCTTGCGATTGTCCAGTGTTTCGAAGATGCCGTCGTGAAAGACAAAGCGAGGAAAGGTCTCCCCGAGGTCTAGATGCGCTCGGAGTACGGCGAGGTCGAAGGCGACGCACAGTAGCTTGCGATAGGTGTGGCCGGCGTCAGCGCTTGTGGCGTTTCCGACGGCGTCTAGAATTTCCGCTTTGAATTCAAGGTGGCCCTCATTGTTGAGGCTGACCGACAGGATGGCTTTGCGGTCGATGACTTTTTCAATGATTTCATCAAAATAGATGCGAATCTTTGAGTAAAGACTGTCCTTGTCGGACTGTGCGCAGACGTTGGCTTCCACATTGTTTCTCAGCTGTTCGCAGTCAAGCGAAGCCTGCTGAATCTCTTTGCGCAGCGCGTCAAGCTTGAGCAAGTTGTCTTTCTGATGATGCAGATCGGCAACACTCGCTTTGATTTCAGTGAGTTCTGATGAAATCGCTTTGTATTTGTCAAACACGTCAGTTTCTGCGAGGAACTTGAGTTGCTGGGATCGTTCTTCGCTGAGCTGGACTAGTTCGGTGTTGACAGTCTGAAGCTCCTTGTTGATGTCTTGGAGTTCTTCACGCAGCAGTGCGGTTCGCTCTTCGGAAATAGACTGATTGAAGCGAAGAAGCTGCTCAAAGTCTTGTTTAAGCTGTGCTGGAAAAAGAACGCCTGCTTCTTCAAAGAGTTGTTGGGTGGCATTGACGTTTAAACGGTGGTCGTCATCACCGAGGGAGTCTTCAATCTTTTTCTGGTTTTTGGCAAGGACATAGCGGCGCTGGTTGAGTTCAGCGATGCGAACGTCGGTGTGGCTGACGAGCGCCTGCGTATGCTGAAAATCGGCTTGATTGAAGTCAAAGGTGTCGAGCAGTTTCTGTCGCGACTCAATGTCACGCTCTTTCACAAGGATCAACCCTTCGACGCGAGCAAGATCGCCGTCTGAAAATCCTAGCGAATGGCGAAGAGTTTGCGCTTCGCGGCGCTTTTCTTCTAACAGGTCCTCCTGTTCGTAAAGCGCAGTGATCAGACCATCATCAAAGCCAAGTAACCGGGCCAGAAAGGGCTTCCATTCCTTGTGGCGGCCAACAAACTTGCGCAGTTGAAACACTTCTTGAAAGTCATCTTGACTGCGAAGCAAGTAACCCATCAGTTGACGATAGGACCAGTGGGTGGAGAGTGGCGTCCAGCCAAGAAAACTGTCTAGAAGTTCCCGAGCCTTATCAAAGGAGGGAGCGACGTGATCCCAACGATCCAGAGGAAGGGCGGAGAAATCCTGTCCGTGAGCGGCGTGCTGCTTGAAGGCAACTTGCGTGGCATGAGCCACCGATCGGCGAATGGTAAGAAAATGGCCGGGAGCCGTTTCGATTTCAAGAAAGAAGACAAAGTCGGCGAAGCGGTCCGCGTGTTTAAAAAGGAAGAAATCTGTTTTCTTTTTTGAAATGAAACAGAAATCAATCAGTCGAATCAAAGTGCTTTTGCCGAGGTTGTGCGTATCTTTGCGCTTGTTTTCCGGCAGTTTGATGACGGCAAGCACTGCATTGAGTCCACTGCGAAAGTTGATGGCAGGGAAGAGGTCAGGCAGGTTGGTGTAAAGACGGGACAGTTTCATCAGTTGGCCCCTGTGTATTCAAAAGCATCAGTTTTTGGATGGTATTTCAAAAGCCCGAGAAGAAATAGCAAGTCAAGGGCTGGCACAAAGAGCGTGTCGCCGCCTTTGGCAATCTGCTGTCGCACCAACTGCAGCAGTTCGGTGTAGTTCGCGAGACGCTTCTTCTTGAGTCGGGTCAGAATGAGTGTTGAGGCGTAGAGAACCGTGCGGTCAGGATGAGAGTGTTTAGTGGGGCGAAGCATTGTCAGATTCTCCCAGGTCACAGTTCCAGTACATGTAAAAAAGCACAGCGCGCGTCAGCGGCTTGTGGCTGCGCAATACGATGTCACGATCAAATAGCCGGTCAGCGAGCCAGTTGAAGATGGTGTCAAAGCTATAGTCCTTGCCGCGGTATTCGAGCAACTTGAGCTGAAATTCCTGGACAGCGGTGTCGTAGTGCGTGAGAACGTCCGTGTTGTCTGGATCGGAGAGGAAGTCTTGGATGCCTTTGACCTCTTTGAGGTAGTTTTTCCGAAGTTGTCGAGCAAAAGCGGGTGACGTATTGTTGAGCTCATTCTTGCGTGAAAAGGACGTTCTCTCGACGGGTACGTCAGCAAGGAGCGCCTTGACGCTGCACTTGTTTTCGGCGAGTGCTTCAATCACGGCGCTCAGTTCGTCCGGATTCACAGAGAAAGGGAGATCAATGGAATCGGGAATGGCGCTGTCGATAATGTCGGGGAACTTCCTCAGGTAGAGCTCTAACTGCTCCGTGCCCATAATCGCTACGTTTTCTCGAGTCAGGCCGCAGGACTCCGCAATGAGCTGGCGCAGGCGCGTCTCCGTCAGTGCGGAGAGCTTGCGGTTGGAAACGATCAGGTAGTGATCGAGTTCTCCAGTAGCGCGCAGTTTTTGGATTCGAGGCAACTCTTGTGCGAGCACGCTTCGCGAGTTTTTGGGGCTGTAAAACTCTGGATCACTGAATGCGGCCAGCGGATTGCTGGTGTGTTTTGCCTGAATGATAGTGATGCCCTTCCAGGGATTGGAGGAACTGGGGTACTCGGAGGCCGTCCCTTCGAATTTGCCGTCGCGTCCGCCGTCTGGGCCCGTGGAAAAGCCGATGGTGCCGAGGCCCAGTAGGTGCTGACACAGCAGGATGACCAGCTTTTCAAACTGGTCTGGATTCCAGTCCTCGTAGG
Organism: Hallella faecis; assembly: GCA_963652545.1. Taxonomy (GTDB): domain Bacteria; phylum Pseudomonadota; class Gammaproteobacteria; order Burkholderiales; family Burkholderiaceae_F; genus Duodenibacillus. Next base: position 108 of record CAVJUB010000149.1, on the reverse strand, counting down.
AAAGACGCATGAAACAGATTCCTGAAAAGTTTTGATGTGGCAAAAACGGAGGGAGTGTCAGAACAGCAAGGTGAAAATTAAGGCATCGGACACTGCCAGATGAAGCCA
>CAVJUB010000148.1:0-5606 GCA_963652545.1 Hallella faecis | reverse complement strand
CCCGAGGACTTTCCGACCTTCGTGAAGCGCGCGGCGAAGACGTCGTCGGACATCGTGCTCGCCTGGCTTGCCCGGCGCACGGCGGCGAAGGCTTGATTCTCGGGAAAGCAACTCGGCGGCCGCGCTTGGCTTCACGACGGCCGCCTGAAGCGCCCCGGCGGCGGAACCGCTAAAATCCGGCCCGCTGAAAATCACAGGGCAGGCCGCGCGCCTGCGAAGACATCATGGAAAAGAACATCGTCGTTCTCATTTCGGGCCGCGGCTCGAACTTTGCCGCCATCGCGGAAGTCGCCCAAAAGGAAGACTGGGCGAAGGAGGGCGTCCGAATCGCCTGCGTCGTGAGCAACCGTCCCGACGCCGCCGGGCTCGAAAAAGCCAGGGGCTTCGGCATTCCCACGCACGTCGTGGACCACAAGGCCTTTGACGGCCGCGAAGCCTTTGAAGACGCCATGATGGCCGTGATCGACCAGCACCATCCCGCCGTCATCGTGCTCGCGGGCTTCATGCGCATTCTGACGCCGCACTTCGTGGACCACTACGAAGGCCGCATCCTCAACATCCACCCCGCGCTCCTGCCGCTTTTCAAGGGCCTGGACACCCATCAGCGGGCGATCGACGCGGGCGTGCGGATCGCAGGCTGCACCGTGCACTTTGTGTCGAGTGAATTGGACGGCGGCGCCATCATCGGCCAGGCCGTCGTGCCGGTGCTGCCCACGGACGACGCGGACGCGCTCGCGCACCGCGTGCTGCGCCTGGAGCACGTTCTTTACCCGCGCGCCGTGAAGGCGGTCGCCGAAGGCCGCGTCACGATCCAGGGGGGCCGCGCTGTCACGGACGACGCCACCGCCGCGAGCCTCGCGGTCTTTGACGGCGAGCATGGCAGCGTCGCCTGAACCGAATCTTGAGAAAGCAAAATGGCTGAACAGAAGAAACCCACCAAGCACATGCCCTTTTCGCCCGTGCGCGTGAAGCGCGCGAAGACGGAGTCGCCCCGCATGACGGAGCGACAGCGCGCCGCCAGAAAGCGCCAGAACGAAGAGAACAACCGCCGCCGCGCTGAGAAGGGGGCGCCGAGCCAGCATCGCCTGGCGAAGGCCGAGCCCGGCCGCGTGCGCATCACGAGCCTCATCGCAGACGAATTGACGCGCGCCTTCACGGTGATTTTGAAGCTCGACGGCCCCGCGGACGTGCTGATGAAGGCCTTCTTCAAGAGCAACCCGAGTCTCGGAAGCCGCGACCGCACGATTTTGGCGGAAGCGATCTTCTACGGCCTGCGGCATCTGGCGGGCATCGCCTACCGCATGAAGCCCATGAAGCCCGCGCGCGCCCCGCGCGTGGCGGCGCTGCTCACGCTCGCGCTGCAGCACGGCGAAGGGGCGGTGCCGAAGGAAGTCGCGAAGAACGACGCCGAGGTGCTCGCGAAGCTCCTCAAGACTGACATGACGCGGGCGCCCGCGCACGTGAAGGACGAGATGCCCCAGTGGCTCCACGACCGCCTCGTGAAGCAGTTCGGGGAGGACGAATGCCATGCGATCTGCGAGGCGAGCTCGGGCTCGGCGCCCTTGGACCTTCGCGTCAACACGATGAAAGCGAAGGTGGAGGACGTCATCGCCGAACTCGCGCAGTACGGCGTCGAAGGGCACCCGATGGCGATGTCGCCCGACGGCGTGCGCCTCACCTCAAAGCCTGCGCTCATTCGCACGGCCCTTTACCAGGAAGGCCGCATTGACGTGCAGGACGAGGGGAGCCAGCTCGTGGCGCGCTTGGTGGGCGCCAAGCGCGGCGACATGGTCTGCGACTTCTGCGCGGGCGCGGGCGGCAAGACGCTGGCGCTGGGCGCTCAGATGAAGTCCACGGGCCGCCTCTACGCCTTTGACGTGAACGAAAAGCGTCTGCTGGGCCTCACGCCCCGCATGCGCCGCGCCGGCCTTTCCAACGTGCATCCGATGGCGATCCGCGACGAAAGGGACAACCGCGTGAAGCGCCTGCGCGGGAAGTTTGACCGCGTCCTGGTGGACGCCCCCTGCACGGGCACGGGCACGCTGCGCCGCAATCCGGACCTGAAGTGGCGCCTGTCGCCCGAGGAGCTCGCGCGCATCAACGGCCTGCAGAATTCCATTTTGGAAGAAGCCGCGAAGCTCGTGAAGGCGGGCGGCCGCGTCGTTTACGCGACGTGCTCCATGCTCTTTGAAGAGAATCAGGCGGTGGTGGACGCGTTCCTCGCGAAGCACCCCGAGTTTGAGCAGCTCTCTGCGACCGAGGTCCTTGCCAAGCAGGGCATTCAGATCCCCGCATGGGTGGCGGAGCGCTTCGGGAAGGGCTTCGTGATGCTGCCGCATCTTTCGGAAACCGACGGGTTCTTCGGGGCCGTGCTTGAAAAGAAGACGGAGAAGGCGATGAAGTCGGAAGCCGAAGCCGCGGCGCCTTCGACGGAGGCGGCCGAAGCTGCTCACCCCGCGGAGCCGGCTGAGGCCTTGACGGAAGCCGCGAGCGAAGCGCCGGCCGCGCCGCAGGCTCCGGAAGCGGCGCCGGCTGACGCCGCCGCGAAAGCATAAGTTCGCAAGTTCTGAGAAGGCGTTCGGCGAAGCTCCAGCTCCCGGACGCCTTTTTTCTGCCGTCTTTCGGCGCGGGGCGCTTCCCAAATTGCGCCGATGACGGCACAATTCGGGTCTTCTACAACGACTCCGCAGGAGACTCGATTCATGTACTACGTCATCAAGGTTCAGATCAAGGGCATCACGAAGCCTCCGGTGTGGCGCCGTTTTGAGGTGCCCGCTGACGCCCTTCTTTCCGACTTTCACGACGCCATTCAGGACGCCTTTGGCTGGGACAACGGCCATCTGCATTCCTTTGAGGACCGCTCGGTGCGCTGGTGCACGGAATACCCGGATGACGATGCGACGCCTTGGGCGGTCCCCGAACCCGATCTCACCGTGGAGGAGTTCATCCATCTGGTGCCTCATCCGGTGTACGTCTATGACTTCGGCGACTGGTGGGAGCACGCGATCAAGGTGGAGGAGGTGAAGGAAGGCACGGTGGATGACGTCAACTGCATCGCCGGCCGCGGCGCCTGTCCGATCGAGGACTGCGGCGGTCCCTACGGCTATGAGGACATAAAGCGCGTGCTCGCCTCGAAGGATCCGAAGGACGCGCAGTCGCAGAAGAACACGCTCGAATGGCTGGGCTTGGACAGTCCCGAGCAGTTCGATCCCAATGCGTGCGACTACAAGCCGCGGTGAGTCAAACAAAAGGAGGCTTGCATGTACTACGTCATCAAGGTTCAGGTGAAGGGCGTCACGAAGCCGCCGGTGTGGCGGCGCTTCGAGGCGTCGCCCACGGCGCGCTTGTCGGAGCTGCACCGCGCCATCATGAATCACTTCAACTGGAGGGGCGGCGGCTGCCATGAATTCCGTGATCTCGCGGGCAGCTGGTGCACGGAGTACGACTACGACGATGAGGAGAGCTACTTCTGGGATCGTCCGGGGCCGGACGTGACGTTGAAGAAGTTCTTTGACTCGTGCTGGAAGCCCGGCTACTGCTACGACAACAGCTGGGACCATGCCATCACGCTCGAAAAGTCGGTTCGCGGCGAAAACCGCGAGGACATCGTGTGCGTGGCGGGGCGCGGCGCCTGCCCGCCCTACGAGTGCGGCTGCGCCGGCGACTACCAGTACATGAAGCGTCTCATGGCGTCTGAGGATCCCAAGGACGCGAAGGAGCTCGCGGACTACGCCGAGGATGTCGGCCTCGACCTGGAGGGCTTTGATCCCGACGCCTGCCGGTATCCGGCGCGCTGAGCCCGATGACGGGGGAGGCGGAGGAGGACGCGCTGTTTGGGCTCAATCCCGAGCAGCGCGAGGCCGTCACGACGACGGAAGGCTTCGTGCGCGTCATCGCGGGCGCGGGCAGCGGCAAGACGCGAGCGCTCACGCGGCGCTTTGCGTACCTCGTGAACGACCTGGGCATCCTGCCCGCGAACATTCTCTGCGTCACCTTCACGAACCGCGCGGCGGCCGAGATGCGCACCCGCATCCGGTCGCTCACGGGCGACAACGACACCGGGTGGATCAACACCTTCCACGGCTTCTGCGTCTCCGTCCTGCAGGAGGACATCCATCGCGTGCAGTACCCGAAGGAGTTCCTGGTTCTCGACAACGCTGACATCGACGGGATGCTCGACGCCATTTACGAGGAGCGGGGCCTCACGCTGCGCGACATGACGTTTGCGAAGGCGCGGGACATGATCGAGATGGAAAAGCTCGTGAACCGCCCGGACTACTGCGAGGCGCTCGTCGCGATGTCGGCCGCGGACCTGGAAGCCCGCTACCGCGAGGCGACGGCGGTGAAGGACGTCATCTTCTGGGGGTATCTTTTCAAGGCGAAGCAGTGCTTCGGCCTCGACTACAACGACCTCATCAAGCTCACGCTCCTCATCTTTCGCGAGCACCCCGAGGCGGCGCGAAAGTGGCAGGAGCGTCTGGCGTACGTCATGGTGGACGAGTTCCAGGACATCGACTCGCTGCAGTACGAGCTGATGACGGTGCTTTCGGGCTACCACAAGAACCTTTTCGTAGTGGGCGACCCCGATCAGACGATCTACACCTGGCGCGGCGCGCGGGTCGAATTTCTCCTTCATTTCGACCGCGAGTTCGCCGGCGCGAAGACGATCGTCATGAACCGAAACTATCGCTCGACGCCGCAGATCGTCGCGGCGGTCAATTCGCTCATCCGTCACAACCAGCGCCGCCTGGAGAAGGATCTGGTGTCGCAGAATCCTGACGGGGCCCTTGTCACGGGACTGCACGAAACGACGTCGGACGAGGAGGCGCGGTTCGTGGCGGAGACGATTCAAGCGGGCGTCAAAGCGGGAAAGCGCTTCGGCGACTACGCCGTGCTCTATCGGGCGCACTATGTGACGCGGCCGCTCGAGGAAGCTTTCATCAAGGCGGAGATCCCGTACGTCATGACGAGCGGGGCGCCGTTTTTCGCGCGCGCTGAGGTGAAGGACGCGCTTTCCTACCTGCGCCTGGCGGTCTGCGGCGACGACCTCTCCTTTGCGCGCGTCGCAAATCGCCCGAAGCGCAATCTGGGCGAGCGGCGCATGCGCTTTTTGAAGGAGCAGGCGGCCGCCGATGGGCTGACGCTCTATCAGACGCTGAAGCGCCATCTCGACCATCCGATCTTTCGCGGCACCCAGGCGGCGTCCTTCGTGTCGCTCGTGGAGGAGTTCGCGGCGCGGCAGTCGCAGATGACGGTGACGGAGCTTCTCACCGAGATGCTCGAGGCGTCGGGCTACGAAGTGATGCTGCGCACGCAGGGTGACCAGTCGCGGCTCGACAACCTGGCCGAGCTCAAGCAGGCTGTGGCGCGCTGGGAGGCGACCTGCGGCGAGGAGTCGCGCGCCGAGCATTTTCTCGCGCGGGCGGCGCTTCTCACGAACGAAGACGCGGCGGGCGTGGAGGACAAGGTGCGCTTCATGACGATCCACGCCGCCAAAGGCCTTGAATTCAAGAACGTCTTCGTCGTGTCGCTCACCGAGGGCGTGCTGCCCGCTCGCAAAACGAAGACCCTGGAAGGGATGGAGGAGGAGCGGCGCCTCGCCTTTG
>CAVJUB010000147.1:0-5711 GCA_963652545.1 Hallella faecis | reverse complement strand
CCTGACGACCGATGCCGGGGTAGTCGAGAGACGTTGGATAAAACACGAAGTCGCATCGGCCTTCGTGGAGCCGGTCGATGAAATTGCGGTCAATCGGGTGAAAGTTGAGGCGGATGCCGGGAGCCAGTTCCCGCAGCTCCTCCTGTATTGGCGCCACGTGGGCAATCAGATCCAGATCGAGGCAGGCGATGTTGAAAAGGCAGTGTGCGCGCTTCGGGTCGAAGGTAGGGCTTTCCGTGATGGCGTCAAAGTCTGCGAGGAGCTTTTCCACCGATGGAAAAAGCTTCGTAGCGCGCGGCGTGGGAAAAAGTTCATTGCCTGAGCGCACGAACAGTTCGTCGGCGAATTCATCGCGCAAGTCTCTCAGCACACGACTCGCTTTCGAGAGCGACATTGGGTGAAGCGCCGCCGCTTCTTTGAGTGAGTGTTTCTGGTAGACGAGCTTGAAAAGCGACAGCATCTCGGTGTTGAGCATGATGATTCGCCCTGATTTTTCATCGGAATTCGTTTTCTGCAACGAGGGCCAGTGAAACGAGACAGTTCGGCGTTGGAAAACGCCCTTTCAAGGAAACTACGCCTTTCTTACGATGCTGTCTAGTTCGGCCGAACGAGGAACGCAGCACAAGCTGCTAGCAAAAGAATGAAAAGACGCTATGAAATATCAGTCCACCGCCTGGTTCGAGATGATCAATGCGCCTCGCGAAGAGGCGTGGCAAGAGAAGTCGGCCGGGTGCATTTACCCTTCCATTACGCATGCTCTGCATCCTCGGCTCCGCAAACTCTTTGAGCGAGTCGGCACGTGCCGCTGGGTGGAAGGCGGTGAAGCCATCGTTCGCTACGGCGAGCACGTCAATGCCGTCATGCTGGTGCTTTCGGGCATCACGGCGCGGGAAGTGGGGCGCGGCGACGGCAATGCCATCGCCATCTCGGTGCCTGGACGCTTTGCTTGCGGCAATCTCAATTTTTTCACAGCGCATCCGTGCATCGGGAGCTACTTTGCCATCGTGCGTAGCTGCGTGGCGGTGATCAAGCAAACGCTGCTGCAGAAGCTGATTGCGGAAGATGCGGAGCTTTGGCAGCTTCTTTGCATCAACGCGGAGCTCTGCAATCTGAGTGATCGCATGACCTTTCTCGTGCTGACGCAGCTTCCCGCTGAAGAGCGCTTGAAATCGTTTTTCCTTGCGTGGGCCGCCTGCTACGCGAACTGGGTTCCTGAAGCGGCAGGCGAAGGCTGGCTCCAGATGCCCGCAACCATTCAGCGCCGTTATCTCGTGAGCGCGGCGGCCATGTCTCAGTGCACGCTCGATGCTGTCTTGAAGGACTGGAGTCATGCGGGACAGCTGCGGAGGGAAGGCGCAAGCCTTTTCGTGCGGCCTTCGCTTCTGGAAGACTGCTACCGCTGGATCTGCCGCATGGAGGAGCCGTCGCGGATTCGACGCCCCGCGACGTTCCTCGATACTTTCAAGATGGCGCAGCGCGGCTAGAAGAAATGCGTCAGTCCGACTTGCACAGCGGTTCGGTTGCTGGTTGTTGTGCGTGTTCCGAGAAGACCTTTGCCCTTGGCGTACGAAGCCACGAAGTAGCTCATGGTGCGGCGGCTCAGACGGTAGTGCACGCCGACTGAGCCAACCCAGCGCTTGTAAGAGTCCTCATCGCCTGAGACGGCGCCCTTGTTCTTTCCTTGCAGGTACTGGGCGGACGCAAGCAGGTCAGCCGATCCGACCGTCTGGCGAATGCCGAGATATCCCGCGCGCCCGGTGAGACCGCGACCGCTGTCATCAAAGGCGATGCGGCCGTCGTCGTCCCAAGTGACGTCGGAGAACTTCGCCTGATTAAAGTAGCTGTTCCAGCCGGCGTAAAGGGCCGTGCCTTCGGCGGCATCCCAGCGCGCAGCGAGCTTTGCGCTCCAGCGATCCTTGTCGGGGGAGGCGCTGTCATAAGCGTGGCCGATGCTGTCCACCTCGGCGCCGACAGCGATGTGCACGGTCTCGCCGTCCCAGCGAGCGAAGACATTGGCGAAGTGATTGTCGTTTGCGAGGCCGTTTGTCTCGTTTTCGTTGCCTCCTGAAAACGAATACTGCACGCCGAATTCAAGCCCCGCTGTCTTGGGCGAAAGGTAATAGACGGTGTTGCTGTGGCGGCTCCAGATGTTCACCTGCGTCGCCTGAATGCCGGCGTCGGTGTAGCCCGTTTCAAAAGGCTCCAGATCCCAGTAGCGCGACAAGGAGCCCGTTCCTGACGTGAAGGGGCCTGTGCGGCCGACGCCGAAAGTGCCCCAGGACGTTTCTACGGAAAGTAGCGTTTCGCGGTTGAACATCTTTCCGGCGCTGTCAAAGGCGCCGGTGTCGCTTTGAAAGCCGTTTTCAAGAATGAAGGCGACGCGCCAGCCGTCGCCCAGCGTTTCGCCGCCGCGAAAGCCCACGCGCGGACCGGCGTACTGGCCGGAGGCCATGGTGAAGGAATTGTTGCCGTGTTGCGTGTGTACATAAGCTAAGCCTGTGTCAATGGTGCCGTAGACGGCGACGTCGGCTGCTTGAGCGGCTGAGAGCGAGAGCGCCGCAGCGGCGGTAGCGCAAAGCGTCCTTTGGTTCATGATCTGCCCTTTGGAAAAAGAGGCCGTCCGACGCAAAAACCGGACGGCCTTGAAGGGAGGAGAGTGAAGACTCTTATCGCCTGTTACGGTCGAAGCGTTCTGGAGATCTCCTCAGGCTCAGAACAAAATCGGAGAGGAAAAGTCAAGGAAGATGCATCAGAGGCGAATCGTCTGCAGGACGAGCGCCGGGCGGTCTTTCGGCTCAAGCGACGAGTAGGCCATCGAGCAGTCCGCGAGGAAGTGGAAGAGACGATCCAGTTCCGGGGCGATCGTACGGCGGTCGCCATGGGCGACGTCCATCGTCGGGTTGAACTTGCGGATGATGTCAAGCATTGGCTGCAGCGCAGGAGAAGTCTTGAGGTCGCCGCGCATGTAGATGCTTTCGCTTGCCATGCAGCAGACCTGCGTGAGAAGGCCCATCAGGATGTGTTCCAGACGATCGGCCTTGTTCCAGGCGCGCATGTAGGGCGAGCAAAGGTCGTTCTGGCCGAACTGCGGCGGCGGCAGGAGTGAAGGCTGCGCAAGGAGTCGGCTTTCATCCTGCCAGTCGGCGCCGTTCATCTGCATGTTGCCGAAGACGAGGTTGTCCAAGTGCGGCATCGCAACGCGGTCCGAGTAGAAGCACTGAACGAGCGAGTAAAGCACCGTGCAGAGGTCGGCGTAGTTGCGGGAGAGCTCGTCGGGCGCGTTCATGGCGATCTGCGAGTGATAGCTGCCGTTGGAGCAGACGTAGGGCTTGGCGCCCACCTTCGCCGCCTGGTCGGCGGGAATCCAAAGCGGATTGTCGTGCGCGCTCTGCAGCACGGTCTGGGCAATCGTCTTGATGTTGCGCTGAGCCTTGTAGGCGGCGCCGAGGATGATCGGAATGTCGCGCACGGTCACGCGGGCCTGCACGTTTTGGCGGCGCGGCACCGGCGCGTCTTTCAAGTAGGCGCGGATGCGACGAAGGGCTGTCTTTTCGTCTTCGTCGTCCCAGCAGGCTTCCAGCTGTTGCGCAAAGTGTTCGCTCGGCGCCGTGAGACCGTCGATGGCGAGCGAGAGCACTTCTTCGCAAAGCTTGATCACACCGTCGCTTCGAAGCGCGATGTCCACGCAGAGCGCCGTGGCGGTGGGGTGCCCGTTGATGAGCGTCATCGGCTCCTTCAGGCCCAGTTCGACTTCACGCGGCGTGTTGTCAAAGAGTGTGCCCAGCGGACACACTTCGCCTGCGCCGCCCTGACCTTCGCGCGGAACCACTGGGAGTTCCTTGCGGTCGAGCATCTTCAAAATATGGGTCGTGAGCATGGCTGAAGAAGCGGAGTTGCCGCCGACCATGCCGGAGAGTCGGGCGAGAATGATGCCGCGAACCACGCGATCCGGGAGCGGCTCGCCGAAGGAGATGCCGGTGTTGAGGCCCTGTGAAAGGTTCTGCTTCAGCTCTTCCTTGCTCAGGCGCTCCTTGTGAGCGTCGCCCGGCTTGATGTTGACGCCGTAGACGTTGAGTTCAGGATGCTTGCCGAGGAAGTCGAGAAATTCCTTGCGATAGCGGTCGATCGTAGCCAGCGTCTTCTTGTCGATGGAGCAAGGCGTGTGGTTCCAGACGACCTTGCGATAGAGCTCAAGCGTCAGGGAGCGGCGGTCCTTGATGACGACGGGAGAAGAGGGATGCACATGAAAGCCTGGCGCGATGTAGTCGGACACCGGCGCCGTCAGAACGGCGGACGTGCCGATCTGTCGCTTGCTCGCTTCGGTGATGGTTTTGGCGGAGGCGGCTCCGACGAAGGGCGTGCCGGTGAGCGCGGCACCGAGCTTGACAAAACTACGGCGGGAAAGTTCCATTTTTTTATCTCCTTGTTTCAGTAAGGACCGTGTTGGAGGACTTTGCCAGTCCTGCGGCAGTTTTCTTTGGTTTCAATCTGCCGGAATCCTGATCGAAAGATTAGGGAGGAGAGGGCGATGGAAAAACTCGGGTAGTCGGGTTTTTTGAGGTGAGGGAATCCCTGATGGTTTTGTCGGGAATTTCAAAATCCAGTTGCCGTCGCACCGTTTTGGCCAGCCATGCGGCAGAAGGAGAAGATGCCCGCCATGGCGTGGCGCCCGCGCAACTGGAGCCGTAGACGACGCCGGCGACTGCACCTGCCGTCCATCGTGTGGTAGCGCTTAAGGAACTGTAAATGTATATCCTAGTAAAGTTTACGGCACTGGGTTGGAATGTTGGTTGCCACTACGGAGCCAGCATGAAAGGTATTACAGAAATAACAATTCCCATCGCGAAATTCTCTTCGTTTATTAAGCAATGTGATCTCAATGAACGCCAACGCCGTTGTACTTATGGTTTCATTGCCTCACTGATTGGTTATGGCGGTGTTGCTGCTGTTGTAAGAGAGTTGAATACTTCGTTGGATACTGTAAATAGAGGACTGATGGAGTTTTCGGCCATGAATAAAGAAAGTACTCCGGCCACAACGACAGAGGAAACAGCGGAGAAACTTGAGACAGCGGGAGATGTAACTGAACCACCAGTGGAAAAAGGTCGAATTCGCAAAAGAGGCGGCGGACGAAAATCAATCGTATACAAATGGCCAGAAATTATCAATGCTATTGAAGCTCATTTGGAAGACCATACCTATGGCGATCCGATGCGCCTGCTTCGTTGGACGACATTGAGTCTAAGAAAACTTAAAGCTCTTTTGAAAAAACAAGGATTTGATGTAAGTCACACTGTTGTTGGAGCCATATTGGACAGTCTTGGCTACAGCAAGCAAGCCAATCAGAAGATGATTCAGGTCAGCAAGCCACATCCCAACAGAGATCAGCAATTCTGTTATATCAACGACAAGGCTGCTCAATTCCTACGTGCAGGATCTCCTGTGATTTCAATCGATTGCAAAAAGAAAGAGAACGTTGGAAACTACAAGAATCCAGGGCAAGAGTATCGTCCCAAAGGCGATCCTCGCCAGGTGCCTGATCACGATTTTGCTGGCAAGCTCGGTAAGGTGGCACCATATGGAATTTATTGAATGATAATACTGGTTTCATAAATTTGGGGATAAGCAAAGACACAGCAGAATTTGCAGGAGAGAACGTTGGCCGTTGGCTTCACTATGTAGGAATGCCAACATTCCCAGAAATGAGGAAG
>CAVJUB010000146.1:0-5760 GCA_963652545.1 Hallella faecis | reverse complement strand
AATGGGAATGCAGATACTGCTGCAGAAGCGAAAGCTTGCCGCCGCTTTTCATCCAGTAGTTGAGAAAGCCGCGGGACGGACGACTGAAAAATTGCAGAACTGACCAAGGCGCGTAGAGATGCTCCGAGGCTTCATCATCAAAGCAGTAGCCATCGTAATTTTCCCGCAGCAGGCGGCGCAGCTCCTCGGTTGTCAACTGCAGCACTGGGGCCGCCTCTTTCACGTAGTCCGAGAAGTACCGGTCGATGTCTTCTTCGGTGAAGCCCAGCAGCGGCGCAAAAAGCGGATCGAGCGAGATGTCCGTGAAATTGTTGAGCTCTGAAAAGATGCCCGTCTGGTTGAATTTGGCGACGCCTGTCATGAACACGAAGCGCCAGCGGGCGTCATTGGACTTGACGATGGCGTAAAAATTGGCCAGCCGCTTGCGAACATTTTCAAAAAGCGTTTTGTCGGTCAGGCACGCCGTCAGCGGCGCGTCATATTCATCGATGAGCAGCACGAAGGAATTTTTGGGCTCGCCTTCCAGCCAGTCGGAGATCTGATCCATCCACTCCGATTCCAGTGATCGGTCTAAAACAAAGCCGCTTCGGCCAAAAGAACGGGCAAGTTGCGACAGAAGTCTCGTATCAAATTCTTCGAGGTTGTTGAAATCTTTGACTTTTGAAAAATCAAGCTCAATGACGTTGTAAGTTTTGTCTTTCCACAGCTTTTCAATGGCGAGCCCCGAGAAGTGCTTCAGCCCGTTTTCAAAAAGCGAGGCGAAGGTGCTCACGAGCAGCGACTTGCCAAAACGACGCGGGCGGGTGAGGAAAAATTTCTGGCGCTGGGAAGCCAGCCGATAGATCAAGGCGGTCTTGTCAACGTAGATCTGGCCGGCGTCGCGGAGCGCTTCAAAGTCCGAGGTGCCGAGCGGCAAGGAAAGCCGAGGGCGGTTTGTCACTTCGTTCAATCTTCAATCCTCCGTCAGTTTTTGTCAGACACTTCCATCCATCGGGTGAAGCGTCTTTCCTTGCCGGAAAAGACGGCGGCGATTCGTTTCAGCCGCGCAAAAGGACGGGCCGAGTCACCGCAGCGGCGGTCGAGAATTTGTTGTACGGCCGTTTTCAGAAGGTAGTCTGGGGAATCGCCTTCGGCGGAGAACTTGAGTTCAAAGACCCAGTGCAGGCCGCTGTCTTCCACTTCAAGGTCACTGCGGCCCAGCGCGTTGTGCAGCTCCGCTTGAGGCCGCAGCCGGTTGGAAGCCAGCATGATGTAGAGCGTGCGGCGGCAATCGGCTTCGGAATGGAGCGCCCAGTCGGCGTAGGTGAGTCCGCTGAGGATGCTGTTGATGAGGTTCATGACGGCGTCCGTGTTGCCCGTGGCCAAAACGTCGGCCAGCGTTTGCGACGCCGTGTAGCTCGCGGCGTTCCCCTGAAGCATGATCTCGGTGTAGAGCAGCGCCATCGATTCCCGCATTTCCTGATTCGGGTAGCGCAGAACCACGGTGTTTCGATTGCGCTGGGCAATCGAAAGGCAGCCTGCTTGGAAAAGGAGGACGGCGGGCTCCAGCGTCTCAAGGTCAGCGGAGCGCAAAAGGGCGTCGAGCGTGAGCGTGCGGTCATTGGCGTAGTCGTCCGGACCGATCATTCGATGCGCTTTCAAGTAGTTCATCAATGCCGTGGGCTTGCCGGCGCTGTCAAACCAGTAGTTGAGCAGGCCGTTTTCCGGGTAGGCGAGAAACTGAAGAACCGACCACGGCACATAGACATGCGACGACGCTTGCATGTCAAAGCAAAATCCGTCATACATCTCTCGCATTTGTGAGAGCAGTTCGGCCTGAGTGAGCTGAAGTCGGTCGGCGGCTTGCTGCAGATAGGCGCCGAAGCTGGCTTGGAGCTCTTCTTCGGTGTAGCCGAGCAAGGTGCCGTAGCGCGGGTAAGCCGAAATGTCTGTTATGGGATTGAAGGCGGAAAAGATGCTGGCGCTCTGAAATTTGGTGATGCCCGTCATGAAGAAAAAGCGCAGGCATCCTTCACGCGATTTGATCGCAAGATAGAAATTGCTCAGACGATCGCGGATGGCGGCAAAAAGCGCCGCCTCATTCAAATGGGCGGTGAGCGGCGCGTCATATTCATCCACCAGCAGAACGAGCGACGCACTGGGGCGATCTTGCAGCCATCCCGAGAGCTGATCGATGAGGTCGGCGGAGGCGCTTTCGTCATAGCGAAAGCCGAGACGTCCGAACTCACGGTTGATCAGGGCCGAGAACTTTTTGTCAAAGTCGGCCAGGGTGTCGCTGTCCTTTGTGGAGGAGAAATCCAGCGTGACGACCTCGTACGTCGCCGAGTCGCTCCACAAGGTCTCGGCGGCGAGTCCTTTGAAATCTTTCGTCCCGGTAGAGAACAGGGAGGCAAAAGTCGAGATGAGCAGCGATTTGCCAAAGCGCCGGGGACGGGCCAGGAAAAACTTCTCCCGCTTGCTGGCCAGTTCACAGATGAGCGCCGTTTTGTCCACGTAAATCGAGCCGTCCTCCCGGAGGGTGCGGAAGGTGGAGCGGCCGGTGGGCAAAGGCGCCAGGGCGGTGGCGGACGGGGACATGATGTGTTCTCTGGGAAAGCAATTTCAATGGGGAGATTTTACGGGGAAGCCGCTGTTTTAGCGAAGAATTTGAGCCGGGGGAAAAGGCGCGGCATGAACGCCCGAAAGCGTGCGGGAACGGGCGGGCTAATGGCTATTGCTTAGGCTGAGTTGCGGAGGAAATCGCTACGATTTCAATCACTTGGCTTCCGACTTCGAGGGCTTCCATGCAGACCACGCTGCTCTTTTTCACCGACTTCGTCGGCATCGTCGCCTTCGCTTTGGCGGGCATTCTCGCCGCGGAAGGCAAGAAGGTGGATCCCGTCGGCGTCTTCGTCATGGCGTTCACGACGGCCTTCGGCGGCGGCATTCTGCGCGACCTCATCATCGACAACCGGCCCATGTACTGGATCGCCAATCAGGAGTACATCTGGGTGACGCTCTTCATGGCGCTCTTTGCGCCCGGCATCATCCATCGCTTCAAGGCGAAGTCGCTGCACACGCTCTTCATCTGGTCGGACGCCGTGGGACTGGGCTTTTTCTCCGCGGGCGGCGCGTCGCTTGCGCTCTCGGCGGGCGTTCCGGCGCTGCCCGCGGCGATGCTGGGCGTCTGCACCGGCGTCTTCGGCGGCCTGCTGCGCGACGTCTTCTTGAACCAGATTCCCATGGTGCTCTCGGACGAGCAGCCCTACGCTTCGTCGGCGTTCGCCGGCGCCTGGCTCTACATCCTGCTCAACACGCTCGACGTGCCGGAATTCTGGGCGCTTCTCGCGTCCACGGCCTTCATCGTCGCCGTTCGCATGACCTGCTGGTACCAAGGCTGGAACTTCATCACCTACGGGCGCCGGACGATGGAGCGCCTGCGGCAGAGCCGCCGGTGACGCCGCCCGCAGGCGGCGCCAAAGCGAAAGTTCAGCCCATCGCCGTCACGCCGGGGCCCGAAAGCCGGCTCACGCCGCCCGTGCGCGGCTCCACTTCGATGCGCGCCGGAATGCGCTCCTTGATCTGGCCCACGTGAGAGATGAGGCCGATCAGCTTTCCTTCGCTGTTGAGGCTTGCGAGCACGTTGAGGGCGGCGTCCAGCGCCGCTTCGTCCAGGGTGCCGAAGCCCTCGTCAAGAAAGAGCGAATCGACGTGCACGTTGCGGCTTGAAAGGCGCGAGAGGCCGAGCGCCAGCGCCAGGCTCACGATGAAGGTTTCGCCGCCCGAAAGGTTTTTGGCCGAGCGGATGCAGTCGGCGCGGTAAAGGTCCGCCACGCAGAGGTTGAGCGGCGAGGCTTTGTCCCGGCAAAGCAGGTAGCGGTCGGTGAGCTTCACGAGCGAGTCGTTGGCGAGCGTGATGAGCCGGTCAAACGTGAGGCCCTGCACGAATTCGCGGTACTTCTTGCCGTCGGCGGACCCGATCAGCTCTTTCAACCGTCCCCAGAGGTGGGTTTTGTCCGTCTGCCGGGCGATCTTCTGCGCGAGCGCTTCGTTCTTCTGCCGCTGGGCGTCGTCGCGCCGGAGCTTTTCCGTGCAGGCGCCCGCGGCCTTGTCCGCTTCCGAGCGCCGTTGGGCGACGTCCGCCGCGCGGGCCTTCACGACGTCGGCGGGCGCAGCCTCCTGAAGCGTCTGGGCGACGGCGTCCTTTTCCTTCGTGAGCGTGTCGCGCACGGTTTGGCATTGCGTGAGGCGGTCGGCTGCCGTCTGGCGTTCTTTTTCCGCCTCCGCCATGGCCTCGGGCGTCATGACGGCGGCCTGCCACGCGGCTTCGTCAGAAAAGCCCTTGGCGTGCAGGGCGGCGAGCCAGACGGGCTCCGCGGCTTGCAGCGTGCGGCGCGCGGCGGCGGTTTCTTCGGCGTGGCGCGTCATGAGGCCTTCGTCTCGCGTGAGCGCTTGCTGCGCGGACTGCGCGGCCGTCTGCGCAGCAAGGAAGGCGTCATTGGCGGCGGTGCGGGCGGCGCCGGCCGTCTGTTCTTCCGCGTCCGGCGACTTGTCGCCAAAGAGCGCCCGGCGCTGGGCGGTCTTCGTTTGCAGCGCGGCTTGCGCCGTGTCGGCGTCGGCGCGGGCGCGCTCGAGCGCTGCGGCGGCCTCCTCGCGGCGCGCCGTGAGCTGGCGCGCGGCTTCCGCGAGGCGCTCTTCGTCGGAGGCGAGGCGTCGCAGCGCTTCGGCATTTTCCGCAAAGGCTTTGGCGCGGCGGGCGAGCTCGTCGGCGAGTCCGCGGGCCGATGCGACCGTCTTCGCGGGGGCGGCAAAGGGCGCGGTGAGCGAAGCGAAGCCGCCGGCGGCTGCGGTGAGGCCGGCTTCGGCGTCCGATTGAAGCTGCGCGGCGTCGGCGGCTTCCGTTTGGGCGGCGGCTTGAAGCGCCGTGAGTTCCGTGCGACGGTTGGTGAGCGTCTGCAGCGCGCCCGCGGCGGCGTCGAGCTGAGCGCGGCATTTCGCCGCTTCATCCTGGGCGGCCGCCGCGGCGACGAGTCGGGTTTTCACGAGGGCGGCGTCTTTTGCGCATTGCCCGCGCTGGGCGTCGGCGAGGTCGCGCCAAGGGGCGGCCGCAAGCGAGAGCGCTTCGGCGCGGGCGGCGAGATCGGCGGCCGCCTTCTGGGCGGCGGGCTCCGCCTGGGCGAGCGCCGCCGTCAAGGTCTTCCCTAGCGCCGTCGCGTCCGCCAACTGCTCCGTGAGGTCCTTGACGGTCTTGGCGAGCGTCCGGCCCTTGGCCTTTTCGGCCTTGAGCAGCGCCGACGGGCCCTTCACGTCGGTGTCGGGGCGGTGTTCGGTGTAGGGATGGTGCAGGGCGCCGCACAAGGGGCAGGCGTCCCCGTCCTGAAGGGCGGAGCGCAGCGCGGCGAGCTTTTCAATTTCGGTGAGCGCGTCAATCTGCCGCTGCAGCGTCTCCTGCGTCTTGAGGCACAGTTCCGCCGCTTCGTCGGCTTCCTGCTTCTTCTTTTCGAGCGTCGCCTGGGCGGCTTGCTGCTGGGCGAGCGCCTGGCGGTCGGCCTGGAGCCGGGCCTGCGCTTCATCGAGCCGCCGGGCGTCTGTCATGAGCGTCGTCAAGGCGGCTTCGCGCGCGGCGAGGGCCGCGGCCTTTTCCTGCAGCGCGGCGGTGGTTTCGCCGGCGAGGGCGTCGGCAGTCCGGGCTTCGGCGGCATTGAGCGACGCCTGCGCCGCGGCCTGGGCGGCGTTCGCTTTTTCAAAATCCGGTGCGAGCGCGGCGGCCGCCTTTTGGGC
>CAVJUB010000145.1:0-5791 GCA_963652545.1 Hallella faecis | reverse complement strand
AGCGATTCGCCCACGCCATAGGTGCGGCCCAGCACGAGATACATGGGGCCGATCCACGTGTCAGCCCCCAGAAAGACCGCATTGGCGTGGCGCCAGTCGCGGCTGTTGCTTGTGTAGCCCGGCGAATGGTTGTAGGCGCGGCCGAACTCATACGTGGCGCCCGCGTACATTGCCATGCCAGCTTCCGAGAGGCTCGGAAAAACCTTTCGCATGACCATCACGCGCCCCAGCGCCAGCCGGTCGCCGGTAAAGCGGCCTTCGGGCGTGCCCGACAGGTTGAAGGCGCCGCCCAGACTGAAGCTGCCGGGCATCGTCGACTCGCCCACGCGCGCCGAAAGAAGCGCCGACCAGTTCTTGCCGAGCACCACCGGCACGCTCAGGTTCGCCTCCCAGACGGTGTCCGTCATCTTGTCGTAGTCCTCATCCGACACGCTTTCGTTGAAGAGCCGATGGATTTTCGCCGAGAAGCTCACGCCGCGGCGCGGGAAGTTGACGTTATCGAGCGTGTCAATGGAGAATGACGCGCCCGCATAGGGCGACCGGAGGCGATACCCCTCGATGCCTTCGCCAATGTCGCCGCGGCTCTTCTGGCTCATCCAGCCCGCGGAAACGTCGGCCTGGCCGACGCGGCCGAATTCGTAGCCCAGCGCCAGCGCCGCCGTAAACTGCTCGGTGGTGTAGCGGCCGAAGGGACGCTTGGAGTCAAGATCTGCGTCGTAAGCGTCCACGAAATTTTTTTCGTACTCCACTTCGGGCAGGAGGTACCAGGACGACGCGGCGCCCAGGGGCTGATACCACTCCGTCTTGAAGCGTCGCGTCTCGCCGAACTGCATCTCGTTGCGCCACTCGCCGCCCCACGAATTGAGCCACCCCCAGGTGTGCGCGAGGATCACGTTGAACGTCTGCGTGCGCTCGCTGTCAAACTGCAGGTTGCCCCCAAAGCGCAGGCTCGAATAGCCCCAGCTCTTTTCTTCAGGCTCAAAGACGAGCACCTCGGTGTTGCGCGGCCCCGGCTCGAAATGAAACGGCACGCTGCGAAAGTCGCCGTCCGCCCAGATGCGCCGCGCCGCGCGCGCCACGTCTTCGTCCGTCACGGGCTTGTCCAAGTCGAGGTCCGCGTCCCGCACGACGCGCTCCGGATTCACCGTCTTGAGCCCTTCAACACGCACGGCGCTGAGGCGATGCGACGCGTCCGGATCCAGTCCGAGCGCCACCTTCTTTTGCCAGGCGGCGTAGTCCTCGGGCGACACGCGAAACGGCGCGAGCTTCTCCTTCACGGCCATCACGGCGTCGTAGCCTGCCTTCATGATGTCCTTGGCGCGCCCGAAGTCGCCTGAGGTGTAGTCCGCCAAGTCCGGCGTGATGAGCAGGTCCTTTTCGCCGATCGTCGCGATCGACGCCTGCACGTTCTGCTCGGTGAGGATGTTCACCATCTGCCCCATGACGCCCACGACGTTGTCGAGCTTCTCGCGGCCGAAAAGAGGCGTGCCCACGTTGATGGCGATGACGCGCGTCGCGCCCATGCGCCGCGCTTCGCCCACGGGCAGGTTGTCGGTGAGGCCGCCGTCCACCAAAAGCGACTTTCCGTAGGGCACCGGCGCGAAGGCGCCCGGAATCGACATCGAGGAGCGCATGGCGCTTGCCAGCGTCACATTTTTAGAAAGCACCACCCGCGCCCCCGTGATGAGGTCGGTGGCGATGCAGGCGTAGGGAATGGAGAGTTCAGAGAGGTTTCTCACGTGGTTCACGGGCCGCGTGACGCGCGCGAGGAAGATGTCGAGCTCCTGGGTGGGCACCACGCCCGAGGGCATCGAAACGCCTTTGGAGCTCACCCCCATTTCCGCGCTGCCCAGACCCATCAAGTCATCGGACTTGCGGCGCCACGTGAGCGCCGGCCGGTCGGCGCGCGTCGCAAACATCTTCGCCCAGTCCACGCCCAGCGTGATGTCGCGGATTTCGTCCGCGCTGTAGCCCGCGGCGTAGCCGCCCCCCACCATGGCGCCCATGCTCGTCGCGGTGAGAATGTCCACCTGGACGCCCAGCTCTTCCAAGGCCTTCAAGGCGCCGATGTGCGCAAAGCCGCGGGCGCCGCCCCCGGAGAGAACCAGCGCCGTCTTTTCCGCCGAAGCCGCCGGGCCCGCCGCCGACACAAACAGAGCCGCGAGGCATAGAAAACCGATGATTCGACGCATGAGGCGCTCCTTCGTGGATGATCCTCAGAATCTTAACGAAATCCGCCTGCTTCCCGCCTTCGCAGACGGCGGGGCCGAGAATTCTTAAGGCGCACCCTATAACCCTTAAAAGTTTTCCTAATGCACCATTTTGATGCCAGTTTGACGATTTTTAGTGCACAATGCTGGTGCATGCGCTGTTTTTCCGGTCTAGCCCTTTCATCGTAGATTTCTTAACTGCCAATTGATTTAGAAGCCTTTTTCTTTTGGCACGCTTATTGCGGATAGAAAAGCACACCGCTTCGGCGCCGATTTCAGCATCGCCCCCGACGCCGGATGACTACAAGAACACTTTCGGAGACTGACCATGAAAAAGACCTTCCTCGCCGCCGCGCTCGCCGCATCGCTTCTCACCGTCACCGCCGCCGGCGCAGCTGAACTCACCGGCACCTTAAAGAAGGTGGCGGACACGGGCGAAATCACCATCGGCTACCGCGAATCCTCCGTGCCCTTCTCCTACCTCAACAACGACGGCAAGCCCGTGGGCTACGCCACGGAGATCTGCCGCAAGGTCGCGGACGCCGTGAAGGTCGCGGTCAAGAATCCGAAGCTCAAGATCAACTACCAGCCCATCACGTCCGCCAACCGCATTCCGCTGCTGCAGAACGGCACGATCGAC
This sequence comes from Hallella faecis, assembly GCA_963652545.1. Taxonomy (GTDB): domain Bacteria; phylum Pseudomonadota; class Gammaproteobacteria; order Burkholderiales; family Burkholderiaceae_F; genus Duodenibacillus. The sequence goes on along the minus strand of CAVJUB010000145.1, from coordinate 2,941 downwards.
ATTGAATGCGGCTCCACCACGAACTCCAAGGCGCGCCAGCAGCAGGCGGGCTTCGGCAACACCTACTTCGTGATCTCGGTCACCGCGGCCGTGAACAAGAAGTCGGGCATCAACAGCCTGAAGGACTTGAAGGGCAAGACCGTCACCATGACCTCCGGCACCACCGCCGTGGCGCTCTTGAAGAACTACGCGAAGGAAAACGGCTTCTCGTTCCGTCCGCTGCTCACCAAGGACTTTGCGGAATCGATGCAGCTCGTCGCCGCGGGCCGCGCCCACGCCTTCGTGATTGACGACATTCTGCTTGCGGGCCAGATTGCGAACCTTCCCAAGCCCAGCGACTACAAGATCCTCTCCGGGAAGGAAAACTCGCTCGGCACCGAGCCTTACGGCCCGATGTTCCGCAAGGACGATCCGCAGTTCAAGGCGCTCGTGGACAAGACCCTCGCGGACATGATGGCTTCGGGCGAAATGGAAAAGCTCTACAAGACGTGGTTCACGCAGCCCATTCCCCCGAAGAACATCAACATGAACTTCCCCTTGAACGACGCCACGCGCGAAGCGTTCAAGCACCCCAATTCCGAAGGCATCTAGCCTGAGCCTTGCCGCCATCGCCCGCCTCCCCGCGGACGACGGCCCAGCGCTTCAGACAAGCCGCCCGAGGCCGCGTCGCCTCCTCGGGCGGCTTCACCGACACAAGAACTACTAGAAAAAGGACGCCGCTATGTTTTCTGTTGACTGGTCTGTCTTTGAACAGCCGGCCCTTTTGGACGACTGCACCTGGCTCGTCTACATTCTGAAGGGCCTCGGCTGGACGCTTTCGCTTTCAGCGTCCGCCTTTGCGCTCGCGCTGGTTGCGGGCGTCGTGATCGGCGTTCTCTCCACCGCGAAAAACCGGCCGCTTCTGAGGGCCTTCACCTCGGGCTGGGTCGAGCTCTTTCGCAACATCCCCCTCATCATTCAGATCTTCCTCTGGTTCTTCGTCGTGCCCGAGTTCATTCCGGCGATGAAGACGTGGATGATCGAAAGCGACCCGGTCTGCGGCCAGTTCCTCGCCGCCTTCCTCTGCCTCGGGCTCTTCACCTCGGCCCGAATCGCCGAGCAGGTCCGCAGCGGCATCGAAAGCCTCCCCGCGGGCCAGGCCAACGCCGCCCGCGCGATCGGCTTCACGGAGCTGCAGGTCTACCGCTTCGTGCTGCTGCCGATCGCCCTGCGCCTCGTGCTGCCGCCCATGACGAACGAAGCGATGAACCTCATCAAGAACACCTCCATCGCGCTCACGATCGGCCTCACCGAAGTCACGATGCGCGCGCAGGAAATGGGCGAAGCCACCTTCCAGTATTTCGCAGCCTTTGCGCTGGCGACCGCCTGCTACTTCGTCGTCACCTTCTCGGTGAACGCCGTGATGCGCGCCGTGGAAAAGAAGACGGCGCTCGTGGGCTTCATGACGCACTAAAGGAGGACGGCAGCCATGTTCTACATCGACTTTTCTTCGATCACGAATTCCTGGCGCTTCCTTTTGGAAGGCGCCCTCTTCACGCTGGAACTGACGCTCATCTCGGTGGCGGGCGGCCTCATTCTGGGAACGCTCCTCGCCGTCGCCCGCCTGTCCAAAAAGTGGTGGCTCAATCTCGCGGCGAAAACCTACATCAACACGATCCGCGCCGTGCCGCTTGTGCTGATGCTCTTCTGGTTCTTCTTTTTGATGCCCGAACTCCTGCGCTACCTCGTGGGCGCCAACCGTCCGGTGACGGTGGAGGCGTCCGTCTCCGCCATGGTGACGTTCGTGCTCTTTGAAGCGGCGTACTTCGCGGAAATCATCCGCGCCGGCATCGGCAGCGTGAAGTCGGGGCAGCTCGCCGCCGCCTCGGCGCTGGGGCTTGACTACGCGCAGACGATGCGCTTTGTGATCCTGCCGCAGGCCGTGAAGCACATGCTCCCCGTGCTGCTCACGCAGGTGATCGTGGTCTTTCAGGACACGAGCCTCGTGTACGTGCTTTCTGCCAATGACTTCCTGGGCGCTTGTTCTAAAATAGCGCAGCGCGACAGCCAGCTCGTACTGATGTATCTTCTTGCGGCCGCTGTTTATCTGACGGTTTCGCTCGTTCTTTCCCGCAGCGTGCGCCGTTTTGAAAAGCGCGCCGCCCTCACCCATTAAGAATTTAGGATTGTTTCCATGCCGATGATTGACATTAAGAACGTGAGCAAGTGGTACGGCTCCTTTCAGGTTCTGAAGAACTGCTCCACCTCCGTGGAAAAGGGTGAGGTCGTCGTGGTGTGCGGCCCGTCGGGCTCGGGCAAGTCGACGCTCATCAAGACCGTGAACGCCTTGGAGCCCTTCCAGCAGGGCGAGATTCTCGTGGACGGCGTGAACGTCGGCGATCCGAAGACGGACCTGCCGAAGCTGCGCGCTCACGTGGGCATGGTGTTCCAGCACTTCGAGCTCTTCCCGCACCTCACCATCATGGACAACCTGACGCTGGCGCAGATGAAGGTGCTCGGCCGCGGCCGCGAAGAGGCGACCGAAAAGGGCCTCAAGCTTTTGGAACGCGTGGGGCTTGCGAAGCAGGCGCCGAAGTTCCCGGGCCAGCTCTCCGGCGGCCAGCAGCAGCGCGTCGCCATCGCCCGCGCCCTCACGATGGACCCGACCTGCATGCTCTTTGACGAACCGACGTCCGCGCTCGATCCGGAAATGATCAATGAAGTGCTCGACGTGATGGTGAGCCTCGCGAAGGAAGGCATGACGATGATGGTGGTCACGCACGAAATGGGCTTTGCGCGCAAGGTGGCCGACCGCGTGGTCTTCATGGAGGCGGGCCAGATTCTGGAAGACAGCCCCAAGGAGCAGTTCTTCGTGGAGCCCACGAGCGACCGCGCCAAGCAGTTCCTCTCGAAGATCATCTCGCACTGATCTCGGTCATCCGGCTGAAAGCGGCGGAGCGTC
>CAVJUB010000144.1:0-5801 GCA_963652545.1 Hallella faecis | reverse complement strand
GGAGCGGCAAGGAAAAGTGGATTCGCGCGAAGGCGGGCGTCGTCTGCTGCTACGGCGGGTTCGGCGCGGACGTGGAGTACCGCACCATGCAGGATCCGAAGCTCACGGCGAAGTTCGACATCACGAACCATCCGGGCGCGACGGCCGAGCTCTGGCGCGAAACGGCCCGCATCGGCGCGCAGCAGATTCTGAACGACTGGGTCCAGGTGGTGCCGTGGACGAGTCCCGCCGAAAAAGGCATGGGCATTCTGTGGCAGTTCTCCCAGGCCTGCGCCGCGCCTTACGGCGTCTGGCTTGACACGACGACGGGCCGCCGCTTCATCAACGAGCTCGCGAACCGCAAGATCCGCGCCGACGCCATCATGACGCTGGGCAATCAGGGACACCACTGCATCTCGCTCACCGACGTGCAGGGGGCGGATCGCCTTGACCGCAACCGTCCGGGCGCGAAGGAAGAGATGATGCAGCGCGGCGGCCTGATGAAGTTCGATACGCTCGAAGACGTCTGCAAGCACTTCAAGATGCCGCTCGCGGCCGTGAAGGAAGAAATCGCCTACGTCAATGGCAACATCGAAAAGAAGGCGGTCTCGGACAAGTTCGGCAAGCTTCTCGCCAAGGACGCCAAGGTGATCGGCACCGGGCCCTGGTACGCCGCCGAGCTGCAGCCCAAGATCCACCACTGCATGGGCGGCTTGCTCACGAACGAAAAGGCGCAGTGCCTCGACTGCAGCACGATGGAGCCCATTCCCGGCCTCTATGCCGCGGGTGAAGCGACGGGCGGCGTGCATGGCGCCGTGCGTCTCGGCTGCAACGCCATTCTGGACTGCTGCGTGAACGGCCGCATCGCCGGTCGTGAGATTGCCAAGGCAGCCTAACTCGACTCGAAGGAAGCGCCGTTCTCTTTCTCTCTCCTCTCGCGGCGCTTCCTTTCTTTTTTCGCATCCCTACCCGATAGATCCCCATTCAGGAGCCGCCATGAAAACATGCATGATGACCGCGCTGGCCGTGGTTTTGCTGACGGTGACCGGCACGGCCGCCGCGGCGACGGGCGCAGAGCGTCACGTCGCCAAAGGCATCCCCTGCACGGCCTGCCACGGCGCAAAGCAGGAAATCACGACGCCGAGCATTGACCAGTGCAAGCAGTGCCACAATCCGGACGCCGTCGCCGCCAAGACGAAGAACGTGAAGCCGCGCAATCCGCACGTGTCGCCGCACTACGGCAATACGCTCGACTGCGTGCTCTGCCACGTGCAGCACGAAGCGCCGGAAAACTACTGCGCGCAGTGCCACAAGTTTGACTTCAAGGTGCCGTAGTCAGCACCGGGCGGCGAGACGCCCCGCGGAAAGCCCCGTGACGATCGCGTCCGTGATGCTGTGCGACGGAATGCGCGAGCGCCCGAAAAGGCCGCCTGCGGCTTCGCCCGCCGCCGTGAGCTTCGGAATTCTCCGCCCCTGCCGATCCATGACTTCCCCGGCGGGGCGGATTTTTATCCCTCCCATGGTGTGATGCACCTTGGGCCGGATTTCAATGAGGTACCAGGGCGCCTGAGCAAGCTCCGCGAGTCCGACGGTCTTTCGGCCGAAGGCGTCCGGCGCTTCGTCTCGCACCGCCGCGTTGAAGGCGGCGATTGTCTGTCGCAGGCCGTCGGTCCGGATGTCGAAATCGGTGGCGAGGGCTTCGAGCGTTGGGTATTCGTGAAGCAGCCCCCGGGCGACATCCTCCTCCCAGTTGCGGGTGCCGAGGTGGGGCGAGATCGGCGCGGCAAAGCCCCGGCGGTCAATGAGGCCGTAGAGGCGATGGCCTCGCGCGAGCGCCGAGAGCATGGCGTCAGCCCGCGTTTTGGAGTCGGCCGTTTCATTCACGAAGCGGCTTCCATCTTCCTTCACCCAGAGGCCGCGAGTCGCCGCGGCGTATTCAATGAAGCTCCAGGCGGAGCCGATGCCGACTTCTTCAGCGCAGAGAAACGGGAGCGACTGGATGTCCGCCAGGCCGACCAGCGCGCAGCCGGCGGCCGCCGCTGCGGTGACGGATTCTCCCGTGGCACCGGGATGATTGGTGGTCTGCACCCAGCTCCCCAAGCGCGGATCCAGCCGGCTTCGAAACGCCGCGTCAGCGGCAAAGCCCCCGAAGGCGAGCACGATGCCGCGGCGGGCCTGGAGGCGCCGGAGCCGATCGGGCTTTTTCGGAAAGACCGCTCCTTCGCCGACGAGGAGTCCCTCGGCCGCGCCGTCCGCGCCGCGGAGAATCTGCACCATCGGCGCATGGCACCGCACCTCGATCTTGAGCGCCTCGGCGCGGTTCACGGCGGCGGCAATGAGCGTGGCGCCCGTGCGCGGCAGCATCATGTGGCCGCGGGGCACCGTCTGCCCCACGTCGGCCTGCAGGGCCGATTCATTCCAATGAACGCCGATCGACCGCGTCCATTCCCAGGCGGCGAGCGCCCCGCGAGACACAAAGAGCGCGCGCTCCCGGTCGGACGTGACGCCTTCGCGGCAGATGTCGTCCGCCATCTGTTCGGGGGAGTCCGCAAAGCCCAGCGCCTTCTGCACGGGCGAGCCGCACACCGCCATGTCGCCGGTGCAGAGCGCGCTGTTGCCGCCCGCGGCGGCCATCTTTTCCAGCACCAGCACCGAGGCGCCGGCCTCCCGAGCGGCAATGGCGGCGGACAAGCCGGCGGCGCCGGCTCCCACGACGATGACGTCCCAGACTTCATCCCAGGCGTCTTCGGCCTGAACGCGCGCAAAAGGAAGCGCGCCCGCGGCGGCGAGCAGCAGGCGGCGCTTATGGCTGATCGGCATGAAGGAGCGCCTCCGCTTTCTTGATGACGGTGATGAGGTCGGCGGAAGTCTCCGCGCCGAGCTTTTGCTTCACCAGCACCTTCTGGTTTCGGACGGTCTTGGGCGTGAGGCCGAGCGCCTTGGCGATGTCGCCGTTCACGAGTCCCTCGGCCGCCAGCTGCGCCACGTGCCGCTCCAGGTCGGTGAGGCGGCGGTAGGCGGCGACGAGCGCGGTGTCGGAAAGGCCCGAAGGCAGGGACTGCGACGCCAGGGCTTCGGAAACGGCGCTCACGAGCTCGGCGCGGCTGACGGTTTTCGCGAGAAAGTTGACGGCGCCTTTCTTCATGGCCCGCACGGCGCTTTCCATCGTGCCGTGGCCGGAGAAGAAGACGATGGGCAGCGTGATGCCGCGGGCGGTCATCTTGTCCTGCAGCTCGGGTCCCGTGAGGCCGGGCATCTGCACGTCGAGCACCAGGCAGCCGGGAACGGAGGGAGCGTCTTCGGTGAGAAAGGCTTCGGCGCTTTCGTAGGCTTTGACGGGCCAGCCTTCCGCCGCAAAGAGCGCGGACAAGGTGTCCCGGACGTCGGCTTCGTCGTCAACAAGGCGGATGAGCGGTGTCGGAGTCATGATGCTTTCGGAAATTCCACGTGCGCGGTGATGCCGCCTTCGGGCCGGCGGATGAACTGCAGTGTACCGTCCATTTTTTCAATGAGCGTCGCGGTGAGGGAGAGCCCGAGACCCAGGCCTTCGGCCTTGGTGGAGCGGCGATTGCGCGCGTGAAGGTTCTGCCAGGCGGCTTCCGAGAGCGCCGGGCCGTTGTCGGTGACGTCCGCGGCGGCTGTCGCGTCGTCCGCGTAGATTTTGACGGTGACCTTGGGCCGGGGGCTGGCGGAGGCCGCCTCCGCGGCGTTCTTGATCAAATTGACGAAGACGAGCTCGGCTTCCAACGCATCGCCCGTGAGGCGGGCGTCATTTTCCACGGTGAGCGACGCTTCAAATCCCGTGAGGCGCTTCACGCTGCGGCAGGCTTCAGAGGCGACGTCCGCAAGCGAAAACTCACCGGCGGCGGCCGTGCCGCGGGCGTAGTTTCTCACGCGGGAGACGATGTCGCCCACCTTGCCGATCTGTCGCTCAATGACGGCGAGGCGCTCGTCGGCCGCCTCCCAGTCGTCCGCCGTGGGCGGCGCGTCCTTTTCGAGCGTGTTGTCGATCGCAAGCCTCGCGCTGTGCGTGAGGTTCATGAGCGTCGAGATCGGTCCGCTCACTTCGTGCGCAAAGACGGAGGAAAGCTGCGAGAGCGCGGTCTTCTGCTCGATGCGCTTCAGCTCCTCGGTCTTTTCCAGCGCAAGGCGTTCCGCCTTCTGCTGATCGGCGAGCGCCTGCGTGAGGGCGGCCGTGCGGCGCCGGACGAGCTTTTCCAACACCCAGCTGTGCAAGAGGAGGGCGAGCAGAAGCAGCGCCGCGACGACGATCCACGGGCGGTACTCCTGCCACACGCGCTGCAGCGTCCAGTGCCGCAGGTAGTCGTAGGGACCGATCCGCAGATCCCGCGTGAGGCGGTTGACGGCGTCGCTTCCCGCCGGGATGGTCCACTGGGCGCCCAGGCGGTCCGGCGGCATCGTCAAGAGCGTCGTGAGAATCCGCCGCAGATCATCGGGCGGCGTCTGGAGGCCGGAGACGAGCGTCGGCGCGGGGTAGGGCGCGGTGCTGTGCTTCACCGCGAGGCGGTCGGTTCGGGGAAAGAGAACGGAAAAGTCGTCCAGCGGATGACGGCCGCTCGCGAGGAAGACGTCTTCGGCCCAGCCGGCGCGCACGAAGGCGATGTCGATGTCGCCCTTTCGCAGCGCCCGCAGGATGCGCCGGGTCTCCCGGTCGCCGAAGAAGCGCGTGTGCTTTTCGAGGTCGGTCAAATTCGCGCCGCGCCCCAGCAGCTCTCGGGCGCAGGCGAGGTAGCCGGGAACGGACAACGCGCTGTCTGCGCCAAAGCGCAGCGTTCGGTAATCGGACGGCGCTGTCGGAGTGCGGGCGACGATGACGCAGGCGCTGCCCGCTTCCGGATCGGGCGCCGCGGCGGACCGGACGGAGGCGATGACGCGCCCGACGCCGATTCCGGCCGGATTGAGCGGCGCGGAAGGCAGCACCGCGAGGTCCAGGCGGCCGGTGTTGAGCTGGGTTTCGAGATCATCCACGGGCGTCCAGACGAGCTCAAAGTCATGCTCGGGAATCTTCCAGCGCAGGTGCTCGACGGAGTGCTTCAAGAGGTCGGCCGCGGACCAAGGCGCGGAAACGATGGGCGCCCCGATCCGAATCGGGCGCGCCGATGCGGGGGACGCAGCGGCCAGCACGACGGCGAGCGCCGCCGTCAGGAAAGGACGGCAGCGCGTGAAGCCCGAAAAGGAGGCAAAGAAGCACGGCGGGCGCATGTTTTCCTTGAGCGTTTCCTTGCGTCGGCGCCTGGCCGACAGAGCGCTGCGGAACAACCCGCAGCAACCATGAATGGAGCGAAGTTTAGCGAAGGCGGTTCGTCGGCTTCAGCGTTCGGCCGCGGCCGTCGGTCTGCGTGCGTCATCCATTGACGCAGGCCTGAGTATCGTAACGGCATGACTCACTTTCAAGGACTTTTCGTCATGACCGAACCGAAGAAAACCATCCGCCTTCTTCTGGGTGACATCGCCACGCTGGCGGTGGACGCCATCGTCAATTCCGCCAACAAGTCGCTGCTGGGCGGCGCGGGTGTTGATCGCGCCATTCACCGCGCGGCAGGCCCCGAGCTTCTGGACGAATGCCTCGGCATGGACGGCTGTCCCGTGGGCGAGAGCCGTCTCACCCGGGGCTTCCGGCTGCCGGCAAAGCACGTCATCCATGCCGTGGGCCCCGTGTGGATGGGCGGCTGGAACGGCGAAGACGAGCAGCTCGCCTCGGCCTACCGCTCAGCGCTTGACATCGCGCAGGCCGAGCACTTTGAGACGGTGGCTTTTCCTTGCATCAGCCGCGGCGTGCACCGCTACCCGGTGGATCGCGC
>CAVJUB010000143.1:0-5806 GCA_963652545.1 Hallella faecis | reverse complement strand
GACCGTGAAGTCCTTGGTCTCCTCGTCGCGGCCGATCAAGAAATAGACGCCGCAGTACTTGAGCTCCTCACGGTCCTTGCTCGCGGCGAGCAAAGGCTTGGGCAGCTTGTAGGCGATCCCTGTCCAATTGTCGAGGCTCGCGCGGAGGCGGCCGCCGGCCGTGCCGTCAATCAAGAGAAGCTGGACGGTGCGTTTGTTCATGCGGGATCCTTCAAATGCCGCCGCATCACGCCGAGCAGCGCCTCAAGGTTCACGGGCTTCGCCAAGTAGTCATTCATGCCGGACGCCAATGCCGTCGCGCGGTCTTCGCTGAAGGCGTTGGCGGTGAGCGCCACGATGGGAATCGTCGCGGCATCTTCGCGCCCCGAGCTGCGGATCGCCCGCGAGGCGGCGAGCCCGTCCATCACCGGCATCTGGATGTCCATGAGCACGAGGTCGTACGTGCCCGCGGGGTGCGACCGGTAGCACTCGAGCGCCTCGGCGCCGTTTGTCGCCACGTCCGTCTGCACCTTCGTCATCTTGAGGATTTCAAGGAGAATCTCCCGGTTGAGGGCGTTGTCTTCGACGAGCAGAATCCGGTGCGCGCTGAAGTCCGTCCGGCTGTAGCTCTCCAGAACGCTGCGGGTCTTCGCTTCCTCAGAGCGCCCCTCGACCACGGTCTGCAGAAGGGCTTCCAACTTCGAGCGATAAAGGGGCTTCGTGACGCAGGTGAAGAACCCCAGCTGCCGCGCGTTCTCTTCAAGCGGCGTGAATTCGTGCGATCCCACGAGAATGAGCGGCACAGGAGTGGCGGCCGCCGCCTGCAGCGCCGCCGGATCGCAGAAAGGCTCGGTCCCCGCGACGCTGCGCCCCACGAGAACGGCGCGGTAGGTCTTTTCGCGCAGGAGCCGGCAGGCGTCCTCCACATTTCCCACCAAGTCGCAGGCAAGGCCCATTTCGGTCAAGAGCGTCTCAATGGCGCGCCCGGTGTCATTCAAGCGCCCCACGGCGAGAACGGGGAGGCCCTGCAGCGCCGGATTGACGCTCGGCGTTTCGCTCGAGCGCTTCAAGCGAAAGCTCACGGTGAAGGTGCTGCCGCGCCCCGGCGCCGACTCCACCTTGATGTCGCCGTCCATCAGCGTCACCAAGGTCCGCGTGATGGAAAGCCCCAGCCCCGTGCCCTGGATGCCGAGCCGCCGGCTTTCTTCGCTTCGTTCATACGGAATGAAGAGCTTTTCCAGAAAGTCGGGCGACATGCCGCAGCCCGTGTCGCGGCAGGTGAAGACGAAAGTGGCGTAGTGGCGGGAGTCGGAGGGCTTTTCCGCAAGCGTCACGGTGACGGCGCCCCCTTGGGGCGTGAACTTCACGGCGTTGCCGAGGAGGTTCACGAAGACCTGCCGCAGCCGCAGCGCGTCGCCCGTGACGTCTTCGTGCACGACGCTTGTCACGAAGGTGGTGAGGTCCAGGCCCCTCTGGCGGGCTTCGGGCGCGACAAGCCCCACCGCCGCGCTGAACGCCTCCGTCACGCGAAAAGGCGACTCCGCAAAGCTGATGCGCCCCGATTCAATGCTCGAGACATCGATCACGTCGTTCACGAGCGAAATGAGATGGCGGCTCGCGGCGCCGATTTTGGCGAGGCAGTCCTCCACCTTCGCAGGATCGCCCGCGTGCCGCAGGGCGGCGTCCGTGAGGCCCAGGATGCCGTTCATGGGGGTGCGGATGTCGTGGGAGACGCTGTTCAAGAAGACGGTCTTCGCGCGGTCGGCGCGGGCGACGGACTCCAAAGCCGCCTGCAGGGCTTCCGCCGCCTGCTTTTCCTCCTGCACCTCGTGCTCCACGTCGCGGAAGGCGATGATGAAGTCCCCGGAGCCGTCCTCCAGACGCAGGAGGCTGATTTCATAGTGGGTCCCCGTCTTCTTGCGGTACCGCAGCCGCACGGCGGGGGCGTCCGCGAGCGCCGCGGCAAGCTGCGCGGGATCGGTCGTGCGCCGGAAGGCGGCGAGATCCTCGGGGTGCACGAAGGCCGCGGCGTAGCGCGAGATGGCTTCCCCATAGCGCACGGAGGCGAGCGCCTTTGAGACGGGATTCTGGTCGCCGTAGGCCATGTTGTTCCAGCAGAGCTCAAAGGACGAATCCGCCGCGCGCACGCGCCAGACGGTGTCGCAGGCTTGGGCGAGGCCCGCAAGCGACAGGAGCTGCTCGTCAATTGCATGGCGGCTTGCGGCCAAGTCGGCTGTGAGCTGCTGCAGCCTGTCCGCGGTTTCAAGCCGCCGGCGCCGCAGGTCGGCCAAAGCCTCGATTTCCCGCTCTTCCTCCTGAGCGGCCGCCGCGAGCGCCTTGCTTTGCTGCACGCATTCGTCAGCGGCGCGGTGCAGGTCGTCCACGTCCACCGTGATGCCGTAAAAGGGCTGGCCTGGGCCCGCCGCGCCTTCCACGTAGCGTCCCGTCGTCCGGAACCAGCGCCAGCCGCGGCGGGTCTGAATCCGGCACGTTTCGTCAAAGGGCTGCGAGGGGTCGGCGAGCGCCCGGTGCAGTGCGCCGCGCTGCCGAGGAGCGTCCTCGGGGTGCACGAGCGAAGCGAGCGCTTCGGGGGAGGAGAGCTTGGCGGCGTCCACGCCCAGCATGCGGGCGAGCTCTTGGGACCACTGCACAGAGGTCACCCGGCCCGATTCGTCCGCGACGAGGCGCCAGCGGGCGATCCCGAGCGGCGCGCAGGCCGCAAAAAGCGCGTCATCGTCTTCGGCGAGGCGGAGCGCGTCGGGAAGGGAATGTTCGTTTGTCACGGCGTCAGGCTCCGGTGAGATGGCCCGCGAGGAGCGCGGCAAGGGCCTCGGGCGTCAAGGGCTTGGTGATGAAGCCCGTCATGCCGGAAGCGCGGGCGGCGGCCTCGTCTTCCGGGGTGCGCTCCGCGGAGAGCGCGATGACGGGCACGGATTCAGCGTCCGAGCGCAGCGACCGCCGGATGGCCCGCGTCGCGGCAAACCCGTCCGTGCCGGGCATGCGAAGGTCCATCAGGATGAGGTCGTACCAGCCCGCGGGGTGCGCTTCAAAATGCGCCACGGCGTCCGCGCCGTCCACGGCGGCCTCCGCTTCGGCCCCGAGGTCCGCGAGGAGTTCGAGGGCAAGCTCGCGGTTGATGGCGTTGTCGTCCGCGACCAAAATGCGGCAGGCGGGGAGCGTCGCCGGCAGCGCGTCTGCGAGGTCCGCCACGTCCGCCGCCGCGGTGCCGGAGAGAATCGGCAGGAGCGCCGCGCGCAGGGTGCTGCGAAAGACGGGCTTCTTCACAAAGGCCGCGACGCGCTCTGAGGCGAGCGCGGTCTTCGCTGCCGTCATGTCGTAGGCGGACATCAGGAGAATGGGCGCCTCCGGCGCGGCCGACGCGCGAAGCGCTTTCACGACCGCTTCGCCGCTCGTGCCCGGCATGCGCCAGTCGATGAGGTAGAGCGCATGGGGCTTCTCGGCGGCTTTCGCAAGGCACGCGTCGCCTGAGAGCGCGAGGTCCGGCGCGAACCCCAGCGCCGAGAGCTGCCGGCAGATGCTGCGGCCTTCGTCGGGATCGTCGTCGGCGACGAGAATCGCTTCGCCCTGAGCGATCGGCGCGGGCGCGGCGGCGGGCTCGCGCTCCAACACGAAGTCCGCCGTGAAGACGGAGCCCCGGCCTTCTTCGGAAGTGACGGTGATGTCGCCCGACATGAGGGGGAGGAGGCGCTTTGCGAGCGCGAGGCCCAGCCCGGAGCCAGGGAGGTTCGTGCGGCGCACGTCGTCCGCGCGCTCAAAGGGCGTGAAGAGCTTTTCCTGAAAGTCCGCCGGAATGCCCGGGCCGCTGTCGCGGCAGGTGAAGCGGTAGTGAATGCCCGCCGCGTCATCCCCGGTCTCTTCAAGCCGCACGTCAATGCGGCCGCCCGCGGGCGTGAACTTCACGGCGTTTTCCGCGAGGTGCGAGAGAATCGCCGCAAGGCGCGCGGCGTCGCCCGCCGCGTCTTCGTGCGTCACGCCGTCAATGCTCGTGTAAAACGCGAGGCCCTTTTCCCGCGCGCCTGCGAGAAGCACGTCGGTCACGGATTGCATCAAGCGCGGCAGATGCAGGGCGTCGCGGTTCAAGACCAGTTTTCCGGAGGCTAGCCGCGCGAGGTCCAGCACCGAATTGATGAGGGAGAGGAGGTCGCTTCCCGCCGCCTTCATCTTGAGAAGCGACGCGCGCACGCTCGCTTCGTCCGTGAGATGCGCGGTGGCCAAGGCCGTCATGCCGGTCACGGCGTTCAAGGGCGTGCGGATGTCGTGGCTGATGGCGTTCAAAAACCGAGTCTTCGCCTGATTCGCGGCCTTGGCGGCTTCAAGCGCCGCCGTGAGCTCCGCCTTCTTCTGGCGCTCGGCGATCACGTCGCGGTCGGCGCTGCGAAAGCCCGCCACGAAGTCGTCGCAGGCGCCTGACTGCGCGGGCGCGAGGTCGGCGCAGTACCAGACCGTGCGGTCTTCCGTGACGTGCCGGTAGACGTAGCGGTAGCTGCGGCACTGCTTCAAGACGGCGAGCACGTGCTCGGGATCAAACGCCTTCTTGAAGGCCTCCCGATCGTCGGGATGCACGCAGTGGTCGGCGTAGAGCGCGATGCCTTCGCGGTAGCCGCCCTGCCGGGCGATGTCGCCCACCAAGGGGAGCCGCAGCGCGTGGCCTTCGCGGCGCATGAGCGTCACGGTCATCGCGGGCATGCGCACAAGCCAGACGCTCGAGTAGTCGCGCGAAAGGGCTTCAATCACGGGCTGCAGGTTTTCGAGCCGGCGCCGGCCCGCCGCGAGGGCTTCGCTCGCGGACCGGATGGCGTTGAGGTCCTCCGCTTCCTTTTCTTCCAAGGCGCGGATTTCCTCCAGGCGCCGGTGCCGGGCGTCGTAGCGCGCCTGCAGGTCCCGGCGCTGCGCTTCAAGCCGCGCTTCGACCGCCTTCTGCGCATCGTGCCGGAACAAGAGGCCGCTGAAGCGATGGCGCCCGTCGGCGGTCTGCCGGCCGCGGCCGACGGCGCGAAACCAGTGGTACGCCCCCGTCTCGTCCTTCACGCGGTAGGTGATGTCGTACTTCGCTTTTCCCGTGGGCTCGTCGATCGCCGCCTTGAGAGCGGCGCGAATGGCGGGCAGGTCTTCGGGATGCACGAGAGCAAACACAGCGGTCAAGGGGCGCTCCGCCAACGCTTCCGAAGCGTGCCCCGTGAGGTCCCGCAGCTCGCGGCTCTGGTGCACGGCGGTCACGCGGCCGCTGTCGTCCACGTCCATCGACCAGCGGCCGATGCCGAGCGACTCGTAGGCGGCAAAGAGCGCCTTCGCCGCGTCGTCGCCGGCGGGGGTTGAGGGCGTCGGACAAGCGGCCGGCGCATCGGGCGAAGCGGTCATGAGAGGAGGGCGGCAAAGAGGAAAGGAAAGGCCGAATTACAACAAGGCGTGGAGGTGATGTCAACCGTCTGCGGAAGGGGGTGTTCGTGCGCGATGAAAGCCGGCGCGGCGCCGACATTTGCCAGCGTGTCAATGAACGCGTCTTGTCAACCTGGGCGAAGCCATGTTCGCCAAAGGAAGTCTGCGTCGCCGCAGGACGTGGCTTTGAGCGCTGGAGCAATCGACGCGGCACAAAGACGTGAGCGAAAGAGTTGTGAACAGCGGAAGAAATTGCCGACGCTCCACTGATCATGCGGCATTGCCTCGGAGAGAGGAAGGAAAGCCAGGGGACGCTTCCAGCGCCTTGTGGCTAAAAGAAAACCCGCCTTGCAGGGCGGGTCCAAAAAAAGGAGATAGCGATGCACCTCGAACTGTACTCGCTGATCTCGGACGAGATGATAGCATACCG
>CAVJUB010000142.1:0-5820 GCA_963652545.1 Hallella faecis | reverse complement strand
GTAAAGCGCGTCAGCGCCGACAACGTCATCACTGAAGACCTTTCCCGCGACGGTCTGGTGCGCATCGCGACGCCCCAGGCCTTCCGAGGCGACGTGCTCCTCAAGGCGCTTCAAGAACACGCCGACGTCACGGACGAATCCTCCGCCATCCGCGCCGCAGGCGGCAAGGTCATCGCCGTGCCGGCGTCGCCGGCCGTGTTGAAACTCACGCGTCCTGCAGACCGCGAGCTCGCCGCCGCCATTTATGAACATCGTCAAAAGGAAAAGACCATGCTCCCTGAAATTCGCACGGGACTCGGCTACGACAGCCATCGGCTCGTCGAAGGCCGCAAGCTCATCATCGGCGGCGTGGAGATTCCGCACACGCTGGGCCTTGCGGGCCACAGTGACGCGGATGTGCTGCTTCATGCCGTTACGGACGCGGTGCTCGGGGCGGCCGCTTTGGGAAACATCGGCATTTTCTTTCCGGACAACGATCCCGCGTACAAAAATGCGGACAGTCGCAAGCTGCTCGCGAAAGCTTGGGGGGCGGTGAAGGCCGAAGGCTGGCAGCTCATCAACCTCGACGCGGTGCTCATTGCTGAAAAGCCCAAGATCAATCCGCACCTTCCTGCGATGCGCGCGTCGATCGTCAGCATCTTGGGCACCGAAATCGGCCGCGTAAGCGTCAAGCCCAAGACTAATGAGAAGCTCGGCTTTGAAGGGCGCGAGGAGGGCATCAGCGCCATGGTCACCGTGCTTCTGGCGCGGGCATAATTCGACGATCTTTTTCAACCATCCAACACCCCGTAAAAAATGGCAGAACTCAATCGAAAGGCCGTGCGCACGCTCGCGGCGCAGTTTGCTCAGGAAACGAACGAAGCGCTTTTAAAGCGCTGGTCAGAGCGCATGACGCCCGAAGAAGCCGAGGCGATCACCCGCACGGCGCGCGCGAAGAACCTCGCGCTTCCGGAAGCTCACGGCGAAGTGGCTGCTGATCCCGCGGCCGACGCCCCGAAAAAAGTCATCTCCATTGAAGAGCTCGGAACGGTCGCGAAGACCGAGGCCGGCTACAAGTTCGGCTTCGGCTGGAGCGAAGGCATCGCGCTTTTCATCGGCATCGCCATCACGCTGCTCCTCTGGCCCTCGAGCAAGGGGATCGCGCTTCTTTACGGCATCATGATTGCGGTCGTCCTCTACGGCGGTCTGCACTACGCGCGCCGCACATGGAAAGAGCTCGGCGAAAGCCAGCTCGGCAACGCCGACATGTCGTTGCGCGGGAAGAAGCGGAAGTAGTCGCCCGACTTGAGCCTCGGGCGGTGGCATGTAGCCATTGTCCGATCCTTGGACAAAACTGACCAATCGGCTGAAGAACTGACCAATCGGCCAGAAAAACTGACCAATCGGCCGAAAAAACTGACCAATCGACCGGAAAAACTGACCAATCGGCCAGAAAAACTAACCAATCGGTCGGAAAACTGACCAATCGACCGGGAAAACTACCCAATCGGCCGAAAACACTACCCAATCAGCCGAAAACACTACCCAATCAGCCGAAAACACTACCCAATCGGCTGAAAACACTACCCAATCGGCTGAAAACACTACCCAATCAGCGTCGGGCTCGATAGTGCGGCAATGGTCCGGCCCGCCATCGGGCACTCTCGACAATCTACTTTGCCAGAAAACTAAGTTTGCACTGAAAACAATCGTTAAACCTAAATGGAATAACGGTTTTCCCCAATTTCTTCATCTCCGCTCATATACTGAAGTCAAGTCCTACGAAAGAACGAGACTCTCTACGCCGAAAGGAGGAGAGTCGCTAGGACAAGTCTCGAGGAGGCGATCCCGACAACAAGCCTCCCGAGCTGCAAAAAGAGAGGAGAAACATCATGACGGACGTCAACGTCAGCCGCCGTGCGCTTTTGAAGGGCGCCGGGGCCGCCGCGGCCGCCTCCGGCCTCGGCATCGGGTTCGCCCCCATGGCGGGCGCCGCGGAAGACGGCGCGTGGCAGGGCTACACGATCTGCGACAGCTGCAACCACATGCCAATGTGCGGCATCCATTTCGAAGCGAAAGGCAACACGGTCATCCGCATCGAGAACTGGAAGGAGCATCCCAACAACTCGCTCTGCTCCAAGGGCATCTCAACGCTGCAGCGCCTCTACAACCCGAACCGCCTGCTGTACCCCATGAAGCGCACGAATCCCAAGGGAAGCCAGGACCCCGGCTGGGTGCGCATCTCGTGGGATGAAGCGATCAAGATGATCGCGGAGAACCTCAACAAGGTGAAGGCGAAGTACGGCGCCGACCGCGTGCTCTTTTACGCCGGCGACCCCAAGGAGCCGCGTCCGCCCATCATGCGTCTCGCGCGCTACTTCGGGTCTCCCAACTACGGCTGCGAAAGCTCGGTGGCGTGCAACCTCGCGTACGTTCATGCGCTCGAGCTCTCCTACGGCGCGGAGATTTCGGGCGGTCCGTCGCCGAAGACGGGCTGCTGCCTCATCATGGGCAAGAACGGCAGCTGGGCGTCGCCCCACAAATTCTTCAACAACCTCCTGCGCCAGAAGGCGAGGGGAATCAAGCTCATCGTGGTGGACCCCCGCCGCACGAAGGTGGCCGAGCAGGCGGACATTCATCTGCAGCTTTATCCGGGCACCGACGGCGCGCTCGCCTGGGGCATGATCCGCGTCCTCGTGAAGGAAGGCCTCGTCAATCAGGCCTTCGTCTCGAAGTGGTGCACGGGCTACGAAGAGCTCGTGAAGTACTGCGAGAAGTTCACGCCGCAGTACGTGCAGAAGGTGACGGGCGTTGCTGCCGACAAGGTGGTCGCCGCCGCGCGGATGTTCGCGACGAGCGGTCCGGCCTCCACGATGCTCCCCGGCCAGTCCGTGCCGCATCAGCACAACGGCTGCAACAACGTCCGCGCCATGTCGCTGCTGATGGCCTTGACGGGCAACGTCGATATTCCGGGCGCCGCCAGCTTTGAAGACTGGCCCTACGATTACATCCGCTGGGACGAAGGGTTCACGCGCACGTTCATCGACCAGCCCTGGTTCAACGAGCCCGAGCAGAAAGCAAAGCGCATCGACCGCGACTTCGCGCCGATCTGGAACGAGATGCAGGTGCTGGGAAACCCCAACCTCCTTCCCGAGATGGTGAAGAAGGGCCGCATCCGCGCCTTCGCGGGCTTTGGCTTCAACATGCTCATCTGGCCGAGCCCGGACGAGTACAAGGAGGCGTTCAAGCACCTGGACTTCGCCTTCGCGACGGACTACTTCTATCGCAAGGAGAGCCACGAGAACCTCGACCTGGTGCTCCCCGCCGCCATGAACTACGAGCGCTATGCGCCCTTTGGCGTGCACGGCCGCAAGGTGAGCGCGAGAAAGCCGGTGAAGCCCCTGGGCGAAGCCTGGGAGGACTGGAAGATTGCGCTTACGATCGGCTGCGCCGTGACGGGCGACTCGAAGCTCTTCTTTGACGGCGATCCGGTGAAGGCCTGCGACTCCATGCTGAACGCCTGGGGCACGAGCTACGCCGAGCGTCAGGCGATGCTCCCTGAAGTGAAGGTCTGCGAATGGTTCCCGAAGCCCGCTTCAAAGAAGTACGAGCTGGGGCTCCTGCGCGCGGACGGAAAGCCGGGCTTTAACACGCCCTCCGGCAAGATCGAGTTCTTCTCTTCGATTCAGGCGAAGCACGGCCAGCCCGGACTTCCCGAATTCGTTGAGCCCCCGCGTCCCACAAAGGCCTACCCCTTGAAGCTCATCAACGGCACGCGGCGCCCCTACATCACGCATTCGAAGACCCGCTCGGACCAGCCGTACCTGCTGGAAATCGAGCCGCAGTCCGTGATCGACATGAATCCCGCCGACTGCCGCGCCCGCGGCCTCAAGGAAGGCGACAAGGTCTGGATCACGTCGCCCTACTGCAAGACGAAGGTGCGCGCTCTCGTGCGCTCCACGATTCTCTGCCCCAAGGGCGTCATCGACGCGCAGTACGGCTGGCGCGGGGACCAGGAGACCCAGGTGCTCATTCCGAGAAAGAACTGGGATCCGATCTCAGGCTACCCGTGCTGCAACGACGTGTGCGTTCAGGTAACGAAGGCGTAAGGAGGGGAGAGTCATGTCCAAATACGGCATCATCGTTCAGATCGACCGCTGCGTGGGCTGCTACGCCTGCGCCGTCGCCTGCAAGGAAGAGAATCAGGTCGCGCCCGGAATCTTCTACGAAACCATCCGGCGCTCGGAAAACGAGAAGGACCAGGTCATCAACTGGTTCCGCGTCTCCTGCATGCACTGCGAAAAGCCCGCCTGTCTGCCCGTCTGCCCGATGAAGGCGATTCATCGCGGCCCCGCGGGCGAAGTGCTCGTGGACCACGAGAAGTGCATCGGCTGCCAGATGTGCGCGAAGGTCTGCCCCTACGGCGCCCCGCAGTTCAACACGACGGGCGAGACGAGCTACTTCGGCGGGAAGGCCCCCTTGGCCGAGCGCCCCCTGCACGAGTGGCAGCAGCACAAGCCCGGCCGCGCCGAGCACTGCACGCTCTGCACGCATCGCACCTCGAAGGGGCAGCCCCCGGCCTGCGTCGAAGCCTGCGGCATCCACGCCATGACGTGGGTGGACTACGACAATCCGACGGAGGCGACGAAGCCCCTCATTGCAGCGGCGAAGGCGATGAACAAAGCGGCGGGCACTGAGCCAAAAATCCGCTACATCGGCCGCCACCTGAATGTAGAGGCGGAAAAGCCGCGAATCTCAAAGTAGCCGGCTTTTTTACACAAACGGGGGAGGCAGGAAAGCCGTTTTTGGTTTATCCTGCCTCCCTCAAATTTGAACCGCAGAGGGTGTTTTCAACGCGCCTTCTGCGGCGTCTTTTTCCGAGTGATAAAAACAAACTATGACACCCGCCGAACGCGCTTTCTGCTGCCGCTATTTCTCCGAATTCTTCCGCGGACTCTTCCATGACTCCGTCGGGTCTTACTGGCCCGCGGTTTCCGAGGCGCTCGGGGATACGACGACGGGCATCATCGTGACGCGCAATGAGCGGAAGGAGTGGGCGAAGCTCTTCTACGGAGTGGGCGAAGAAACTATTTCGCTCTGCCAGTCCGCCTGGACGAGCGCCGCGCACTTGAACTGCCAGGAGCCGTGCCTCGCGGCCCGCGAGGCCTATCGCGCCGCGGGCGTCACGACGACCGCCAAGGACAACCTCCCGGACGATCACGTGAGCGTCATGCTCGGGTTCCTTGCGTACCTGATTGAAAACAAGCGCGACACGAAGCCTTTTGTGCAGGCGCACTTTGGCGCTTGGCTGGACGATCTCTCCGCCAAGATGCGCGAGCACACCGAAAACAAGCCCATTCGCGTCATCTGGGCGGCGTTTGACACGTTCCTCGCCAAGGAGCGGGCGTTCAACGCGCAATAAGAAGCGGCGGCCTCGCCGGTCGGCTGACCGGCAAAGGGCCCGTTTCGACAACGCCTCGTCACTAGGCCGGGAAGCTGGCTGTGGCGAGGCGTTTCTTTGCGCAGAGCAGGCAGGAAGTGAGAATCAGCCGACCTGCTGCCAGCGAACGAACGTGCGCTTCTCTTCGGAGAACACAGCGGCCACGCGAATGAGGGGCTTGGCTGACGCTGCGCCGTACTGCTTTTCCTGGATCTGCGCCACGGCTTCGGTGAGCAGGGCGTCAACAGACTCGCCTTGGCGCTGGTACTTGAGCTCAAGCACCCAGTGGAACTTCGGCGCCTCAATTTCAAGGTCGCTTCGGCCTAAGGCGCAATGCCGCTCAGCTGTCACGTTATAGTTTGCGCCGGCGATGAAAACCTGCAGAAAGGCCTGACAGCACT
>CAVJUB010000141.1:0-5824 GCA_963652545.1 Hallella faecis | reverse complement strand
CTTTGCCAGATAACCGATGGAGTGCAGTGTCATGGCATCCTCCTTTCGTCAATGCGGGAAGGCACCTCCATTCTGACAAATTTGGCAGATTCCTCGTCAGCTAGCCAAACCCCGTGCAAGCCCGTCTTTCGGCGGACGTCTTTCCGGGCGATTTGTGCGAAAATTCCCGTCATCTTCGAGGGCGCCGTCCGCTTCAGAGACCGCCGCGCCCCGTTTGGCGCGCCGACAAAAAATCAGCGCGCCGCGTTTCCTTTTCTGACACTACGTTGGCTGCAGCGAAAAGCCTGCGGCAAAAAGCGCATCATGGCTATTGAAGACTATCTCACCCTTGCTCCGGAAACCGACGGCATCATCGAAACCGACGCCGTCATCGTGGGCGCCGGCCCCGTCGGCCTCTTCCAGGTTTTTGAACTGGGCCTTTTGGAAATCAAGGCGCACGTCGTCGACTCGCTCAAGAACGTGGGCGGCCAGTGCATGGAGCTTTATCCCACAAAGCCCATCTACGACATTCCGGCCGTTCCCGTCTACTCCTCCTACGACCTCACCGAGAATCTTTTAAAGCAGATCCATCCCTTCGGCGCGCAGTTCCATCTGGGCGAAGAGGTGACGGTCGTCAAAAAGCGCGAAGACGGCCGCTTTGACGTCGAGACCGACAAGGGCACGAAGTTCCTCTGCAAGGTGGTGATCATCGCCGCGGGCGTCGGCAGCTTCCAGGCGCGCCCCCTGCGCGTGCCGGGCATCGAAAAGTTCGAAGGCACGCAGCTTCACTACCGCGTGCGCGATCCGAAGCTCTTTGAAGGCAAGAACATCGTCATTCTCGGGGGCGGCGACAGCGCGCTCGACTGGACTTTGAACCTCGTGGGCAAAGCGGAAAGCGTGGTGCTCGTGCATCGTCGCGACGGCTTCCGCGCCGCGGCGAGCTCCGTAGCGAAGATGAAGGAGCTCTGCGAAAACTGGGAGATGCAGTTTGAAGTGGGCCAGGTCACGGGCTTTGAGGAAAAAGACGGCAAGATGAAGGAAATCCGCGTCACGGGCGCCGACGGCGTGACGCGCCGCATGCCGCTTGACCACCTCCTCGTCTTCTTCGGCCTGCAACCCAAGATCGGCCCCATCGCCGAATGGGGACTTGAGCTTGACCGCCGCCAGATCGTGGTGGACACCGAGAAGTTTGAATCCTCCATCCCCGGCATCTTCGCCGTGGGCGACATCAACACCTACCCCGGCAAGAAGAAGCTCATCCTTTCGGGCTTTCACGAATGCGCCCTCGCCGCCTTCGCCGCGAGCCGCTACGTCTTTCCCGAGAAGAAGGTCTTCCTGCAGTACACGACGACGAGCCCGAAGCTGCACAAGGTGCTGGGCGTTGAAACGCCGGATCTGGACGACTGATCGACATGGCCGCCTTTAAGAAAGCCGCGATCTTCGCCAAGCCTCAGGGCGACATCAGCGGTCACTTGAGAAATCTCCTCGCGCTTGTCACGGAAGCGGGCGTCGAGCCGTGCCTTGACGTCATGGCGGCGCGCTACTTCCCCGAAGGCGCCCCCTATCCCGTCTTGAGCGACAAGGAGCTGGGCGACGCCTGCGACATCGCGCTCGTGATGGGCGGCGACGGCCGGATGCTGGGCGCCGCGCGCGCCCTCTGGCCGCACAACATCCCCATCATCGGCATCAACGCCGGTCGCCTCGGCTTCATCACCGACGTCACCGTTGAAGACATGGCGCGCCAGATTCCGCTGATGCTCTCCGGCCGCTTCATCCGCGACGAGCGCCGCTTTCTTTTCGGTCGCATCTACCGCGACGGCGAGATGGTCTTCTCCTCGCCCGCCGTGAACGACGTCACCGTGACGCACGGCCACGCGCTCGGGATGGTGCAGTACACCGTCTACGTAGACGGCCAGCAGATGTCGGCGCAGCGCGCGGACGGCGTTCTCGTGAGCTCCTCAACGGGCTCAACCGCCTACGCCATGGCCGCGGGCGGCCCCATCATGCACCCCGCGGTGCACTCGATGCTGCTCGTGCCCATCGCGCCCCACACGCTCTCCAACCGTCCGGTGGTGCTCTCCTCGGCGTCCGTGATCGACATCGAGATCAACGAGACCCGCAGCGCGCTCGCGAGCTTTGACGCCCAGACGTCCTTTGACGTCGCGGTGGGCGACGTGCTTCGGGTGTCCGTCGCGACGGAGTCCTTCACGATGCTGCACCCCGAGGGGTACAGCTACTTCGAGCTGCTGCGGCGCAAGCTGCGCTGGAACTACCTGCCGCAGGCCGAGCGCCCGATTCACATGCCCGAAGGCCGCGTTCTGCTCGAAGACTCCGACCCCTACCTTCCCTGATTGCTCTGACAGGAAGCCCTCATGCTGTCGCTTCTTTCGCTCAAAGACTTTGTCATTGTTCCGTCGCTCACAATCGAAGCGAAGACGGGGCTCACGTGCCTTACGGGCGAAACGGGCGCCGGCAAGTCGATTCTGATCGACGCCCTGCAGCTCGTGCTGGGCGCTCGCAGCGACACCGGCGTCATTCGCGAAGGCGCTGAGCGCACCGAGGTAACGGCGGAATTCACCGTGAACCCCCGGGCGCGCTCCTGGCTGGAAGCCGCCGGCCTTGACACCGAAGAGTCGCTCCTTCTTCGCCGCACCGTGGACATCAAGGGCCGCAGCCGCTGCTGGGTGAACGGCACTCCGGTCGCCGTGAGCCAGATGAAGGAATTGGGCGAGCGCCTGATCGACATTCACGGCCAGCACGCGCACCAGTCGCTCTTGAAGCCCGCGCATCAGCTGCAGCTCGTGGACGGCTTCTCCGACTGCCGCGACGAGCTCATCGCCGTGAAGCTCGCCTGGGACGCGTGGCAGAAGGTGGCGCATCTCTTGAAGCAGGCCACGGACGACGCCGAGCGGCTGCAGGCCGAGAGCGAGAAGCTCTCCTGGATGAATGAAATCCTCACCGAGCTCGCCCCCACGGAAGGCGAATACGACAAAGTGAACGAGGAGCACAACGTGCTCTCCAACGCCGCCGACATCCTCACCAATGTGCGAGGCGCCGTGGAAAATCTCACGGACGGCGACGACAACGCGAGCGAACTCCTTTCCCGCGCGCAGGCAAAGCTCGAAGCCGCCTCAAAGTTCGACCCCGCCTACGCTGAGTTTGCCAAGACGATCGGCGAAGCCTGCACCATCGTGGACGACTGCTCGCGCGACATCGACCGGCATCTCGATCACTGCGACCTCGACGAATCACGCTTTGCGGAAGTGGACGAACGGCTCAACGCCTACTGGCGCATCGCGCGCAAGTTCCATCGCTCGCCTGACGAACTCGACAAGCTTTGGGAAGACACCAAGGCAAGGCTCGCAGAAATCGAAGAGAGCGCCGATCTGGACGCCCTGAGACTGCGGGAAGCCGCTGCAAAGAAGGTCTACCTCGCCAAAGCGGCGCTTCTCACCGAAAAGCGCCGGCAGGGCGCGGCGAAGCTCTCCGCCGCCGTCACCGCCGAAATGCAGACGCTTTCCATGGCGGGCGGCCGTCTGGAAATCACGCTCCCCGCCTCGGAGCCCTGGGCAGGCGGCGTCGAGCGCTGCGAGTTTCTGGTGGCCGGCCACGCGGGCGCCACGCCTCGCGCCCTCACCAAGGTGGCTTCGGGCGGCGAACTCGCCCGCATCTCGCTTGCCATCGCCGTCATCACGGCGCAGATCACGCCGGTCCCCACGCTCATCTTTGACGAAGTCGACAGCGGCATCGGCGGCGCCGTCGCTGAAGTCGTGGGCAAACTGCTGCGGCGTCTCGGTGAAACGCGCCAGGTCCTCTGCGTCACGCACCTTCCGCAGGTCGCCGCCTGCGCGCACAATCAGTGGCAGGTCGCCAAGTCCACCGAAAACGGCGTCACCACGTCGCACCTGCGGGAGCTCACGAGCGAAGAGCGCGTCGCCGAGATCGCCCGCATGGCGGGCGGCACCGTGATCACCGACGCCACACTGAAGGCAGCGCAGGAAATGATCGACGCGGCGCATCGATAGCGACTGCCGCGCCGAAAACGAAAAAGCTCCGAACCCACGCAGGCCGGAGCTTTTTCTTTATCAGCAGAAGGCGATTACTTTGCCGCAAACCACTTCTTGTAGATCTTGTCGTAGGTGCCGTCGGCCTTCACCGCCTTCAGCGCATCGTTGATGCGCTTAGCGAGCGCGGTGTTGCCCTTCTGAATGGCAAAGCCGTAGTTCTCCGCCTGCAGCACGATCGGCACTTCCTTCAGCTTCATGTTCTTCGCCTGCTTCTGGGAAAGGAAGTACTCGTTCACCGGCTTGTCGTTGATCATCGCGTAGCAGCCCTTCTGGTTGATCTCCAGGAAGGCTTCCGCCGCGGAATTGAACGTGCGGATCTTTGTACCCTTCAGCTTCTGCGAATAGAGCGCGCCCGAGGAGCCGATCTCCACGCAGAGCGTCTTGCCTTCCAGCGCCTTGACGCTCTTGATCTTCGCCGCATTGTCGCGGTGCGTCATGATGGAGAGGCCGCTCTCATAGTAGGGGTCCGAGAAGTCAACCTTGGCAGCGCGTTCCGGCGTGATCGTAAGCGCGGAAACGGCAAGATCAATGGAGCCCGAAACCAGGGCGGGGACGAGGCCGTCCAGCCCCATGGAATAGATGTGGATGTCAAATCCCGCCTTCTTTGCAATCGCCTTGATGAGATCCATGTCGAAGCCGTCGTACTGGCCGGTCGAAGAATCCAGGAATTCAAAGGGGGGATAAACCGTTTCACTGCCCACGCGGAGCGTTTCAGCGGAAGCGGCGGACGCCGCAGACATGAGGAGGGCGGCGGCGCAGGCAGCTGCCGCCATTTTCTTGATGAACATAACCGGAGGTTCCTTTTCCTGATGTTGTAGTGGATTGTTTCGGTCCGAAGCGACGGGATCGAGCCCTGTCTTCTTCGAGCAGGCGACCACTATAACGTCGGAAGCCCCCGACGCCCTCCGACAAAAATGGTAGGCGTCACTGACTCTTGCCAAAGAACAGCGCGATTCTTCACGATACAATGTTCGCGTGTATCGGAGCCGTTATGTATTGATATGGGGAAATTTTTAAATTGCAAAATCAAGCCGCCGATGATTTCATCGCTCTTGTCAAGAGCGGCCGCTATGTAGACAAATCCGGCCTCATCGCCTACACCAACGGCGTCATGCACTCTCCGAGGCGACTCACCTGCCTTTGCCGACCGCGCGGCTTCGGCAAGACCACGACTGCACGGATGCTCTGCGCCTACTATTCGCGCAACGCCGGGACAGAGGCAGTGTTCAATCCGCTTGCCATCGCCCGCATCACGCATTCGCAGTTTCAGAATCCTACCGTCCGATCAGTTTCTCCCGGTGCGTACCTCAACCAAGGAACTGTAAGCAAATAACCCCTACGACTTGAAGCCTCGAATTATGTAATTCCATTCAGGCATCTGCCCAAGAGGTTCGATGTCGATTTTCTCGAATTCGTCGTCCGAAATTGAAATACCAGTCTCATACTGGTTTGTATCAAGTTTGCAATCCACTTTCAATCCCGTTGTAGTTGTTGATGAAATCAGGTTAATCACCGTTTGAATATCAATTAAAGGCTGTCCGGCCCATGATTTGGTGATGTACGAGAACAATTTGTGCTCGACCTTATTCCATTTTGAAGTTCCCGGTGGAAGGTGAGACACATGAATCTCTATTTTAAAGAGATTGGCAATTTCAGCAAGAACCCATTTCCATAATCGAGGTCGACTACCATTACTTCCGCCGCCATCGCAAACAATGTAAAGCTTCCTCATTTCTGGGAATGTTGGCATTCCTACATAGTGAAGCCAACGGCCAACG
>CAVJUB010000140.1:0-5868 GCA_963652545.1 Hallella faecis | reverse complement strand
GAGGATGAAGCGTCACAGAAATATCGGAAGGTGCTGGGCTTTGCGGACAATCGACAGGATGCGGCGCTGCAGGCGGGGCATTTCAATGACTTCATCAACCAGGTTATTCTGCGAAGCGGTGTAGTTTGTGTGCTTCGAAAGCAGGCGAATGCAGCCCTTAGCCTGTCGGAGGTAGTGGACGGCGTTTGTGGATTGTTCCATTTTGATGATCCGCATAACCGGTCGGCTGTGCGAGAGTACCTCAACGATGCGATTACTGCTGAGGGTTACAGCTTCACCAATGCCAACAAGGCGCTCCGCTTTGTGTTGAGCTATCGTATTCTTCGAGACCTGCAGGATAAGGGGTTTTACAACTGCCCGAGCTTGGAGCGGTTGAAGTTGCTTCGCATTGGCTACGCCAACCTCAACAGGTTGGCAAGCGATGACGCGGTGTTTGCGAAAGATGCGGTTCTCTCCAAGTTGACGGCAGAAAATCGTCAGGAGCTTTTTTCTGTTTTTCTGAACGAAGTTCGGCGGCGTCTCTGCGTTGACAGTGTGTATTTCACTCCGCAGGAACAGGAACGGATGCGAGAGTTTGATCACGGCGTGCTGTCGAGCCGCTGGAGTCTCGTGGACGAAATGCGCAACGGCGGCTTCGTGGGGTGCGCTTTCGTCCTGAACAAGGGGGACGTCAAGGCTTGGCCGTATGGTGATGCGGCCAAGCTCACTCCGTATTCGCCGGTGATGAAGAAGCTTCAGAAATTGAGCTTCTGGAAGGACATCAAGGCGACGCTTTCGGACAATGTGGTTTCGGATCGAGAAGAGATGCACAAGCTCGTTTCTCGAATGACCGCCTTGTTGGTGAAGGAGGGAGTTCTGTGCAAAAAAGAGAACAAGGGCGGTACGTGCTACCAGATCAACCAGAATGAACTGACGTGGTCCTTCCCTGATTCGATGTTAGAAACGGAGCCCGAGGTTAGGAAGAAGGAGAATCAAGCGCCGAACATGGACGTCAATCCGTTCTTCCAGAAGCTGTACCTTACGATGTCCGATGCTCTGAGCAAAAACGGTTCGACGCTCTTTGACTTTGAGGCGGAGGAGCATACGGCGCAGGTGTCGTCCGAGGAGCGTGAGGAGCTCGAAATGCGGTTCCGCGCGACGGAGAAGGATGAGGCGAAGTGGAAGGCTCTTCATCCGACGAAGATCTTCAAGCGACTGCCGTTGCTTTTCTGTTCGCCGACGATGGAATTGGGCATCGACATCTCGGCCTTGAACTACGTCTACATGCGAAACATTCCGCCAACGGCGGCAAACTACGTTCAGCGAGCTGGGCGAGCCGGTCGTTCGGGACAGCAGGCCATGAGCGTGAGTTATTGCACGCCATTGAGTCCGCATGACCAGTGGTTCTTCAACCATCCGGAAGACATGGTGCAGGGCGTGGTGAAGGAGCCGACGCTTGATCTTTCCAATGAGTCGCTCATCAAGAATCATCTGCACTCCATCTGGCTTTCCGCTGCCTGCGTGGATTTGCCGGGTACGGTGGCTCAGGTGCTGGATTTAAAACGGGTTCCCGATTATCCAGTGCTGCCGGACGTGTTGAAGAGCTTGCAGTCGGAAGCCATCACGAGGAAGGCTGTGGCATTGGGTAAGGCGGTGCTTTCTCAAGTGGAGCCCGAGCTTAGGGATCAGCGAGCTACGTGGTACGACAGTGATTATGTCGAACGCACGATGCAGCAAGCCGCCAAGGAATTTCAGTCGGCCTTTGACGGCTGGCGCAGTCTCTACAACGCCACGCGAAAGCAGATTCAAGAAGCGAACGACATCATCCTCGGCACGGGGTACTCCAAGGATGAACAGGCGGTTGCCAATCGGCGTCACCAGGATGCCCGTCGGCAGAAGCAAAAGCTGGAACAGACGACTTCAACGTCGACGAACAATGACTTCTACGTCTATCGCTATTTGGCGAGCCAGGGTTTTCTGCCGGGGTACAACTTCCCGGCTTTGCCGCTTCTCGCATGGCTTCCGGCTCCGAACGGGCAAGGGGAAGACGACACGGTGCTCGCCCGAGCTCGTTTCCTTGGATTGTCCGAGTTCGGGCCGCGGAACCTTATCTACCATCGGGGGCGCATCTATCGAATTGATCGCTTGAAGATCAACGCGTCGGCTGACACGACGACAGCAGGCAGCCAGTTGCCGACAAGGTCGGTCATTGTCTGTCCGCACTGCGGCTACACGCATGATTTGGAAGGCGAGAAGATTTACAACAACTGTGAAAACTGCGGGACGGCGCTGACGCAGGATGACGTGTTGCTGGGACTCTACAAGGTGAGCATGGTGGAGACGACGGAAGTCGAGCACATCACGATGGAGGACGAGAACCGCCGCAGCCAGGGTTTTGAGACGCAGACGCTCTTTCGGTTTGCAAAATCACCTTCGGGTTTGCCGCAGACGAGCGTGATTGAGGTGAAGAACGGTGACGAGGTGACGGCGACGCTTACTTATGCGCCGGCTGCTTCCGTTTGGCGAGCCAATCTGGGATGGAAGCATCGCAAGAACCAGAAGACGAAGGGTTTTGTGATCAATCCGCTCAATGGCTATTGGAAGAATGAAGGGCCGGATGCGGAAGAATCGAAGGACAAGGAAGACAAAGTTTTGGACACGGGGCCTGTGCAGACAATTATTCCGTTTGTGAGCGACACGCGAAATATTCTTCTGCTGGAACCACGTTTCAAGGAAGCGGTGCCTTCAGTCATCACGATGGCGACACTGCAGGCGGCCATTAAGCGGGCGATTGAGCAGGTGTACCAGATCGAATCGTCAGAAATTTTTGTGGAGCCGATTCCGAACGCGACGGACCGGCGCATGATCCTCATCTACGAGTCAGGCGAGGGTGGCGCGGGGGTCCTTCGCAACATCGTGAAGAATCCTGAAGCGGTGAAGGACATCGCGGAGGCGGCGTTAGAACTCATGCACTACGGGAAAGCAGGAGAACAGAGCTGGGACGCGGATCACATGGACCTTTTTGACCAGAAGACGGACTGCGTTGCCGGTTGCTATTCCTGCTTGCTTACCTATCACAATCAGCCAGAACATGACAAGATTGACCGTCGTGATCCCAACGCACTTCGTTTTTTGGTGGGGCTGACGCAGTGCAAGACGACTGTGAATGAAGAATTTGCCGAGGTGACGCCGGCAGCTGAAGGGACGAAAATTGAGCGTTTCAAAGCGAAGGCGCTGGCGGCGGGCTGCAAGGTGCCGGATCAAATCCCCAAGACGTTCCGCCGCATGGGGCTGACGTTTGACGCGGCCTATTCCAGCGAGCGTCTTCTGGTGTCCTTCTCGCCTGTAGAGGACGATCTGAGGGAAGACATGGATGAATCCGGCTGGACTGTGCTCGATCTGAGTGATGAAACCCGATGGGAATCTGTGTTGAGAGAGCATCCGTCGCTTTCTGCCAACTGACGACAACGCAACAAGAAAAGACAAACCATGAGCAATATCTTTCTCCCCGGCAATTTGGTTTATGCCCGAGCCCGCACGTGGGTGGTTCAGTCCGGCTCTTCGGACGAATGGTTGCGTTTGCGTCCAATTGGCGGCGCAGACGATGAGGTGACGTGTCTTATTCCGGCTTTGGAAATGGAGCCTGTGCGTCTGGCGCAGTTTGAGCTTCCGGATCCGCAGAAGGCGGGGAGCATTGCGTCGGCGGAGTTGCTCTACAACGCGCTGCGCTTTCAGCTGCGAAGCGGTGCCGGCCCATTCCGTTCCTTTGGTTCCATTGCGGTGGAGCCTCGCTCGTATCAGCTGGTGCCGCTTTTGATGTCCATGCGCCAGAAGGTGGTTCGCCTGCTGATCGCAGACGACGTGGGCATCGGCAAGACGATTGAATCCGGCCTCATTGTGCGCGAGATGATGGATCGCGGTGAGATCAATAGTTTGGCCGTGCTGTGCCCGCCGCATCTCGTGGATCAGTGGGTGACGGAGCTCGCGGATCACTTCAACATTGAGGCGAAGCCTTTGACGTCGGGATCAGCGGCTCGGTTGGAAAAGATGGTTCCGCATGGGAAGACGCTGATCGATCAGTTTCCGGTTCTTGTCGTGAGCCTTGACTACATCAAGAGCGAGAAGCATCGCGACTACTTCCAGACGATGGATCTGGACTGCATCATCGTGGATGAGGCGCACACCTGCGTGCAGTCCACGAGAGCGATGCAAAAGCGCTTTGAATTGCTGAAGCGTCTTGCGCAGAAGGAGGATCGGCACATGATCCTTCTCACGGCGACGCCGCACTCCGGCAATGAGGAGGGGTTCTACAGCCTCCTGTCGCTTTTGAACGAGGATTTTGTTCAGTTGCGCGGCAAGATTTCGCCGCGTGATCCGTTGCGCATGGAGCTTGCCAAGTGCTTCGTCCAGCGCCGTCGTCAAGACATCGAGGAATGGCGCGTGTCGGACGAGGATCGTTTGACGGGGTTCCCTGTTCGCAAGACGGCGGAGTTGACGTATCAGCTTACGAACGAATGGGATGAATTCTTCGCGCATGTGCAGGACTATTGCCAGAAGATGGTGGATGCCAACGCGGACGACAATCGGCTCATTTGGTACGCCGTGCTGGCGTTGTTCCGGTGCATCTCATCGTCACCCGCGGCAGCGGAGCAGGCGCTGAAGAATCGAGTGCTCTCGAAAGAGGCTGGGATGCTTTTTGAGAGCAATGATCTCGATCCCAATCCTGACTTGCAGGAACTGGACGAGGGAAGTGATTCCGATGCAGAGCCCGCGCTATGGCTCAAGGAGAACGAGGAGCTCAAGCGGCTGTTGGAGGAAGCCAAGCGACTGGCGGGAAGCAAGAACGATCCCAAGGTCCGTCTTTTGGTGAATCACGTGAAGACCCTGCTGAAGGATGGCTTCGCGCCCGTGGTCTTCTGCCGCTTCATCGCCACGGCTCAGTATGTGAAGGCGGCGTTGCAGGAGGCGCTTCCCAAGGATGTCACGGTGGATTGCGTTACGGGGGAACTGGCGCCGGAAGATCGCAAGATGCGCGTTGAGGCGTTGGGCAACGCGCCGAAGCGCGTGCTGGTGGCGACGGACTGCTTGTCCGAAGGCATCAATTTGCAGCAGTACTTCACGTCGGTGATTCACTACGACCTCGCGTGGAATCCGACACGTCATGAGCAGCGTGAAGGGCGCGTTGACCGCTTTGGTCAGAAGGCGAAGGAAATCCGCTGCACGATGCTTTACGGCGAGAACAATCCCGTGGACGGCTTCATCCTCAAAGTCATCTTGAAGAAGAGCGAAGCCATTCACAAGCAGCTGGGGATCACCGTTCCTGTTCCGGAGAAGAAGGAGCTCATCAACAAGGCGCTCATTAAGGCTGCGCTTTTCAAGGACCGCTCTTCGGGCAAGTATTCTGTTCAGCCGGATCTCTTTGCGGCAGAGGAGCTCGCTCAACTGGATGTCCAGTGGACGAACGCTTTGGAGAAGGCCAAGCGAAATCGCACGGTATTTGCTCAGCAGTCCATCCACCCCGAGGAGGTCTATCCCCTGTGGACTGAGCAGCAGGAGGTGCTGGGCGGACATAGTGATCTCGTGGCCTTCAGCCGCAACGCTGTCGCACTGATGGGGTGCAAGCTGGAGCCTATTTCCAATCAGGATCTCGCGTTCCGCTTTCCGATGAACAGTCTCAATGATGAGAGCATCAAGCAGCGGTTCAAGGACGAAGGGTTCCAGAACAATGAAGTTATTGATCTAAACGAGATTCACCGCTCGTCCCCCTTCATCAATGTGCTTTCTGAAGGCGTTGTGGATCAGGCGCTCACGGGAGATGGCAAGCTGATCGCTCGGTGCGCCGTGGCGGAGTCGCCCGCGGTGACGTCGGTGACGAGGATCTATCTGTTG
>CAVJUB010000139.1:0-5972 GCA_963652545.1 Hallella faecis | reverse complement strand
CTTCGACAATTGTACGGACTTGGGTGCCTCACACAAAGAGGTCCGAATTGGGACGAGTCAGAGCGTTCGTGTTGGTTCGAACGGCTGGTGCCCCGGGCGTTCAAGCAATGCATTTCGGAGAGCAAGTCCGTGGAGCTGCTTTCCCGCTGAATTCTGGCTGCGTGGTGCGCGGCCGGACTTCGTGAAAAAAGAAAACCCTCGCTAGGGCACGGGGCCGAAAGCGAGGGTTGAGGTCAGGAGGCGAGCCGCTTTTTAGAACGGAACGTCGTCCTCGTTGATGTCGCCGGCGGACTGGGCGGGCGCCGCGGCGGGCTGCGCCGGGGCCGCATGCTGAGCGGGCGCCGGACGGCGAGGCGCGGACTCAAAGCCGCTGTCTTCGCTGCCGGAGGCGGCGCTGCTCGAGCTGCCGTTGGGACGGCCGCCGAGGAACTGCATCGTTTCAGAAATGATTTCGGTGGCGTAGCGCTCGATGCCGTCCTTGCCCGTGTACTTGCGGGTGCGCAGGCGGCCTTCGATATAGACGGAACTTCCCTTGTGCAGGTAGGTGCCGGCCACTTCAGCCTGACGGCCGAACATCACCACGCGGTGCCATTCCGTTTCTTCCTGAAGCTGGCCCTGGCTGTCCTTGTAGCGGCGGGAGGTGGCGAGGGTGACGGTGCAGATGGCGGTGTTGCCGTCGGCGGTGTAGCGGGTTTCAGGATCGCGGCCGAGATTGCCGATCAGAATGACCTTGTTGATGGAAGCCATGATGAATTATTCTCTTTCAACCAAATATTAAATGTTCACTGCTTCGCCGGTGCGGTGGGATTCCGGGACTTTCATGCCGAGCGCGGCGACGATCCAGAGCGCGAGGGCGGCGAGACAAAAGAGAAACACCGCCTCATGACCCCAGCCTTCAGAAAGCCAGCCTCCCAATGCGCCGCCCGCAAAAAGGCCCAGCGACTGCGTGGTGTTGTACACGCCGAGCGCAAGACCTTTGGCAGAGGCGGGCGCCATGCGGGAGACGAACGAGGGAAGCGAGGCTTCCAGCACGTTGAACCCGCAGAAGAAGGCGAACAGGACCAGGCCGTACCCCCAGAGGGACGGCGCTGACGCCGACAGCACGGCGAATACTCCCGCAAGGAGCATCACGGCACCGAGAAAAAGCGACTTTATTTTACCTGCGCGCTCCGCCCTTGTGAGGGCGGGCATCAAAAAGAGAAAGCTCAGCGCCACGGCGGGCAGGTAAATCATCCAGTGGCTTTCTGACGCGAGCCCCGCGGCCTGCAGCTTCACCGGGATCACCACAAAAAGCGCCATCTGCACGCAGTGCAGGATGAAGATGCCGAGATTGAGCCGCAACAGCTGCGGATGAAAGACGGTCGTCTGCCAGGGGACGGCGGGGCCGCTCGCGGCGCGGCGCGAGGCGGGCACGTCCGGCACGACTTTGAGGATCACGTAGACCGCGATGAGGGAGAGAATCCCCGTGAGCCAGAAGAGGCCGGCGACGCCGATCCAGCGTGCGAGAATCGGGGAGAGAACGAGCGAGAGCGCGAAGGTGAGGCCGATCGAAGAGCCGACCAAGGCCATCGCCTTTGTGAGAACGCGGTCTCGCACAGAGTCCGAAAGCATGGCGGTGACGGCGGCGGAAACGGCGCCGGCGCCCTGGAGCGCGCGCCCGGCCATGACGGTCCAGACGGAGTCGCCCAGCGCGGCGGCGATGCTGCCTGCGGCGAAGATGAGAAGCCCCGCGGCGATCACGGGCTTGCGGCCCCAGCGGTCGCTCGCGGCGCCGAAGGGAATCTGCAGGCAGCCCTGCGTGAGGCCGTAGATGCCGAGGGTGAGGCCGACGGCGAAGGCGCTTTCGCCTCCTTCGAGGTGTCCGGCGTAGACCGCGAACACCGGCAGGATGAGAAAGAGCCCCAGCATGCGCAGGGCGAAGATGGAGGAGAGCGTGGCGGCGCTGCGCCGCTCGGTGGCCGTGAAGCGATTGATGTCTTCCGTATCCGACATGTTTTCTTTCGAAGTGCAAAAAGTTCGGCGCGGCGGTCGAAATCGGGCTATATTAGTCCGTTCGATTTCTTCTGGCCTTAAGCCGCCGGCCGGATGCTTCGCTTCGGCGGGCGGCGACTTTTGCATCATGTCCAACGACTGGATCCGCATCCGGGGCGCTCGCACCCACAATTTGAAAAACGTTGACGTCGACATCCCCCGCAATCGCTTCACGGTGATCACGGGGCTGTCAGGCTCGGGCAAGAGCTCGCTTGCGTTTGACACGCTCTACGCCGAGGGGCAGCGCCGCTACGCCGAGAGCGTGAGCGCCTACGCCCGCCGCTTCATGGACGTGATGGACAAGCCCGACGTGGATTCCGTGGAGGGGCTTTCGCCCTCCATTTCCATCGGCCAGCATACGACCGTGCCGGGCTCCCGCTCGACGGTGGCGACGGTGACGGAGTCGGCGGACTACCTGCGCCTGCTTTTTTCCCGCGCCGGCCGCCCCTTCTGCCCGCATCATCACGTTCCCCTCACGCGAAGCGGCATCCACGACATGGTGGACGCGGCGCTCGCGCTTCCCGAAGAGACGAAGGTGCTCATTCTGGCGCCTGCGCCCGCCGTGGAGAAGGTGGGGAAGTTTGCGGCCGAGATGGCGCGCCGCGGCTTCATTCGCCTGCGCGTGGAGGGCGAGGTCATGACGTGCGACGACGCGATCGGCCGCCGCTGGCCCGAAGGCGCGACGGTGGACGTGGTGGTGGACCGGCTGAAGATCAGCGATCAGGCAAGAAGCCGGCTCGCGGAAAGCTTTGAATCGGCGGTGCGGCTTTTTGACGGACGGGCGGTGCTCGCGCTCATGGACGAGCCCGGCCGCGAGCAGCGATTCTCCATTCACTACGGCTGTCCCGAGTGCGGCTACACCGCGCCGGATCCCGTGCCGTCGATGTTCTCCTTCAACAATGCGCTGGGGGCCTGCCCGGTCTGCCAGGGCGCCGGAAGGCTCGAGCGCTTTGATCCCGAGCT
Source organism: Hallella faecis (assembly GCA_963652545.1). GTDB lineage: Bacteria > Pseudomonadota > Gammaproteobacteria > Burkholderiales > Burkholderiaceae_F > Duodenibacillus. Next base: position 2,978 of record CAVJUB010000139.1, on the reverse strand, counting down.
CGTCGTCCGCGATCCCTTTCTGTCGCTCGCGGAGGGGGCGGTCTGCGGCTGGTCGGAGAAGAATCGCGCCAACTTCCAGATTCTGAAGGGGCTCGCCGTCAAGGCGTCCTTTGATCTCACGGCGCCGTGGAATTCGTTGCCGCATCCCGTGCAGACGCTGATTCTTTTTGGCGCGGAGGCCGCCCGCGCCGCAGGGCTCGCGGTGGACGCCGCTTTTGAGGGCGTCATTCCGCAGTTGGAGCGCCAGTGGAGTCACACGCGCTCGGACGCCGCCCGCGTGGGCCTTCGCATGATGCGCAGCATCGGCTCGTGCCCGTCGTGCGGGGGCGAGCGCTACCGGCGCGAGGTGCTCGACGTGTACCTCGGCGAAGGCGACGAAAAAGTGAACATCGCCGACGTCTCGCGCATGAGCCTCAAGGAGGCGTTGGCGTGCTTTGACTCGTTGAAATTTTCGCCCGAGCGCGAAGCCGTGGCGGCGGGACCGCTTGCGGAATTGAAGAAGCGCCTTACGTTTCTCACGGCGGTGGGGCTCGGCTACCTCACCTTGAATCGCGAAGCTTCGACGCTTTCGGGCGGCGAAATGCAGCGCATTCGTCTCGCGGGGCAGATCGGCTCGGGACTCACGGGCGTCACCTACGTGCTCGATGAACCGACGATTGGACTGCATCAGCGCGACAACGAGAAGCTCATCGACATGATGAAGAAGCTCGCCGCGGCGGGCAACACCGTGATCGCCGTGGAGCATGACACCGACGTGATGCGCGCGGCGGACTGGCTTGTGGACATGGGGCCGGGCGCAGGGGAAAAGGGTGGCGAAGTGCTGTGCGCGGGGACGCCCGAAGACATCATGGCGTCGGACGTGTCGCTTACGGGGGCGTACCTTGCGGGACGGCGCCAGGTGTCGGCGCCCGCCAAGCCCCTTGAGGATCCGCTCTCGGAGTGCCTCACGCTCGTGAACGCCGTGGGGCACAACTTGAAGGGCGTCACCTGCCACTTTCCGGTGGGCGCGATGACCGTGGTGACGGGCGTGTCGGGGTCCGGCAAGTCCACGCTCGTGAACGACACGCTGGGCGCGGCGCTGCGGCGGCATTTCCAGCACACGAAGGAGCAGGCGCTTGACTACGAGCGCATTGACGGGCTTGACCTCATCGACAAGGTGATTGACGTGGACCAGAGTCCCATCGGCAAGACGCCGCGCTCCAACCCGGCCACCTACACGGGGCTTTTCACGCAGATTCGCGACGTGTTTGCGCAGACGCCTGCGGCGCGCGAGCGCGGCTACGACGCCGGGCGCTTCTCCTTCAACACGCCGGGCGGCCGTTGCGAAGCCTGCGAGGGCGACGGCGTCATCAAGGTGGAGATGGGCTTTCTGCCGCCCGTGTACGTCACCTGCTCCACCTGCCAGGGGCGGCGCTACAACCGCGAGACGCTTGAAGTGAAGTACCGCGGCAAGAGCATCTACGAAGTGCTCGAAATGACGGTGGACGACGCGCTGGAATTCTTCAGCGCCTGGCCCGCCATCACGCGCAAGCTGCAGACCCTCGCGGACGTGGGGCTGGGCTACATTCGTCTGGGGCAGAGCGCCGTGACTTTCTCCGGGGGCGAAGCGCAGCGCATCAAGCTTGCTGAAGAGCTCTCCCGCCGCGACACGGGCCGCACGCTCTACATTCTTGACGAACCTACGACCGGGCTTCACTTTGAAGACGTGTCGCTGCTCCTCAAGGTGCTGCGAAAGCTGACGGCGCTGGGCAACACCGTTGTCGTGATCGAGCACAATCTCGACGTGGTGCGTCTTGCGGACTGGGTGGTGGACATCGGCCCTGACGGCGGCGCCGCGGGCGGCGAGCTTGTGATCGAAGGGCGGCCCGAGACGGTTGCTCAGTGCAAGGCGAGCCTCACCGGCAAGTACCTCAAGAAGGCGATGGCGGAGGCCGCAGGCGACGTGAAGAAGCCGACTCGCAAGGCGGCGAAAAAGCCCGCGGTGAAGAAGGCGCCGGCGCGCCGCAAGACGAAGGCGGCGGAATAGGCGCGGCGAGCGAACGAAAGGCAAAAATCGGGGCGCACGGCTTTGACCGTTGCGCCCCGAAGTTTTTGTAAAAGCCGCGCGCTACGCGAAGTAGGCGAGGATGGCGAAGATCACAAAGAGGACGGCCGCGATCTTGCGCATCAGGGCCATCGAGAGCTTTTCGGAGAGCTTGTTTCCGATGAAGACCGCGGGCACGTCGGCAATCAGCATGCCAAGCGTCGTGCCCGTGACGACCGCGACCACGCTGTCGGCGTAGCTTGCTCCGAGCGCTACGGTGGCAAGCTGCGTCTTGTCCCCCATCTCCGCGAGGAAGAAGAGGATGAACGTCGTGCCGAAGACGCCGAAGTTGCCGCGCTTCAAGGTGCCGGCGTCGTCTTCAATCTTGTCGGGGACGAGCATCCACGCCGCCATCGCGAGGAACGAAACGACGAGCACCCACTTCAAAACCGAGGGTTCGATGAAGGACGCAACCGAAGCGCCGAGAAGCCCCGCGAGAGCGTGGTTCGCGAGCGTCGCCGCGAGAATCGCTAGGCAGATGGGAAGGGGCTTGCGGTAACGCGCTGCGAGGCAGAGCGCGAGAAGTTGCGTCTTGTCGCCGATTTCAGCGGCCGTGACGAGGAGCGTGGAGAGGCCCACGAGCTGGAGAGATTCAAACATGGGATTTTCAGGCGAAGCAGACGGGGTGACGCGTACGAAAGATCCTGCTGCGGCCGTCGGCTTCAAGGAAACCCGCGGGCAGGCTTTCGCCGGTCTTGCCGAGCCAAGGGACGGAAGCCGCCCTTCGCTTTCAGCGCCACAAAGCTCCGTTTGATTTTGTTGTTTGGAGGCTTCGAGTATGTTGACGCTGCTGCCGCAAATCCTCCGCCCGCAAAAAGCGGAAGGTCACGGCCGGCTACTCCGTTAGTTAGAAATCTCCCAAATCTACCACCACGAGCCGGAGGGAGTTTCTTTC
>CAVJUB010000138.1:0-6090 GCA_963652545.1 Hallella faecis | reverse complement strand
GACTCAACGGCAACGCCGTGCTCCCGCAGCACGCGTTCACAATCTTTCTTCGAACTCTTCGTGCTGAAAAGCACGCTGAAAACGCTGAGCCAGCTCTGACTGACCTCGTCAGCCCGTTCTACATCAGGCAAGTATGCCATCACAATGTTCAATTTGTCAGCTTCTGGAACCGTCCCGCGGCGTTTCGGCAAATGTTGTCATGACGACGTTCTTAGCTGGCTAACTACTTTTAGACCGAGTTGCTGGATGTCATCATGACGACACATTTAGCCAGCTAATCATCTTGAATGAGTCATCTCAGGTGTCGTCATGAGTGCATTGTTTGTCGGCTAACTATTTCCAGTGAGTCCCTGCGAATGTTGTCATGACAACATCATTAGCCAGCTAACTACATCGAAAACAAATCAAAAGTGTCATCATGACGACATGGTTAGTCGGTTAACTACTTTGGTACAAGCAAACTGGATGTCGTCATGACAACATGGTTTACCGGCTAAGTATTCAAAATAAGAAAAGCGGAGGCATTGTCTTCTGCTCAGACCGTGCCTCCGCCATCACTCTTCGTGTCGTCATGACGACATGAAGGACCTTAGCCTATTGTTGCTGCCCCGCCGTGTTGCAACAATCCAACCACCGCCAGACCACAAAGATCGGATCTTCGCCGTAACCCGGAATAGTCTTGGCGAGACCCCAGATGAGCGAGGTCTGCCCAATGGGGTGGTCACTGTGGTTTTCGGGGATGGGCCAGAATAGGTTGAAGCGGTACTGCTCCTTCGGCAACCAGTTCAAAAGCGAGCCGCCGCACATGGCGTCCTTGCCAACGGAATGCCATTCGATGCCGCGTCGATGAAGCGCCACCAAAATGCGAGCGGCCATGAGGGACGTTTCAGAAATAGCCCCAGCAAGGACATTCACATTGCCGGATGCCGGATAGAGGATGCCCCACGAGCCTGCGCACCAATACATCTGACGTATCGGATGTCCTAAATTGGAGGCAAGAGCGTCGGCAATACAAGACACTGGACCTAACGGTGTTGCAAAAAGAGCCGCCTCCGGATTCGTGAAGAAACTCACTTCATCGTAGTTCCACGTCGGGTCAACCTCCGAGAAGTACATGATGTCGAGGTCCATGAAGGCCCCCGGATTGCAGTTCTTCGGAAGCCATAAGTCGAGCATGACGAGAACAGGGAAGGCGTAGAAATGGTAGTGACGGAACGTCTTTCCGTCGGCTTTCTTCGTCGTAGCGGCCTTGCTCTTCTCAGTGCCTTGGAACAGCTTGTTGAAGGGGAGGCGAACGCCGTTGATCGTCGAAAGACAGCCGCTCTGACGTTCAAACTCGGCCAGTCGCATCGGCTCCCAGAAGGAGGTGCGGAAGCCAAAGTGAGGCAGGGCACCGTCCTTGTCGGGGCAAGAGCAGAAATAATTGTCGGCGGCATTGTCGGGGATGCGATCCTCGTAAGTCTCGCCCGCAATCTTTGACGTGTTCACGCCTGCCACGATGATGGGGAAGATGCAGGTCCAGCAAAGATCAGTGATGAGCTTGCCGGAGATCACGTCCGCGTCGTTGCAGCCTTGGTCACCGGGAACGGTTTCACCCGTCTGCTGGCCGACGGTTGAGCCGTTCTCCGAGATGTAGCCGCCATACTCATTCGTGATCTTGTCGACAGAGCCTTTGATGACATCGAAGGTGCCGGTAGCGGCACTTTCCGCCTGAGCTCCCGCCATGGAGAGCCCGGCGATCAGCGTCACGGCAACCTGAATGAAGGTTTTCCTTAGTCTCATTTCTTCGCGGCCTCCGCCCGCTCACGGTCCTGCCGCGCAATGATCTCGTCTTCATCTTGCGTCGGGCCGAACTCCATGACGCGGAAGACGTGCCGCTCGTTGTCGGCGTAGATAAGCGCCGGTGTCTGTTCAAGCGCCCACGTCTCCTTCACTTCCGGCGTCAGCATGAAGAGATGCGCGTCAAAGTAGTCGGTGATCTCCTTGTAGGAGCCCCAGCCAAAGCCCTTGTCGCGGTCAATCTGCGTACCGACGAGCAGGGGCTTCTCAAAGCCTTGCGCCTTGTACTGCGCCAGAATCTGATCGACGCGGATCTTTTCGCGGCGAGAAAGCGGGTTGAAGACCAGCAAGTTCATCGTGAAGGGACGAATCTCCAACGGATTCACGTGCTCGCCCTTGTAGCGAATGAGATTCCCCGCGGCGTCCTTGATGTCATTCTCCACCACGAACGTCGGATCAATCTCGCGCTCACGGTCCTCTTGAGCCGTCGGCAGAACGTCAAACTTCTGCATCGTCCACGCGCGCTCAAACGCCTTCTTTTTCTTCTCCGCCCAGTCGATCTTTGCAACGCGCTCCTTCATCACGTCAATGAGGTTCTGCTCGGCGATCTCCACGACGTTGCCTTCGGTGCCGAGATCACCGGACTTGCCGTCCTTCAACTCCGCGAGAAGCCATTCGTCGTTGGTGAGGCCGCGCACCTTGCCCAGCATTCGGGGGTAGGCGCGACTCTTCTTTCCGGGCGCAGGACCGCCCTTCAAAGCGCCCTTGGTGCGCACGAGCGTCGGCACCACCTTCACGTCATAGGCGTCAAAGAGGCCGGGGTCCAGCACGATGTTCGGCGTGGGCTCCACCTTGGAGGCGAGCTGCTGCATCTTTCGAACGCCCGTGGCGATGTTCATGCCGGCTGGAATGCCCTGCATCACAAAGAGCACGTCTTCACGGCCCTTGTTCATGCGAAAGGCATCCAGAATGGCCTGTTCACTCATGGAGTAAGAAACGAAGACCAGCGTTCTCTCCGGGGCGTTGGCCGGGATTTCGGATGCTGTTGCCGCTTCCAGTTCGCGAGAGAGCGACTGAATTTCTTGATCCACGTTTGGCAATGCCTTCCGCACGTCGGGGTGATCCTCAACAACCTTTCCCATCGACTTGAGAAACCCGTCATGTCCGTCACCTCCGGAGACGGACCGAATCACTGCGTTCAAATCGGAGGAGAACTCCGAATCCTTCTGCTTGGCCGCTTCTGTGCTTGCCGTCACGTCCTTGCTGAAGTTCAAGAGGGACTGCACCTTGGACTTCTGCTCCTGAGCTTGAGCTTGGCGCACTCCCTTGGCGCGAGGCGGCGGGTCATCCTTGCAGTCATCACAGTAGTCCTCGGGCTCTTGCGGCTCCGTCGTGAGCGCCCCTTGAGCCTTTAACTCCTCCTGCAAGGACTTCGCGGACTTGGCGATGTCATCAATCACCGAACCCATCCCGCTTGGCAACGGTCGGTTTTTGAAATAGTCAGGATCCACCGTCTGCGCCGACGCGTCTCGAATGCCGAGCAACGTCTTCAGCGCGGAATCGAGAAACGACACGGGCTTGCCCGGCGCTTCCGTGGACGACGTGCCGTCTTGGTTCTGATGGATGATGTAGCGGCGCTGTTCCGGCGTTTTGCCGATGTCGGGGAAGAGAGCCTTGATGCGCTTCGTTTCGGGGTTGTTTACGTCGTTGATGTCCACCTTCTCGTCCGACGAGTAGATGACCTTGGACTCCACCTCGCGGCGCACCGGCTCCTGCTTCTTGAACTTCGCCACGTAGGGCTTCTTCTTATTCGGGCGAATGATCTGCTTCAGGCGGTTCTCCTCATCAAAGACAAGGTACTCCGGCTGGCCGTTCACGAAGCGAATCTGCGTATTGGGACTGCGAACGAGCTTGCTTTCTTCGGGAGAAAGCCCCGGCATCTTGTAGTTCTTCGACGTTTGGATCGGCCCGTGCGTCTTCTCGTACTCAGCGGCTTCTCGCGCCTGCCGCTGCCACATTTCCAGCTGAGTCTCCTTCGGCTTCTCCACGGGCGTGATCGTGCCCGCCTTCACGCCATCGTTGTACTCCTTCACCATGCCGCCAATGGCCTTCCACTGAAGCTCCTTCATCTTCTTCTGGCGCTCAGTGATGACGCGGCCCTTGTTGTCCTTGCCCACCACAGGGTCAATGACCGGGGTGATGGAATCAAAGTTCGGCATCCGCATCTGCTGGCGGACGCCTTTGCCGTGATTGGTGATGGTGGAGCCGATGACGGTGCCGTCCGGCATGACCTTCATCTCGGAGTAAGGGTCATTGGTGTTGAAGAAGTACTTCACCGTGCCCTTCACCGCCAGATCGGCGGCTTCGGTTTCCGCCGACTTAGCGGGTTCAGCAAACTTCTGCGGCTCAGCCGAGGCCGGCAGGCAAAAAAGCGTTAAAAGCGCCGCGGCCACGAGCGTGAGGCGGCTAGCGGTCCGGTCGATGCAAGACATACATTCTCCCGATGATTTGATCCTTGGTGATGACGCCCCAATAGCGCGAGTCAAAGCTCCGGCGGCTTGTGCCCATCATCCAGTACTCCCCGTCCTTGAGCGTTTTCTTTCCCGTGAACTTCTTCAAGGCGGCGGGGTCAATCTGATGCGTTTCCTTGTCGTGCAACCAGTAAAGGCCGCGGGCCACGTAGCGCCCGTTCACAAAGATTTCCTCTTCGTCGTTGATGGACACCGTGTCGCCCGGAACGGCGCGGATGTACTTGCCCATCAGGCGATCTTCCGGAAAGGCCGCCACGAGCTTCTTTCCGGCGCGGTAGGCAAAGAGCTCGTTCTTCACGGGCGTCCGGTCGTATTTGTCGATCAAGAACACGTCGCCCTCGACGCAGTGGGTCTGCTGGCGATCAAGCCCGATCTCAAAACGGTCGCCCAGATACCAAAGTCCAGCCACCGTGCCAGCGCAAATCACCACGGAAGTCACGCCCCATCGCACGAGCTGGCCTCGGGTGGCGTTCTTGAGCGGTGCGCAGAAACGAGCCGCGCGCTCGCGAAGCCAGTTAGCGCTTGGCATTGGGCACCTCTTCCTTCAGTGTGGGCACGTCGTAGCCGCCCACGAGCCCGCCGTCATCTGCACCCGGCACCAGTTGCGAGGGGAGGAGCTTGTAGACGCTCGGAGCCGCGATGATGGAGCGCGTGTCCATCACGATCATTCCCTGAGCTTCCAGACGGGAAATCGCTTCGCCTGCCTGTTGATACGCCTGAGTGGCGTCAAGCCCCTTCGCCTTGCCAATGCCCGTAGCTAGCTGAAGCATGTCCACGATGGCAATCGGCGCCTTTGTCTGAACCGGCTTCTGCTGGACGAAGTGCGCAAACAGGATGGACGCGCCAAAAGCTACCAAAGCCGAGACGACACCGGTGGTGATGCAAGCCGACAAGGAAACGCCGCTCGGCTTCTCAGGTGAAGCGGGAGGAGGCGGGGGAGGGGCGGGCTGATAGACCGGCGCTTGAGGCGGTACGCCCTGCTGGACGTACGGCTGACCGTAGCCGGGCTGTGGGTAGCCGTTGGGTGGAACGTACTGCGGCGGCACCTGTCCCGGAGGGACGGCACAGTTGTTCGGATAAATGGGAGCCTGGGGAGCCTGTTGCGGCTGCGCAGGGAAATTCTGCTGAGAGGGTGAGGACATTCAAGAACTCCGCGGACATGAAAAGAAGCCGCGCAAGCGGCGTGTTCGCTGATTATTGAAAGTCGGTCCTTCTCAAAAGACGGCTTTCCAAGCGGTTTTCGCGAAGGCGGAGCTATGGCAAGAGCCGGAATCTGGGAGTTTTGTGCTCAAACAGCGCACTGAGGCGAGGCATCTGCCGACGATTGCTGGTGAGAAACGAGCCAAGTTCTCACATGAGACAAGGCTGTTAGTTGTTTGATTTCGCGGAAGATTATCGCATGGCAACTACTGAACGAACCCTCTGAATTCGCACATGGATGAGAGGGTTCTCAAATTTGACTGCCTTTGATTTCAAACGATATTTGACCATATAGCTATGGCAACTACTGGGATTTTTGGTTGAGGTCGATGAGGGGCAAGGAGAACCGTGCACCAAATTTTCATCATGAAAAAGCGACCTCTGCCGCGAGAACCGTATTGATTTTGCACGAAAAAGACCCCCGGCAACATGTGAACATTCAGCACGTTTCTCACCAATCAAGGTGTCATCATGACGACATCCATCGCGGGAAGATCATTGATTTTCATGGACTTTGTGTTTCCCTTGCTTCGTGCTGACTTTTCTGGTGAGAAAACGCCCTTGTGTCCATCGTCTTTTT